>CANFXY010000196.1 GCA_947451105.1 Bacteroidota bacterium | reverse complement strand
CGAATACTGTTTTAAAGATGCCATTACCGGTTGCCAAACTTGTGATACTGCCAATGTCTTTGTTATACGCTTACCAGAAATCAAATTCACTGAATTCAACAAACAATGTATCAATTATCCATTGATGGCCTTGGACAGTTTTGTTGTCGATAAAAACACCGGCAACAGATTCCCTTATGGCACTTGGGAAACGATTGAATATGCAGGTTCAAGAGATTTAAGCAATCCGAATATTGCACCTAAGATTCAAAATTCTGTAAAGAGCAAAAAATACTTCGATCCTAAATATGGCGCGGGACAATACATTGTAAAACTCACCGATGTATCGAGCGGATGTCCTGTTACAGATAGCACCGAAATATTGGTAAACGGTTTGCCAATTATACAAATTGACGTTCCGGATACGGTATGTTCAAGCGCAGCACCGTTTACTTTAAACAATATATTGCCAGTTGGAAATGTAGGAACATGGTCAGGCAAAGGCGTGAGCATGCGTCAATTTAATCCAAGCATCAGCAGCAAAACCAAGTTATACGAAGGACCGATCAGCATTAAGTTTGAATATTCAAATCCATTAACCACTTGTACGGCATCTGATTCTCAAACCCTATTGATACAGTCGCAACCCGAAGTACTTATTGTCACCAAGAAGCCTTACCAACAATGTGAGGGCATAGATTTCAACTTGACCGCTACAAAAAATTGGGCCAACTCCATTACTTGGAGCCACAATGGTGATGGACAATTTAGCGACGCTAAAAACTTAATCAGTATCTACAAACACGGATTGAAAGACACCGGCATCAATGAGATGGCGGGCAAGGTTACCTTGACCATTAAGACCGATAAATTGGGTGTTTGTCCGCAAGCCAAAGACGACATACAATTGTTGATAGAACCTTATCCTCAGTTTGATTTTACCGCCGACCCAGTTTTACAATGTGAGCCAGCGGTGGTTAACTTCTTAAGTTTGGTGCGCAAACCAGTCGGTTCTAGTAATTTGACTTATACTTGGGATTTTGGCAATGGGCAGAGCTTAAACCAATCCTTGAACGCTTCACCACTTGGCATCCGTTATGATACCGCAAACCGCAATTGGTATGATGTTGTTTTACGAATAGACAATAAATGGGGTGCGGGTGCAAACGAGACTTGTCCGATTACCAGAGACTCATTAGACTTTATCAAAGTATTGCCGATGCCGAAAGCAGGCTTTAGCAGCGACCCTGGCTATTACACCACGGTGGCCTTCCCTAAATTCAGGTTCTTTAACGAAACCAAAACACGTTGGATCAGCCCAGCCTCGATAGACTACAATTGGCATTTTGGCAGCAGCGATCCTGACGATACCAGCACAGCAAAAAATCCGGTTCACAACTACCCTGCCGACACCATGAAATACAGAGTGGTATTAACTTCAACGATTTCTTATGGTGGCTTGACCTGTTCAGACAGCCTAGGCCAGGTGCGTGAAATCGATCCAGACGTTACTGTGTTCGTACCTACAGCATTTAGCCCTGAGGGCACAGGACCGAAAGACAACAACGTATTTAAAGCGGTTGTAAACGGCGAGAAATCCTTCCACATACAAATCTTAAACCGTTGGGGCGAGAAGCTCTGGGAAAGCAGCGACAAGCATGCCTCATGGGATGGCAAGTCGCGCGGCGAAGACGTTCAACAGGACGTTTATATGTGGGTGATTAAAGTAGCGGCCTTTGATGGCGAAGAATACACCTATGAGGGAACGGTGACTTTGTTGAGGTAGATGGTTTGGGTTATTCTGATGATCAATACTTTAGACAAAAGCCAAAAGCATGAAAAGACTGTTCCTTTTAATATTTTTGATTTCAATTATAACAAGCTGCAATAACACGCAGATAGAAAAACAGAAGACCGAAATAGAAGCAGCAAATAAATTGCCTATTTCCAAGACTATAGTTGATTCTATAACTTTATCTACCAAACATAATCCAAATTTTATTATAGGTGATTTAGACGGTGACGAACTTTCAGATTCGATAAAAATTGTTTTGAATAAGAATATTTCAAAATACGGATTGAAAGTCATTTTTGGAAATAAAAAAGTTATGTATTTAGGACTTGGAAAAGATATTTTAGGACAAGGATTTGACGATTTGGATTGGGTAGGCATTTTTGAAAAAGCACCCAAAGGGGAAGTTTATTTCAATAATGTAAGTGAGGAAGGAGATCTAATGACTGAAGACCAAGTAAAAGAAAGTGACAAAATTAAATTGCCTAACGATGGCATTTTTATACACCAAGCCGAAGCCTGCGGTGGTGGTGTAATCTATTTGAAAAATGGGGAATTTGAGTGGATACAGCAAGACTAAACAGGAACCGTTAAAAAGATTAACCACAAATGCCCCTCGACTACCTCCTCAAAGGATTAATTATAGGCTTTTCGATAGCCGCACCGGTTGGCCCAATTGGGGTGCTGACCATTAAGCGCACCTTGGCAGAAGGCCGCCTTTCTGGTTTTGTTACTGGAATGGGTGCAGCCATGGCTGATACGGTTTATGGCTTCATTGCTGGTTTTGGACTCACGGTCATTTCTGCTTTTCTGTTGACCCAAGCATTTTGGATAAAACTTATTGGTGGCTTGTTTTTGCTGTTTTTAGGCGTAAAATCATTTATTAGCAAACCAGCCTCTAATGCTGCAAAACTTGACAGCAAAGGCTTGTTTAGCAATTTCGTTTCAACCTTTTTCTTAACGCTTACCAGCCCTGTAACCATATTATCCTTTGTCGCCATATTCGCGGGACTTGGTTTGGGCACAACAAAAACAGATTATACCTCTTCCCTATCACTGGTCTTTGGAATATTTCTTGGCTCTGCTTTGTGGTGGTTAATCTTAAGTTCTGTGGTGGGTTTTTTCCAAACTAAAATTACCCCTGAGCGTTTGGTGTGGATCAATAGACTTTCCGGTTTAATCCTCTTGAGCTTTGGGTTGTTGGCTTTGTATTCTTGCTTGGATATTAAAAATTGAAAAGTAGATTATTGCCAAATAATGTAAACAATTT
>CANFXY010000195.1 GCA_947451105.1 Bacteroidota bacterium | reverse complement strand
CGAATGCAGCAATGTAAAAGGTGTGGTTGACTTCGACACCAGATTGGGACATTTCAACACCAATATTGTTGGCGCATACACCCATTTCCCTTACAACCAATACTCGAGCAACATGAACGATTATTTGTGGGACATGAACAAGAAAACCATGGAGATCAAACCTGGCACCAGCATGGGCATTATCAAACCGATGTTTGCAGGCTTGCCACAAGACGCCAAAGACAGTGTGAAATTTGAATGCCATTACGCCAAATTTGACTTGGTTAAGAATGTATTGTTCATGGAAAAAATTCCTTACATCGATGTGGCTGACAGCAGGGTATTCCCATTTGATGGCAAAGCGGTAGTGCGCGAGAAAGCGTATATGGACCGTTTAGACAGCTCAAGAATTGAAGCCAATAAAATTGACAAATTCCACGAAATTAAAAACTGTAAAACCTTTATCCATGGCGGCAACAACTTAGCGGCTACTGGGTATTATAGGTATATTGACAAATACAAAACAGAACAACCTTTGTTTGTTGACAGTATTCGAATCGACAAGGAGAAACATTTGGTTGGATATGGTAAAATTTCAGAAGAAAAGATTTTAAAACTCGACAAGAAAATTGGTTTCAAAGGCATGTTTGAAATCATCAGTACCCGTCGACCAATTGAATTTATGGGCTTTGTTAGACCGATGCACTCATTTGTAAAAATGGAGACCTTGTGGCTGCGCTACACCGATGTAGTAGATCCGCAAAACGTGGTGATTGATGTGCGCAACCCGAGAGACAAAGACAACAAACGCTTATCGATAGGTGTATACTACGCCAACGACAGCAACCACGTGTATCCAATTTTGTTCGACTTAAAACGCCGTTACAGCGACCCTGAATTGCAATCGGATACCGGCATTATGTTCTACGACCAAGCAAAAGATGCGTTCTTAATCGGCAACGAAGACAAGTTATTGAACAATGCTTTAAAAGGAAATTACATACAGTTTAACGACAAAGACCACAGCGTGTATTCAGAAGGCAAATACGACTTCAATGTGGTGGCACCGAAAGTGAATTTCATGACAGCAGGATCGGCCAAACATGCAGCAACCGATAGCACGTTTAGGTTTAACCTCATGATGTGGCTCGACTTCCCATTCCCAGCCGAAATAAAGGCTAAATTAACCAAGATGTTGACCGCTGAAAATGCTGGTTCTGCAGGTGGTTCATTGAAAACAGAAGAAAATAAAATGGCCATAGCCGAATTGATCAGCGATGAAAAAACCGCCAATAAAATGATTAAAACATTGGATGCAACTGGCAGCATTGCAGGAGAAGGTGAATTCAAAACTGGATTTGTATTTACCGATGTTGACATCGCGTTTAACCGCATCAGAAGGAAGTTCATTGCCACGGGAAGTATCTTGATGCCATTGTTTAACGGAATGGTGGTAAACAAACAATTCAGCACCACGATAGCCATAGAGAAAAAGAGAAGTGGCGACAAGATTTACATTTACATCATGACCGATGGTGGCGACTGGATTTATTTGGAATACATGCGCGGCAATATGATGATAGCGAGTAACAATGCCGAGTTAATGACCATTGTAACTGCAGAAGCAACTAAGATGGCCGATGAGTCGTTTATCTTGCGTGTGGGCAGTGAAAAAGCCAAAGACAATTTCTTGAAAAAGAACGACGCGGACCCTGACGAATAATAACATAAAACAATAATTAACAACGCATTACATCTAATATTTCCAAATTAATAAATTTATATTATCTTTGCGTTTCATCTCTTTAAAAAAATAGAATCTATAATGGAGTTATTGTTTATAAGTCTTGGAGTTATTGTATCTTATTTGATTGGCTCAATGCCTACAGCTTTGTGGGTAGGAAAAGCCTTTTATGGATTAGACATTAGAGAACATGGAAGTGGAAATTCTGGGGCAACAAATACCTTTAGAGTATTGGGCAAAAAAGCAGGATCTGCAGTTTTGCTTATAGACATCATTAAAGGTTTAACCGCTGCGAGTTTGGTCCGCTATTTACCATTTGTAGATCCCGGTACCATTAAATTTGTTAACCTGCAATTGTTGTTCGGCTTATCTTCTGTTTTGGGCCACATCTTCCCTATTTATTGCAACTTCAAGGGTGGAAAAGGCATAGCAACTTTGGTTGGTATGGTTTTAGGCATACATTACATTTCAGCAATTGCATGCATTGCATTATTTGTTGTGGTGTTATTTTCTACACGCTACGTATCACTTAGCAGTATTTTAGCTGCTTTGGCATTCCCCTTAATTGCAGTTTTGGTCTATAAAAATGAAGAACCAATGTTTATTGCCTTTGGTATTGCTGCCGCGATTATGGTTGTATTAACCCACCAAAAAAACATTGTTCGCTTGGTGGCTGGAAATGAAAACAAAGCAAAGCTTCTTAAGAAGCATAGACAATAGTATAAACCTTATGTTATTCTCACAGCATAAACACGATGAAAAAGCACAATCTGATGTCTTGCTAAAGGACACAGGATTAGAAGAATTTGAATTAGTTTTATACAACGATGACCACAACACCTTTGAGCACGTAATTAATTGCCTGGTTAAATATTGCAAACACGATGCTTGTCAAGCAGAGCAATGCGCTTGGATAGTGCACAACAAAGGAAAATGCGTGGTTAAATCTGGCGGTTATTCTTTATTAGAGCCCCTTTGCACCGCTTTGCTTGATCAAGGTCTATCAGCACAAGTTGAACTAATTAGTTAGGCATCCTTTTTGACTTCTAAAAATTAAACACCTATATGAACAAATTATTTATTTGTATGGTCACTCTTGTATTTGCAAGTGCCTGCAGCAGAGTGCCAATCACCAACAGAAAACAAAGCACTTGGGAAAGTGAAGCAGCTCTTCAAAAAATGAGCGATACGGCTTACATTAATTTCATTGCCACACATAAACTTACCAGCAACAAAGCATCAAGCGATTTGGTTAAGAAAGTGGGCAATAACATTGCGACGTCTATTACTGAATTTTTCAAGACCTATGAAGGTGGAAAATACT
>CANFXY010000194.1 GCA_947451105.1 Bacteroidota bacterium | reverse complement strand
CAACAATTCGGTAATACTTTTTTCACCTTCAACTACAAATTGGTTATATTTTTGTCTTTGTTTTTTATCTTGAAGACTTTTAACCAATTGAATGTTCGCTTTGCTAATCATGGCTTTATTGCTCTGTTTACAGTGGTATTCATGTTTTTGAGTTCCTGCAAAACTACCAAATTAGTTCCCCAAGGACAACATCTTTTAATTAAAAATAAATTAAAGACCTCTGATTCTGCTAATGGCCTGTTTAACAAGGTGATGGGCAAACTAGACGACGACAAAGCAACGTATATCAAGCATAAGCCCAACCGAAACATCATTGTGCTCGGTCATTTTCATTTGGGTTTATACAATTTAGGTAGTTCTAAAAAACACCCTGAAAAGAGCGATAGCAGTCGATTTAGGACACTTCTAAGAAGTTATGGCGAAGCACCGGTATTATTGGACACCCAACAAGTAGCAAAATCTGAGATTAACTTAAAAAATTACCTTTTTTCTAAAGGCTATTTCAATTGTGATATTTCACATTCAATTGAATACAAGAAGAAAAAGGCTGTGGTAACGTATTATATACAACCAGCCAGAGCCTACACCATTGCTAAAGTTAATTTATCGGCTGATGATGCCGTAATAGACAAGTTCTTAAATGCCAATATGGATAAGACTTTGCTTTTACCGGGCAGTATGGTCGATGTGGAGGTGATCAATATGGAGAGAAACCGTTTGACATCCCTGATGAAGAACAATGGATATTTTGATTTCAATAAAGAATACATCGATTTTGAATTGGATACCGTTGGAAAAAGCAAGGGACTTAAAATCAATATTACAATAAGCAACAAAAGCGAAACAGAACGGTTTACGCCCAAATACATCCAAAATGTAAGCGTGTATTTTGAAAACGATTCTGAAACCCAAGCAATTTCTGCTGTTTTACCCTATGAAGGCATAGACTTTTACTTCAACGGTTTTCCTGTAAAGCCACATGTATTGGCCAAAAACATATCCATTAAAAAAGGTGATATTTATAGGAGCAAGGAAATGGAGAATACGTATATCAAACTGAGCGAATTTTCTATATTCAAATTTATCGACATCAATTACAAAACATCTAAAACAGATTCAGTTAATGGACTAGATGCTGTAATCACTTTGAAAACCAATTTCAGACAATCGTTTACCATAGAGCCTCAAGGCATTGTTTCACAGCTTAACCGAATTCAGAACATCAATCTGGGTAACTCTTATGGTGTGGCCAACAGTTTGGTGTGGACGCATAGAAACTTGTTTCACAATGCTGAACTTTTTGAGATCAGTGCCAACACTAGGCTTGAGACCCAGCTGTACCGTGACTCAAACACCAACAAAATAAAGCGGTTTAACCCCGCTTACCAACAGAGTTTAAATTTATCATTGAGCATACCCAGTTCATCATTTCTTAAACCTTTAGAGAAATGGCGTTATGTAAAATCGATAAAAACGAATTTTAATCTGTCTTTCTTATACGAGAAGAATCCGGATTATTTGAGAAGAATATTGCCACTCACCTACCAATACCAGATAAGCACCACACGTTCAACTTTCTTTTTAAACGTATTGGAAATGTCCTTTAGCAAAAACACTTTGTCTATAGACATCTCTGGACGTGCTGACAGTGCCTTTATACAGCGCTTATTTTCGAACAACTTGGTTACCTCATCGGGTTTAAGTTTTCTATTTACAGATAAAAACACTACCCATAGCAGATCACATTTCTTTATTAGAGCCAACTTGTTGGAGTTGGGTGGAAATTTACACCGCTTATTGCGCAGGGCAATGGATGGCACCAAGCAGGCAGACACCTCATATCAATTATTGAAAGTAAATTATTACCAATATGCAAAGTCGGAGATTGATGCCCGTTGCAGCACAATATTGGACGAGAACCAATCGACCATATTAAGATTGAATTTGGGTGTTACTTATCCATACGGCAATCAGTTGATCGTTCCGTTTGACAAATTGTTCTTTATTGGGGGTTCAAATAGTTTGCGTGCATGGCGACCAAGAACAGTTGGCCCAGGAAGCTATTACGAGAGTTCTAAGAACTTTAGAATAGACAGGGCAGGCAATGTCATCATTCAAGGAAATGCAGAGTACAGATTCGATATATTTGACAAAAAACTAGAAGGCGCTTTGTTTTTGGATGCAGGGAATGTTTGGTTAATTAGAGATGTGAACAATACCAATCCTTTAAAGCTGTTTAAGGTACGTTCCTTTTTAGGCGATATGGCCATGAACACAGGGTTTGGATTGCGTTTCGATTTTCAATTCTTCTTATTCAGATTGGATTGGGGCATGCAAATCAAGAATCCAGAGAAGCCAGTTGGTCAAAACTGGGTAATCAAAGACTTTGCACAGAACAAATACTTCACCAAGTATTCTATATTGAATTTTGGTATTGGGTATCCGTTTTAATTCGGTTGCTAGCCAAAAGCATATAAACCTTTTAAGGGCAAGACTTCTTTATATATTTAAATCAAAACACAATTCTATAGCAATGGGTTTACATTATTGTAGAGTGAATGTGTGAGTGGGAATGAGAGCGAAGAATATAAACCCAGCGGGGTGACCCCATTGGCAGAGACTTCACCTTGTTGCGTCACGCCACGGGGTGACCACATTTACTTGTCAAATAAATTTAAGAATTAAATAGCATAAAAAAAACCTAAGAGATCTTAGGTTTTAAAAGTGGGGTGGACAATCGGGATCGAACCGACGACCTCCAGTACCACAAACTGGCGCTCTAACCAACTGAGCTATGACCACCGTTTTTAAGGAGTGCAAATATAGGGTTTAAAATAAAACATTACAAAATATATTTCACTAAAAAATGCAATTATTTTTAAGGGAACAAGCTTATAAACACACGGTTTTGCGATGTTTTCGGGCATAAAAAAAACCTTTACTGAATGAGTAAAGGTTTTTTAATAAATTTGGCAACGACATACTTTCCCAGTTTTAACACAAGTATCATCTGCGCTACGGGGCTTAACTTCTCTGTTCGGGATGGGAAGAGGTGAACACCCGT
>CANFXY010000193.1 GCA_947451105.1 Bacteroidota bacterium | reverse complement strand
CCTATAGCTCAATCAGTAAAATTGATGTTGAACACTCGGTTGTGGATTTTAAATTTGCAACATCAATTAAAAAGATTGTTTTTTTGAACATCAAATCATTCGTAAATAATAAATAACATGGCAAAACATTTCACAGATTCAAGTTGGGAGACAGAAGTACTAGGTTCAGACAAACCAGTATTGGTAGATTTTTGGGCAGAATGGTGCGGCCCCTGCCGTATGATCGGTCCATTGGTTGAAGAACTCTCTTCAGAATATGAAGGCAAAGCATTGGTTGGAAAATTAAATGTAGATGAAAACCCAGGCGTAGCAACTAAATATGGTATCCGTAGCATCCCAACTTTGTTGGTATTCAAAGGTGGTGAAGTCGTAGACAAAATTGTAGGTGCAGTGCCTAAAACAATGTTGGCGTCTAAGATTGATGCTCAATTGGCATAATTCCAGTTCATAATGTATTCTTAAAGGGAACAATTTATTGTTCCCTTTTTTTATATAATATTTATAATAAAGGGGCTTAATTTGTTCCTTGCTTATGCCAATGTTAAAAAGTCCTTTCAAATCAAAATCCTTTGTTTTTGCATTTTGCTTTAGCACAGTGATTATCGTTTCTACGCTGTTCTTTTTTTCAATTGGTTTTGCTGGATACCACTTAGTGGCTTTGGTCTTGTTAATGCTGCTCTCGGTATTTGCCATGCTTTTTGATATCGTTCCAGTATTGTCAGCAGCTATTTTGTCTGCATTGATTTGGAATTATTTTTTCATTCCCCCAACCTTTACTTTTCACATAGACATCTTATCATGTGTCTGAGTTAATCGATGACAAAGTCATTAAAGTAAATCTAAATGTTGGTTTTAGGGTACAGGTAAGAACGGAGTTGTTTTTTAAACAAATTGTTCAAGACCTAGTTAAAAATAGGGAGCTGCAATTGCATATAAGGCCCGATGGATCAACGCGCTACAATGCAGAACCAGATTTCAAATTTGTTGTCTTCCAAAAATTCCTTTCAGTAGAAAATGAGCTAAGTATTAGGGATGGTCTGCTCTTGGATTCTTATTTTTTCCTAAAACGCATGGCCCAAAAAGATGAGGCTGCATTTGGATTGGATAAAAGCGATGTAGTGACAGAACAAGTGCCTTTAATTGTAACGCCTGTAAACAGGGTCTCTTTAAGCAGAGAATTGTAAAAACATTTATTTAGTATTTTCTATATCCTTATTTATGTCTTGACACTTTTTAGGCTTTAAGAAAAAACTTACTTTTGTTTCAGCTTTTTAAGAATGAAATTAAATTTAACATTGGCGTTTTTGCTTGGGACATTATCCTTGAATGCTCAAGTAAGCAACACAGGTATGGTTAATGTATACGACTCTGCCGCTAAAGGGAAGATTACCGTAGGTGCTTATATTGATGTGTATTATGGTTTTGACTTTAATCGACCAGCTGAATCCGATCGTCCATACTGCGTTTCGTCCCCCCGTCACAATGAGGTGAATATTAACCTTGCATACGCCGATTTTAAATATATTAATGACAATGTAAGGGCCCACTTTGTGCCAGGCTTTGGAAACTATATCAATTCCAATTACGCAGCGGAAAAAGGCTCTCTCAAAAACATTGTTGAAGCCAATGCCGGAGTAAAATTGTCGAAGAAGAAAGATGTTTGGTTGGATGCAGGGGTATTGCCTTCTCCATATACCAATGAGTCTGCCATTTCCAAAGACCATCTCATGTACACCCGTTCTTTTGCGCCAGAGTATGTACCATATTTTTTAACTGGGGTTAAATTGTCTACGCCCATTAACAAAAAAATAAGTGCTTATTGGTATTTGTTGAACGGCTGGCAGTCTATTCAAGATGCCAACAAACAATTGTCTTTGGGTACCCAAATTGAATACAGACCAAACAATAAGTTGTTGCTCAACTGGAATACCTATGTGGGGAATGAAGGTTCAAAAATAAACCCTGATTTCGGGGTGCGTTATTTCACCGATTTATATGCCATTTACAATCCTGACGGAAAGTTTTCTTTAACTTCTTGTGTGTATGCTGGTTTGCAAGAGCGCAAGGACAGCAATGGTGTAAAGTCTCAAGGCCAATGGTGGCAAGCCAATGTAATTGGTCGCTACAGCTTTAATAAAAAGTCATCGCTTTCTGCGCGTCTAGAATATTTTGAAGATGCATCCTCTATCCAGATTACCCCAATTACTGGCGTTGCCGGATTTAGTACGTTTAGCGGTGGACTTTGTTACAATTTGAAAATCAGTCCCAATGCCTTGTTCCGTTTTGAGGGTAGAACCTATTATTCTCAAAAGGATGTATACGAAAGCCCAAGTAAAAAGGCAATTCCGTTTAGCAACTTGTTAATCACCAATCTAACCGTTTGGTTCTAATGCTTATAGGTTTCATTCAAAAGTATAAACTCGTTTTGTTAATGGGCTTTTTCGCCCTCGTTTACGGGCTTATTGCCTTTGTAAACCATTATTGTTTTAGAACTTTTGCCCTCGATTTAGGTGTATACACCAATGCGCTATACGACTATGCCCATGGGCAATGGAACGACGCCACGCTTTTTAAAGAACAGCCTAGAAATTTATTGTCTGACCATCTCGATTTTACTTTAATTTTCTTAGGCCCCATCTCTTATCTTTTGGGACAATATACCTTGCAATTTGCACAAATTTGTTTTGTGCTTTTGGGTGGTCTAGGGGTATATAAATTTTTAATTGAAAAGAATGTCAATACTTCAATTGTATTTATAGCTACACTGCACTTCTTTTTATTCTTTGGTGTTTATTCAGCCTTGTCTTTCGACTACCACAGCAATGTTCTTGCGGCAATGACTTTACCATGGTTTTTATTGTTTTTGCAACGCAAAGACTTTTTAAAAGCTACTGCTTTTTTCATTTTAATGTTGATGTGTAAAGAGTCTATAGCTCTATGGCTCGCCTCAGTTTGTTTTGCTTTACTTGTTGAGTACAGAAAAGATAAAAAATATGTGATGTATTTGGGTATAGCAACTTTGTTTTCTATGGCCTATTTCTTCTTGGCTATTAAGCTTGTTATGCCAGCCTT
>CANFXY010000192.1 GCA_947451105.1 Bacteroidota bacterium | reverse complement strand
TTTTATTTCGTGCAGTGATGACCGCACGCTGATGTGCTTCGAAATACAAGACCAAAAATGATATTAACAGACTACCAAATTCTTGAAGAAATTGAAAAAGGAACCATTTTAATTGAGCCTTATCGCCCAGAATGTTTAGGTACCAATAGCTACGATGTACACTTAGGAAGATACCTCGCAACCTACAAAGACCGCGTTTTGGATGCTAAAGCCCACAACAAAATTGAGCATTTTGAAATTCCACAAGATGGTTTTGTTTTGCAACCGGGTACTTTGTATTTAGGTGTTACTGAAGAGTACACCGAAACCCACAGCCATGTCCCTTTCTTAGAAGGTAAAAGCAGCACCGGTCGTTTGGGTATAGATATCCACGCTACTGCAGGTAAAGGGGATGTTGGGTTTTGCAATACATGGACTTTAGAAATCAGCGTCGCACAACCCGTTAAAGTGTATTATGGAATGCCTATCGGTCAGCTAATTTATTTTGTGGTTAATGGTGATGTGAAAACCATGTACAACAAAAAGAAAAATGCCAAATACAACACCCGCACCATTCGCCCTGTTGAGAGCATGATGTGGAAGAATAAATTCTAAAAATCGAAACGCATTGTTGGCGTTTGTACAATGTTGCTGAAGTGTAAACTTCTATCTGCTATTTGCACTGTATAATACATAGAGTCTGGCTTAATGCCCGGATAAGGTATCGACCGTAAGGTGAAAGTTAAATCACCGTAAATTGCTTTGTTTTTGCCCGTTGGCGTAATGTTGACAATGCGGTCGTTAAAGTTTACCGTATCCGTGCTCAATGGAATAGGAATTTGTTTTCCAACACCATTTTCAACTGCATACACTTTGATCAATAGGTTGTAAAAATATTTACCACCATAATTAAAAGGGGCTAAAGTATCTGAAGGATCTAGTCCTATGTCACCATCGCCATCGGTGTAGTGAACCGTGATTTTTAATATTGAATCTCTTCCGTTTAGCTTGATTTGCTCGGCAGGTTTTTTTATGCTCAACACGGGTTCATTTGGGAAATTAAAAACTTCCGATTTGCAAGCACTGAGTAATACGAATACCGATATTTTGATATACTTTTGAAGCATGGAGTTTGACAAGCTGCAGCAGGCCGTTTTTACATTGGATAAATCTCAATTCAATGACTTGGCTTTGCAGGTGTTTCAAATCCAAAGCCGCCATTGCGAGGTTTACCAACGTTATCTCAGCTATCTGCAAGTTGATGCTTCAAAGATAATCCATTTAGAAGATATTCCTTATCTACCCATAGAGTTTTTTAAACAGTTTGAGGTCAAAACAAATGCGTTCAAAGAGGAACTTGTTTTTGAAAGCAGCAGCACCACAGGCAAAGGGGTAAGTCGCCATTTTGTGAAATCTTCAGCCTTATACGTACAGGCATTTAAAGCCAGCTTTGATTTGGCCTTTGGCCCGCATACAAACTATTGCCATTTGGCTTTATTGCCTTCTTATTTGGAAAGACAGAATTCTTCACTCGTATACCAAGTCAATGGTTTTATTGAAGACACCAAATATTTGGGTTCTTCTTTTTACCTACACCAAGTACACGATTTAGTTGAACATTTGAAAAAAAATGAAGCAGCTGAAATACCGACCCTTTTATGGGGGGTGAGTTTTGCCCTGCTCGATTTCATTGAACAGTTTCAATTCCCTCTCAAGCATACCATTGTTTTGGAAACGGGAGGAATGAAAGGGAGACGAAAAGAAATAACCAGAGAAGAAATGCACAGCAATTTAAAGCATGCATTTTCAATTGGCGCGGTTGCCGGTGAATATGGCATGACCGAGTTGATGAGCCAAGCGTATGCTGTGAAAGACGGTTTGTACACTGCGCCCAATTGGATGCGTGTAAGTGCCCGCGAGATCAACGATCCACTCAGTAAACCAATAGTAAATAAACACGGAGCCCTTAATGTTATTGATTTGGCCAACTTGAATTCTTGTGCCTTTATAGCCAGTTCAGATTTGGGAAAAGTATACAGCGACGGGACCTTTGAAGTCTTGGGTCGCATCGACCACAGCGATACCAGGGGTTGTAATTTATTGGTGTAATGAAAAAGATCATCAGCCAAATAAAATCTTACATCAGTTATTACCCATTGTGGTATTGGATCTTGTTATTGGCTTTTTGTGCGTTTAGTGTGTATGTCAATTATGCATGGGGTTTGCAAAAAGGAATGGACAATTTGCGGGGTTGGCAAGAATATGGAGCCTACATTGCACTCTATGCAGCCCATAGTCTTTTTGCTTTTGTGTTGTACAGTTTGGTTTCCAAGTCTATCGACTTTTGGCGCAAACCAGGTTTTTGGATTTTGTTGATGCTCGGGTTTATGGTATTTGCTTTTAGGGCAGTGATTTGGCAGCACGTCAAAATTATCGATGTATTCTCTCAAGAGGAAAACCACCACATCAACCATTTGGTCTACAACGACGTATTTCGGTTTTTATATTTGTGTATTCCCATTTCTGTAATTTGGTTTTTCAATGATAGAAAAGAAATGCCTTTGTATGGATTTAGTGGGATAGGGCATCAACAAAACGTATATTGGATTTTGCTCTTGTGCATGGTGCCATTAATTGTTGGTGCCAGTATGTTAGGCGATTTTTTAGATTATTATCCACGACTCCGAAAGATAAACAATGCTGGTGGAACTGTTTCGGATATGTTGGTGTATGAATTGTTTTATGGGATGGACTTTGTCTCCATAGAGTTTTTCTTTAGAGGTTTTATGGTCATGGCCTTTATTCGTTACCTAGGTCCCCATGCCATTTTACCCATGGCTGTTTTTTATATGTCAATACATTATGGCAAACCAATGGGAGAGGCCATTAGCTCGTTTTTTGGCGGAACCATTTTAGGTGTCTTGGCCTTCCACAGCCGCAGCATTTACGGAGGCATTATGGTGCATATGGGCATAGCCTGGCTCATGGAATTGGGCGGTTTTATCGGCAATTGGATAAGGGGCACTTGGTAAAACAAAAAACCCTGATTCTTCATCAGGGTTTTTGCGCATTAAAGGAATCTTGAGAAATATTTACCACATGCAATAACCATTACACGTGTACGTGTAAGACACAGGACTTACTCGCTTCGTTG
>CANFXY010000191.1 GCA_947451105.1 Bacteroidota bacterium | reverse complement strand
ATCCAAGAACAGGATTAATCACCATTTGTATCACCTGCTCAGAGCAGCATGATTTTTTAGAAACGGGTTTAATTTTACTGCAGCAATCGTCTTGCTTAGAGTGGTCTTTAGATTTTAAAGAAAGACTAACACCCGAAATATTATCGCAACACTTGGCAATGTCGATGCTAAATCCACTACCTCCAAAGAGGAAGACAAAGGCCAATATGAGTGCTTTAAATTTCAATTCTATTACAAAGATAGGGAAATGTTTGGGAACCTAGTGAAATATTAAAATATCGTTATGCAAAAAAATCCCATCACATCGATGCCACAAAACTCACATAAAACCTGCTGTTCATATACTTGTCAAACGAATATTCCAGGCGCATGCAATAGTCGTAAAACGCAACCACATTTAAACCCAAACCCTTGCCATTTTGCCAAGTATTGGGCAATACGTTCTGGTCTGTTGAACCTAAATTTCTTATCCCATTGTTAAGCACATAGCCCAAATCAAAGTAACTGCTCAAAAACAAAGCAATAGGCAACTGCTCATAGTTTTTAACTTTCGGAAAGAACTTGTATTTGCGGTTTAAAAAACGGTATTTTACCTCAGCCTTGCTCAACAAAAACTCAGAACCATCAATAACATTTAACTCATAACCCCTAATGTAATCTTTGCCATAACCAAGTGCCTGAATCTTGCTGTACTGAGGATAATAATTGCTGTAATGTCTTGCCGACACATGGGCTGAGGCAAACCAATTTCTTGAAATTGGAATATATTTTGAATAGGCAATTTTGAATAAAAATGTTTGAAGCCCTCTGAACTGAGGTGCAGGAAAATTGGCTATTTCAGCATTCACCTTTAACAAGTCGCCATGCAGAGGAAACCCTTTAAAATCTCTGTGATCATAGGTAAACAATGCCCCTGCATAAACCTCTGTTTGCTTGGTTTTTCCGTTAAACAAATAGTTTCTGTTTACAAAAGCATCGCTTACCGTATCCGCCACTTTCCAATGCCTAAACCCACCATAAAAACTCAAATAAGAAAATATTTTTGGTCTATGCGTAAACGATATCTCCGCATTGCTGCGGCGAATCATCTCTTGGTCTTGGTCGCGAAAAAACTGCACCTTGTCATTGGCCGTTTTATACCATATCTCTTTGTTGGAGCTGTATTGGGCCACAAACTGCATGCCCCAGGTTTGCTTTTTATTGATATAAGGCACTTTGTAATTGATCCCCGCCATTTTGGTGTAACCATTGATTAAATTCAAGGTCAAGGTTTGGTTGCGGCCCATAAGGTTATACCATTCCAGGTTTATGCCATAAATCAAACGCTTAGGGTCTTTGCTCAGCCACCATTGGTTAAAATTCCTATCGGCATAATCCAATTCAGGAATTGGCCATATATACCAGCGCTCGGTTACATCAATGTGAATGGTGTTACCAATTTTGCGCAGAGCAATTTCATTAAATAAAAATAAATTGATAAGCTGTTTGCGGCTCTGGGCTTGGTGGTATGACCAATTGTGTATGGTATCCCCTTTCTTAAAACTCAATTCCCTTAAAATAATTTGAGCCTTTGTTTTCTTATTGCCCTCAATGTGTATGGAGTCGACAGTAAAAGTGGAATCAAGGGCTTGGGCATTCCCAAGGTGTAGAAATAAACTCTGAATAAAAACGAATAAGACTATTTTATTTATCTGCGTCTTAGACATCAATAAACTTCATTAGATTTTCATACCTCAAATCCATATCATCGGCGGGATCTTCTCGGTTAAAATATCGAACCACTTTGTAATCGTAACGCTCTAGCGTTGCCAATACATGTTTAAGAATGGTGGTATTTAATTTTAAATGTATTTCTAATTCGTCACTGCCCTCAACTTCGAAGATAAAAAACCCAAGAATCTTGGCATCGCTGTATTCAATAATCCTCGACAAGTCGCTCAAAGAATAGTCAATTGGCTTGACGTGTAACACAATGATACTGCCGCTGTTTTTAATGCTTAAACTCGAGCTTAACGCTTTAACCACATCTCTGGTCTTCAGCACCCCTTGATAAACCCCATTTTCATCCAAAACCGCCATCAGCGAAACATTCAATGTTTTCAAGTGGGTTAAGGCACTTAGCAAATGTTGGTTAAGGGTAACAAAAGGCAAAATCGGCGCATACAAATGCATGTCCCCAAGTGTGGCTTCAGCATCCATATGTTCCAAATCTTCAATGGCTACATAGTTGATCAAACGCTCGTCTTTCACCACAGGCATTAAATCCACATGTTGCTTATGCATACGCTCTATGGCCTCAGCCACCGTCAATTTCGGTGAAAAAGGTTCAATGTCGTAACAAATATAACGGTCTGAAATCATAGGTTAATACAAAGATAAGGGGTTTGAAATACTCTACAAAATAAGCCCAACGAATGTGGCTATAAAAAGGATTGATGAATTCGATTTACATATTTGTAGGCTACCATCTCCAAGCATCCACTATAGCCAGCTGCGTTTGAGCACCATAATCCTTATTACCTCCTACATGGGCTTACTGCCGCTCGCCATGTATTCAAGTTCTTTTCGACATTACGCCAACGCATCTGGGCTGCCGTTTCTGCTTGGGGCAGTTTCGTTAACACTAGGGGCATTCATCTTCTCAATCTGAACGCATGCCCCGTGGTGTGCATCTAATGCAGTGGAGTGCTCTACCACGGGGTGGATTACCTTCGGTGCTGCTTCGCGGTTCAGGGGATTTTTATGATTATGTAGAGTTTGTTGCAATAGTAATTTATGCAGATTTGTACTTTTTGTTTTCTAACCGTTTAAACCGCAAACTTTTTTCACCGAAATTTACCAATAATCCAACCTCAAGATTATAAGCCTCAAGATAATTTTGTGCTTGAGCAAAATGGACAGATTCTAATTCTTTGGCTGCTTTTATCTCCAAGGAAACACATCCATTTATTAAAAAATCAACACGCCTAGTTCCAATTTGATGATTATCATAAAACACTTTCATTGAAAATTCTCTTTTGAAATTTAAATTATGATTTTGAAATTCAATTTCTAGTGCTCTTTGATATATTACTTCTTGAACTGCGTAGCCTTCACGACTTCCAAAAATAAAATTTAAAAAAGGAGTAAACCCATTTCCCAAAGTTGTATGTACTTTCAAAGCACAAGCAATAATTTTCTCTGTTATTTCACCATGTAAATATTTTCTTTCTTCCATCTTAATTATAGTTCT
>CANFXY010000190.1 GCA_947451105.1 Bacteroidota bacterium | reverse complement strand
TAGACAGCTGTGAAAAGAGCAATGTTTTTCAAATAATCAACAATTCAAAAAGCAATATCCCGAATCTGAAATACCGCTTTACTTTTTACGACAACAGTTATCTCGATTCAAATAATTTTCAAAAACATTTTAACAGCAGTGGCCTGCTTAACCTTAAATTAAGTCCCATAACTTCTATTCTAGGTTGTCCAAGCAACAGCTCCAAAAGCATAAGAGTACTGCCCAAAAAAGTGGTAACGCTTGATTTTTCAAAACTAAAAAATGACACCCAGTATTATGATGGGAATTATTTTGAAATCAGAACAAACCCTATACCTCAGGGTTTCCCAATGTCAAATAATTATTTATGGGAATTTGAAAAAGACAGTTTTAGCACATTTCCCATTATGCGCTATTCATACAAACGCGAAGGAACCTATAACGTAAAATTAATTACAACAGTTTCCGTGAACAATCAAAAAACAGGGTGCAGTGATACTTTGTACACGAGATTGGTGGTCTTACACGATCCTTTTATTAACGCTGCTGTTACCCCAAGGGTGCACAAACTAGACTCAAACGTATTTACCTTTAGCAACATAGACAACAGCGTTACCAAACAGATATGGTACTTTGACGATGGTGATTCTTCATTAAATGCGAGCACACAACACAGCTACACAGCTGTTGGCACCTATCATTCAAAATTGTATGTAGAAACCAACTTTGGATACAAAGGATATAAAACCTTCACCCTTTATGTGTTGAATACTGATTTTGCATTTGCCCAATTTAAAATCCGAAAGATTTCCGATTTGTTTAAAAGCAACATGCATACGTTTAGCCACAAAGAATCCTTGGTTCAAAAACAAACTTGGTACTTTGGGGATGGCGACTCTTCCAACTTGGATTCGTGCAGCCACAGATATCAGACCCCTGGCATATTCAACGGGTATTTAAAAAGCACATTAATCGGTGGAACCGTTTACACCAAATACTTTCAAATAGAAATCATCGACGATGCCAACAACATAACGAATATGCAAAATCAGCCATTTAAACTTTACCCCAATCCAGCTGCTGCACAGATTACTATTGAAATTCCTGAAGCCAGCGGCTACCAAACATTGCGAATCTTTAATGCTCTTGGCGAATCTGTTTATATCCAAACACAATTAGAAATATCAAACACAATTGATCTCAATACAATTCCAGCAGGAATTTACTTCATCGAATTAATGGACAAAGATGGAAGAGCGGTTAGAAAGCGTTTGGTTATTGGTTAATGGTCCCGGTGGCAGAGAACTCCGTTCACGCCACGGGATGAATTATTAGTTATTAGTTAATAATCGAAATAATGATTCATTATCGACCGCCTTCCTCAACCCCCTTGCTCTTGCTGCTCTAGTTATTGGTTATTGGTTAATAGTTATTAGTTAATAATCGAAATAATGAAGCATTATCGACCGCCTTCCTCAACCCCCTTGCTCTTGCTGCTCTAGTTATTGGTTATTGGTTAATCGTTATTAGTTAATAATCGAAATAATGAAGCATTATCGACCGCCTTCCTCAACCCCCTTGCTCTTGCTGCTCTAGTTATTGGTTATTGGTTAATAGTTATTGTCAACTCAATAAGAATGACTAAAAAACTAAATGCTGTATCAGAGGTATTTTCCACCCCTGAGTATAAAACGAAATCTCCAACACACATCGACCGCCTTGCCCTTGCAGATCTGTTTATTGGTTATTAGTTAATAAACGAAAAAAACCAAGTAATTCCGATTGCCTCGCTCCAAACTCTTGCCCTTGCATTAGGCTCCGCCTAATTTTTTGATTTTCTCCTCTGCATCCGCTTTTTTCTGGCGTTCTTTTTCTATAACCTCTGGCTTGGCATTGGCTACAAACTTTTCATTGCTCAACTTGGCATCTACAGATTTCAAGAATCCTTTCAAATAAGCGATCTCCTCCTCTACCTTTTTTTGCTCAGCAGCTTCGTCTATCGCTTCTTCAAATGGAATAAACAATTCGTCCTTACCCGCCAAAGCGCTTAAACACTTTTCCGGTTTGTCTGCATTGTAGCTAATCGAGGTGATGTTTGCCAATTTGCTGATAATGCCTTCCCATGATTTATACGCATCAACATCGCTGGTATTAACAATTAAATCAAAACCCAATTTAGGCGACAAGCCTTTGCTGTTTCTAATGTTTCTGATTTCAGAAATCAATACCAAGGCATTGTCTTTAATGTCAAACTCAACGGCTTTTGCTTTAGGATATTCACTAACAATTAAAGCTTTTTCAGGATTGCCCTCGTGTAAGGCTTGGTGCAACTCTTCACTAATAAATGGCATAAACGGATGGATTAAGGCCAAAATCTTTTCGAAATTGTTTTTAACCGTTTGCATAGTGGTTTCAGACATTGGCTCACCAAATACTGGTTTCACCATTTCCAAATACCATGAACAGAAATCATCCCATATCAATTTGTATGCATTCATCAATGCATCGCTTAATCTGTAGTCTTTAAAGTCGTTGTGAATGGCATTTACAGACAACTGAAAACGCATTTCAAACCAATCGCTGGCCAATTTATCGGAAGCCTTTATAGCATCAGATACTTGGGCATCTGGACAGGTCGTTAAGCCCGAAATTAATCGGTAGGCATTCCATATTTTATTACAGAAATTTCTACCTTGTTCAATTTGACTTTCATCGTATAAAATATCATTTCCGGCTGGTGCAGACAACAACAAGCCCATGCGTGTACCATCCGCACCGTATTGGGCAATTAAATCGAGTGGCTCAGGACTGTTGCCCAGAGACTTACTCATTTTACGCCTTTGTTTGTCGCGCACTATACCCGTAAAATAAACATTGCTAAACGGTTTCTTACCCGTAAAGGCATAACCCGACATCACCATTCTGGCTACCCAAAAGAAAATGATGTCTGGACCAGTTACCAAGTCGTTGGTTGGGTAATAGTAATTGAAGTCTTTTTTATCCCCTTCTTTAAAACCGTCAAAAACTGAAATGGGCCACAACCAGCTGCTAAACCAAGTATCCAACACATCGACATCTTGGCTTATATCTTCCATAGTCATAGCGGCACGCAATGCTTGCATTTGCATCAAGGCTTCTGCTTCATTCTCTGCTACCACCATATGGCCATCTTTGTCGTACCAAGCAGGTATGCGGTGTCCCCACCACAACTGACGGCTGATGTTCCAATCTTTAATATTCTCTAGCCAATGCTTATACGTGTTTTTGAATTTTGAAGGATGGAATTGAATCTCATCATT
>CANFXY010000189.1 GCA_947451105.1 Bacteroidota bacterium | reverse complement strand
TCTTTTGCTTGTTCTTCAATAAATAGGCTTTTCCAACTTGGCATTCTTGCTAATATTAGGTGTTCGAAATTAAGTGTTTTGTTTAAATAATATAATAATAATCTTATTTTTGAAACCACATCATGGGCTTAGAAGAAATTAAAGAAAAAATTGAATTACTGAGGAAAAATTTGACCGAACACAATTACAAATATTATGTTCTGGCCGAACCGAGTATCAGTGATTATGAGTTCGATAAACTTTTAGAAGACTTACAAGCATTAGAGAAAGAATATCCTCAATTTGAAGACCCAGATTCACCCAGCAAAAAAGTTGGGGGTGAGGTGAATAAGAATTTTGAAACCTTTACCCACGAGTACCCGATGTTAAGTTTGGGTAATACATACAACCAAGAAGAATTACAAGAATTCGACAAACGGATTATAAAGCAACTTGGGCACAACGATTACCAGTATGTATGTGAGTTGAAATTTGATGGGCTGTCTATCAGCATACATTATGAGAATGGAAGAATGTTGCGCGCAGTTACAAGAGGTGATGGGGTAAAAGGCGATGTAGTTACAGATAATGTTAGAACGATAAAAGCCTTGCGCACACAATTGGGTGGCAGTTTTCCTGAAAAGATAGAAGTACGCGGAGAGATTTTTATGCATAGACCAGCATTCGATCGCATGAATATGGAACGCGAAGAAGCGGGTGAGGCTTTGTATGCCAATCCTCGAAACGTAGCCTCTGGAACACTTAAATTACAAGACAGTGCTGAAGTGGCTAAGCGCCCATTGGACATTTATTTGTACCAATTGATTGAAAAAAATGAGACCATAAAAACGCATTTTGACAGTTTGTCTAAAATGCAAACTTGGGGTTTGAGGACCAGTGAACATGCAAGACTTTGTGGCAATATTGATGACGTATTCAAATTCATTCAATATTGGGAAGAAGAAAGAAAAAAATTAAGCTACGACATCGATGGCGTGGTGATAAAAATTAACGATTACCACCAAAGGGAAGAGTTGGGATTTACAGCCAAATCGCCACGTTGGGCAATAGCTTATAAATTTAAAACAGAAGCAGCTTGTACCAAGTTGTTGAGTATAGATTATCAAGTTGGGAGAACAGGAGCGATAACGCCAGTAGCTAATTTGGAACCAGTATTTTTATTGGGCACCACAGTTAAGCGTGCCTCTTTGCACAATGCCAATGAAATAGAGCGTTTGGATGTAAGGGTAGGCGATTATGTATATGTAGAAAAAGGGGGTGAAATTATTCCAAAAATAACAGGAGTAGAATTGAGTAAAAGGGCGGAAAACACCATTGTTCATCCCTATATCACTGAATGTCCTGAATGTCATACCCCAATAGTTAGAAAAGATGGAGAGGCTCAGCATTACTGTCCAAATGAAGTGTTTTGTCCCCCACAAGTTATTGGAAAGATTCAGCATTTCATTCACAGAAAAGCCTTGGATATAAATGGTTTGGGAGATGAAACGGTTGAACTTTTATACCACAATGGATTATTGAAAAATATTGGCGATTTGTATGCTTTGAAATATGAAGATCTCATCCAATTGGATAGAATGGCAGACAAGTCGGTTAAGAATTTAATTGAGGGCATTGAAGCTTCTAAAAGCATTCCCTATCAAAGGGTTTTATTCGGTTTGGGCATACGGTATGTGGGAGAGACAGTAGCTAAAAAATTAGCGGCCAAGTTTAAAACCATAGAAAGTTTAATGGCTGCGACTTATGAAGAGCTGATGTTGGTTGATGAAATTGGCGAGCGTATTGCCGTTTCAATCAATGAATTTTTTGCAGAAGAGAAAAATAGAACTTTGATACAACGACTTAAAGAAGCCGGTTTGCAATTGGAGAATATGGAAGTAGAAAAAGAGAAATTATCGGATATATTTTCTGGAAAAAACATCGTTATATCAGGCGTATTTAGTCGATTTAGCCGCGATGAGATTAAAGATTTGGTTGAGAGCCATGGAGGGAAAAATGCAGGCAGCATTAGTGCAAAAACATCTTATGTGGTAGCGGGAGAAAATATGGGTCCAGCCAAATTGGAAAAAGCAAGACAATTGAATATTCCTATTTTGGATGAGGAAGAATTCTTGAGAATGATAGGAGAATAAAATTAAAAAGCCCAATGGGACGATGTCCCATTGGGCTTTTTGTATTAGGCAAACATTACGAAAAGGTAAGCCAGGTTAATAAAGGTTAGGAGTAAAAATAGGGAGCAGGTAATAAGCACACTCCACATGAAGCCTTTGCCTCTAAATTGTTCTGGATTTTTCTTTAGGACTTTTTTTCCAATAAGGGTTAAAACAATGCCAGCCATTAAGGCAAGCACCATCAAATTAACTAAAATAAACACAGGAAAATAGCTTAATACAACAAGCCCAAGTATGGAGGCATAAAACAGAATACCTCCAATTTTAGTATGGGGCTCCACTTTCTTTTTGATCTTAGGCGGCTCAATGGTTTTGAAATTTTTATGAATTTTGATGCCCTTCAAAACAGGAATACTTGAAATGGGATGGTTTATTGCAGAATTGGTTTTAAGCGATTTGCTTTTAGCTTTTGTAAAATGTTGAATCGAAGAGATTGGATTTATATTTTCCAAGGGGATGGAATTATGCTTGTAATTTGAAAGTTTTAGTTGAGGTTTAAATTTGGATTTTGAAGAACTGTAATTGTTTTGGCGTTTTTCATTTTCCAAACGGTTACCCAAGTTAATTTTAAGTCCATTGCCATAACGTGTTTTGGTAACAATACCGCAGGATTGGAGGCCAATGAGTGCAATGATGCAGGTGTAAATTTTAAGTGTTTTTTTCATGTTATTTGTGTTTTGTGTAAAATTGTTATGTAAAATTAAATTGGTAATTTTGGAATTACACCATGGTATTTTTAGTTTGTTTTTTGTAACTTAAATTAAGTATTCCATTTATCTGCACACATTCAAATAGATGTGGATTTTATTCAGTGCACATAAGAAAGTATATGGACATTGCGTTTTACATTTGCGAGAAGCAAACCCATGGCCGGAAAAAAGAGCAATAGTTTTAGAAATTCAGCAGACGATTTTCAAGCTGAAGAAAAGGAAAGTAAAAAACCTTTGAAAGGCGGTCGTTTGGCTTGGATTAAGGATGAACGAACCCTTCGAATCATTGGGGCATTTTTTATCTTGTTCTCCCTGTTTTTATTGCTGTCATTTACCTCTCATATCATAAACTTATGGAGTTTTGAAACCGATCAAGATTTGCTTCAAAGCAGCAATTGGCAATGGTATAAAACAAATAATCCAAAAGGCTCAGCCAATTTAATGGG
>CANFXY010000188.1 GCA_947451105.1 Bacteroidota bacterium | reverse complement strand
GATGAGTTCAACACAAGCAGTTCTGCTACTAAAAGACGGAACCTACTATCAAGGCACAGCAGTAGGAAAAATTGGAACCACCACTGGCGAAATTTGTTTTAATACCGGGATGACCGGTTATCAAGAAGTCTTTACCGACCCTTCTTATTATGGCCAAATCCTAGTGGAAACCAATGTTCATATTGGAAATTATGGCGTTAGCAACAATGACATCGAATCGGACAGCATTAAAATTGCAGGCTTGGTTTGTAGCACATTTGCCCACCACCATTCACGTAAAACGGCAGTAAGCAGTATTGATGATTACTTCATCAACAACCAAGTTGTCGGTATACAAGGCCTAGACACGAGAGCTATCGTAAGGCATGTCCGCGATAAAGGTGCAATGAATGCCATTATCAGCAGTGAAATTACAGACATTGACCAATTAAAGGCGATGCTAGCAGCCGTTCCTGATATGGAAGGCTTGGAATTGTCTAGTAAAGTAAGTACCCCAAGTTTCTTTACCACAGGCGCAGATTCTGCCGCCCACAGGTTAGCTGTTTTGGATTTCGGTATCAAGAGAAATATTCTGAATTGTTTAAATGAGCGCGATGTTTATTGCGGTGTATTTAATGCCTATACAAATGCAGCAGATATTTTGGCCTGGAAACCAGATGGAATTATGATTTCAAATGGCCCTGGCGATCCAGCATCAATGGATTATGCGGTAAAAACTATACAAGCTTTATTGGGTGAGCAATTGCCAATGTTTGGGATTTGTTTGGGCAACCAATTGTTGGGCAGATCAATGGGTATTGAAACCTTTAAAATGCACAATGGTCACAGAGGGTTGAACCACCCAGTTAAAAATATTATCACAGGCCATTGTGAAATCACCACACAAAACCACGGTTTTGCGCTAAAAGAAATTAACAACCCTGAAGTTGAGGTAACCCATATTAATTTGAACGACAACACCATTGAAGGCATTCGCTTGAAGGGTAGAAAAGCTTTTAGCGTTCAATACCATCCTGAAGCATCGCCAGGACCGCATGATTCAAGATATTTATTTGATGACTTCGTGCAAATGATGCAAAAATAATTTCCGACTAAACAAAAATTTATATAACACAACAGTAATTTAATCTAGTATGTCATTAATCGCAGATATAAAAGCAAGACAAATTCTTGATTCAAGAGGGAACCCAACAGTAGAAGTTGATGTAATCACTGAAAACGGTTTTATGGGTAGGGCAGCAGTTCCAAGTGGAGCAAGTACCGGTATTCACGAAGCCGCTGAATTAAGAGATGAGGATAAAAATGTTTACCTTGGTAAAGGCGTATTAAAAGCCGTTAGCAATGTGAATGAGATTATTGCCAATGAACTTTTAGGCTCTTATGTATTTGAGCAAAACAGCATAGACCAGTTGATGATTGATTTGGATGGCACGCCAAACAAATCAAACTTAGGTGCAAATGCTATTTTAGCAGTTTCTTTAGCCGTGGCAAAAGCAGCAGCGCAAGAAAGCAATCAATCTTTATACAGATATTTAGGTGGCGTAAACGCTAACACGTTACCGTTGCCAATGATGAATATCTTGAATGGGGGTGCGCATGCAGACAATGCAATCGACTTTCAAGAGTTCATGGTTATGCCAACTAAGGCAGATACTTTCGCTGAATCATTGCAAATGGGTGTTCAGATTTTTCACAATCTGAAATCTGTTTTGAAAAGCAAAGGATACAGCACCAATGTTGGCGATGAAGGTGGATTTGCACCTAATATCCAATCAAACGAAGAAGCGATTGAAACTGTTTTAATGGCGATTGAAAAAGCTGGTTACAGACCAGGTGAAGATGTTTTCATTGCTATGGATGCAGCTGTAAGTGAATTGTATGATGCTGAAAAAGGATTGTACGTATTCAAAAAATCTGACAAAAGACAATTGAGTTCAGAAGAGATGGTTGATTTTTGGAAAACTTGGACATCTAAGTATCCAATTATTTCAATTGAAGATGGTTGTGCTGAAGATGATTGGGCAGGTTGGGCAAAATTAACCCAGGCAATTGGAAGTAAAGTTCAGTTGGTTGGCGACGATCTATTTGTAACCAACGTGAACCGTTTACAAAAAGGTATTACAGAAAATATTGCAAATAGTATTTTAATCAAGGTGAATCAAATTGGTTCATTAACAGAGACCATTGACGCAATAAATTTAGCAACCCGCAATTCTTACACAAACATCATCAGTCATAGAAGTGGTGAAACAGAAGATAGCACCATTGCTGACATTGCAGTAGCTATGAACAGCGGACAAATTAAAACTGGTAGTGCAAGTAGAAGTGATAGAATGGCTAAGTATAACCAGTTGTTGAGAATTGAAGAGGAGTTGGGTGCAAATGCACAATTCTTTGGAAAGACTTTCAAGTACATTCGTTAATCAATAACAGATATCAATAAAAAAGTCAGGTTATAGCCTGACTTTTTTATTGGTGAATGTTTTAAATATATTTTATGTGCTTAGGCAATTTACAATTAGGTAAAGGTGCACACGAAACCAATCAACAATGAAATTGCTGTGGTTTAAATTTGAACTTGAATTAAATTTAAATCCAATCCATTGCCATGGCGAATCCACCTACAGTTGTAGGAAGAGCAAGCCAGAAAGCTTCAGGAAGGAAAATCATCAAAGTGGTGATGGTGATAAGAGATACTAAAAATAGCATCCAGTAAGCGGTTTTCGATTTTTTTTCAGACATTGACGTATAAAAATTGAAGTGCAAACCTACATATTTTTTAGTTAAAAATAATTTTTTTATTCTATAAATTTGCCAAATGATACAACGCAAGCAATCCATCTATTTGTTTTTAGTTTCCTTAATTTGTTTGGCAATGACATTCACAGACATCAACCTTTACAAAGGGAAAGCGTTGACTAAGGATGGCATTTCGATCGATTACAAGATTAACACAAATACAAGTACACTTGGTTTTGCATCCCCAGTTACAACAAGCAAATTTGAAATTCCAATTTCTATTACGTTAGTTGCTTTACTGTCAATCGCTTCAATATTTTTTTACGGCAATTTAAATAGACAACTTACCCTTGTGACCTCCAATTTTGGGGCAATTACAATTGTATTAATTAATGTATACTTAATAAAGGGGAGAATTGGTGGAACAAACGGAATCACTTTTCAGGATTTAGGATTAAATTGGTCAATTTTTTTATTGTTAGGGGTGCTTATTTTGAATTTTTTAGCGGCTAGAGGGATTAAGAAAGACCTTGATTTATTGGCCTCTGCAGACCGTTTGAGATAATTTCCATTTTATACTGATTCTAAATAATATCATTAATCAAAAAAAGGCAATAATTTTTTTAGATTATTTTGAAAATAACAATAAATTTGCCGCAACTTAAACAT
>CANFXY010000187.1 GCA_947451105.1 Bacteroidota bacterium | reverse complement strand
TTTGCCTTGCAGATTCCTTACCTCACCGAATAGGGCGTTGATGTCAGCTTCACGCCAGGCGAAGTCTGTCCAATTTTTATATTCGTAAATATATTTAGCCACGGTTGATGATGTTCTTGCGGCAAATATAAGCATTATTCTCCGCAAAAATGCGGTGAATATCAAAATTATTCTCCGCACATACGGTAAATTTTCGGTCAGTTAATGGGCCAATTTGAACTGATATCAGGGCTTTTGCTTTGCGCTTTGTTGTTGTATGATTGATCAGCTGAGAAGATAAAAATTATTGTGGGGCGTTTTCTTTTGTTGTTTGACTTACCCTTGGTTTGTGTTTAGGCAAGTTTAACAAAGTTGTCTTCAAGCTTAACATTAAAATTAATCTCAGCTTTTAATGCTTTAAAAACTTTTAAAATGGTGTCAATGGTTGCACTGTTGGCGCTGCTTTCGAGTTTAGAGATTTGGGCTTTCTGCACGCCAACAAGTTTGCCCAACTCTTCTTGGGTTAGTTGACGTTCTTGTCTTGCCGTTTTAATCATCTTGCCCAATACATCCATACGCAATTCATATTCATAGGCATCGCGTTCAGAAGTTCCGGTTTTGCCTAGGTGTTTGTCTTTCATTTCTGAAAGCGAATAGGTTCTATTGTTGTTTAATTCTTTCTTGACCATGGCCTAATTTTGCGTTTTGTTTTTAAAATATTGTTCTCTCAGTTTTTCTGCCCGGTAAATTTGATTGGCCGGAACTTTATCAATTTTTTTAATAAAGCCGTGGCTTGCAATTACCAGCGTTTTTTTATTGTCTGACTTGTCCCAAAAAGCTAGAAGTCTAATTTGAAGTCCAGCATATTTTGTTCGAAATTCCCAAATGTCATTTTGAAGTTTTTTAAATAATCTTGGATCATTGGTTTGTTCCGCTAGTTCAATGTTGTAAAAAATCTTCTTAATGGTTTTTAAATCAAGTTCTGAAAGGAATTCGTTTGCTTCCTCCATGAACCTTGTCTCAAAAAATCTCATAGTTGAAATTTTTATTTGACGCCACAAAAGTAATAAAAGTTTCTAAATATAGAAACAAAAGTTTATAATATTTTTTTTCTTTTACTTGTTTGGGTGCCGAGAAATATTTTGAGAGATCAACATTTTTCGTTCTTTTTGAATTTAAGTGCCTTGGTCTAGATAACTGAATAGTGTTTGTAAAGCTGGCTTCTTTCATAGCGTAATGTTTTTTTATACGCTAATTTCAGCAAGTAAATTTTAATTAAAAAAGTTTAAACGTTTATAGTCGTTTAAAGTATTTAGGGATAAAGACAGGCGGTAATTTGCCTTTATGGTTTCACCTACAATAATTTTTTCATCAAAATATTCTCTCCATATACTGGATCATCAATTCGTCTTTCAACAGAGTAAGCAATATTAGCATAAAAAGATTCTGCAGTTAAGCTTGAATGCAGCAATACGACTTCGTGGTTTTCTTCCTTCGCATTAGATTCTAAAGCTTCCATAATGCATTTTCCGATTCCTATCCCTTGCTCTTTAGGGTCAACAAAAACGGAAGAAATTAAGTTGCCTTCTATCCCTCCAACACCGATAATGTTTCCCGCCTCTTCTGCAACGATAAAAACCCTTGATTTAGACAAGAGACAAATTTTTTCTGAAGTGTATACTTGTTTCATGGTCAACAAAACCTGCTCTTCATAATCTTTGCTGTTGTTGGTTTCTAATGCAGCCCAAATAATTTCTGAAACACGCTGTGCATCCTCTAGTTTGAATCTTCTTATCTTCATATGGTTTTTGTATAAGGACCTTTTTTTTATTCAGAATTATAGTTGTTAGATATGAAAACCCTTTAAACTAAAGTGTGCAACTTGAATTTAGAACCTAGTCAATTATTTATTCCACTAAAATGCTACAAAGAATATAAGGTGCTTGCATCAATAATAACCTTTTCCATTAATGCAATGTCTTACACCCCCTCTTGGGTTTTCCATGTCACCAATATATCTTGGGATTACATGGCAATGAAAGTGAAAAACTGTTTGCCCAGCAGCAGGGCCGCAATTCATTCCGATGTTGTATCCATCAGGCGTGTATTCTTGCGTTATGATTTTCTTTGCTGTATCTATAGTTGCGGTTAATTGAGCTTTTTCAGATTCGCTAAGTTCAAAATAATCTGATTTTATTTCATTAGAAATAATTAAAAGGTGACCTGGTGAAACAGGAAAGGAATCTTTAATGATGAAAAAAGATTCATTTGAATACAGTTTTTTTTCTTCGGGGATTTCTAGAAATACGGACATTAAGATAAATTTATTTTTTGGGTTCCCATGGCTCTATGTTGCCAAATATACTGATTAACTCGTTCATTTTTCGGGTCACTTCAATAGAATTGTTTGCACTCATGCTGATTAATATTGAGTTTTTTAATGAATGCCGATGTTCCTCAGTAAACAGTATGTTTCTTTTTAAAAGTTTGTTGAAATACAATTTGCTTGGGGGTTTGTCGAATTTTCCATTTTCGCCTCGGTTACAATCTTTACAAGCAACAACTAGGTTCCATATTCCATTCGCTTTTAATGGTCTTATGTCGAATTTGTTTAAAAAAGAAAATGGAAGAAAATGATCAACATCAGGGAAGTCGTGTTCTTCTTTTGTTGCGTTTGGATTAACCTTTTTGTTGCAATAAAAACATTTTCCTTTTTGATACGGTAATAGCACATTGATTGCGCTTCTTAAATTTACCCTGTCAAATTTACTTATGGAGTAGAAGTCCCCATCAATGTATTCTAGGAGATTGGGCGAAAGTTTGTTTTTCCAGGCTTCTTCAACTATTCTCCATCTCGAAAAGTTTTCTGCTGATATTTGCTTTTTTATTTCTGGGTTATCTAAAAGGGCATTTAAGTTGTCAGTTAATAATAACCGTTTTCCTTTTTTGTCATGTTCAAATAGTTGAAATTCTTTTTTTATAGTAGAACTGCCAACATTGTGAAATGCATCAAAGACATTGTTATAAATATTCTTTTCTGCAACAGAAATTAATTTATCCCAATCGCCTTCTGTTTTGTATTCATCAAAAGCCCTTGTTATTGAATTAGAACCTCCCGTCCATTGCTCAGTACAATTGCTGTAATGATTATATAAATCTAAAATAAAATCATCCCTTAAATCACTAAATTTTAATTCGTTTTTGGGACTATGTTTCATTAATGCTGAACACAAAGCAAATTTGTAAGTAGATACATTGTTGCCAAATAAGAGGATGGTCCTTATTGTGGTTAAAGGGTTGTTTTCATCTTCATTAAATTGAAATATATTTTCTTTCATTCACTTATTGTAAAAACAGCTCTTTGAATTAATGGGTTAAATCTTCTTTTACAAAAGTCTTTAATGTTGGTCTTATTTCAAAGCGAATAATTTAAAATAAATTATCCCTCAACCCTCCTTATAAATCTTCCACAGAAAATATGCCATAGGGATGAATATAATGCCCAAACTGATAGGTATAAAAAATACGCCCAAAGAACTTGTTTTGTGAAAGGCTATTTGTATGCTTTGGTAGCTGATGCCGGCAAACAACAAAGGTATGGTGCAGCGCAA
>CANFXY010000186.1 GCA_947451105.1 Bacteroidota bacterium | reverse complement strand
ATTTAAAACTAATGGCCTATCAAAGCGGTACGCGATTTGATGGTATTGCATTTAATATGAGTGACGCTTTCCCAATGATCAGCAAAAACCTTCCCTTTGATGTTTGCTACTCTTTGGAGATGAATGAATTTAAAGGCGTCAGAAACCTACAATTAAAAGTAAGAGACATTCGCCCCACGGTATGAAATTAAGAGCAGAAAAACTCGTTAAACAATACAAACAAAAAAAGGTTGTAAATGATGTTTCCATTTATGTGGAACAAGGCGAAATTGTTGGACTTCTAGGTCCTAACGGCGCTGGTAAAACAACCTCGTTTTACATGACCGTTGGTTTGGTAAAACCAGACGAAGGACATATCTATTTGGACGATGAAGAAATAACCAATTTGCCCATGTACAAAAGGGCTCAAAAAGGAGTTGGTTATTTGCCTCAAGAAGCTTCAGTGTACCGTGACTTAACGGTTGAGGACAATATCTTGGCAGTGCTTGAACTCACCAAGTTGAGCAAAGCAGAGCAAATGGAAAAACTTGAAAGTTTGCTGAATGAGTTTAGTTTGCAAAGGGTTAGAAAAAATCTAGGCAAAGTGTTAAGTGGAGGCGAGCGCAGAAGAACTGAGATTGCCCGTGCCTTGGCCACTGACCCGAAATTTATCTTATTGGATGAACCATTTGCTGGTGTTGACCCAATTGCTGTTGAAGACATTCAGAACATTGTGTACAAGCTTAAAAGCAAAAATATTGGCATCTTAATTACCGACCACAACGTTCAAGAAACTTTGAGTATTACCGACAGAGCCTATTTGCTGTTTGAAGGCAAACTTTTGAAACAAGGAAGTGCTGAAGAATTGGCAGAAGATGAGATGGTAAGAAAAGTATATTTAGGAAAAAACTTCGTTTTGCGAAGAGCTTTAGCCCCCAACAAACCAGACGCTTGAAAACATTGATATTTGGCCTCGGCAACATAGGCCCCGAATACAACAATACCCGCCACAACATCGGTTTCGATGTCCTTGACGCATTTGCCAAAGACATGAACGTTGAATTTAGTTTGCAAAAACTAGGTATGGTTGCTGAAGGTCGACTTAAAAACAAAACTTTTGTATTGGTAAAACCAACCACTTTTATGAATTTAAGTGGTAAAACGGTTCAATACTATATGCAATTAAACAAAGCCACTCCAAGTGAAATATTGGTGGTAACAGACGATTTGGCCATAGACACCTGCATGTTGCGCATCCGCTTGAAAGGCAGCCATGGCGGTCACAATGGTCTAAGAAACATACAAGAATTATTGAACACCCAAGAATATCCTAGATTGCGTTTTGGGATTGGCAACCAATTTGACAAAAACAGACAAATTGAATTTGTATTGGGTAAATGGAAACCTGAAGAGCAAACTGTAGTAGATATTACTGTTGCCAAGGCAGTTGATGCCATTAAAAGTTTTATTTTAGAAGGCCCAGGACAAGCCATGACAAAGTACAATGGATAAGCAGACAAAAACTATTGAATTGGAATTTCAGGTGCGCGATTACGAACTCGACCTGCAAGGTATAGTCAACAATGCCGTTTACCAAAACTATTTGGAGCACGCCCGTCACGAATTTTTAAAACTCCACGGACTGGATTTCAACCAATTGCATATAGATGGATTTGATGCCGTTGTTATCAGAGCGGAAATCGATTACAAGAAATCGCTTAAAAGTGGCGACCGATTTGTAATACAAACCTCAGTTGAGCGAGAAGGCCGATTAAAAATTGTTTTTAATCAAAAAATACAGAAGAAAGAAGATGGTATTTTAATTCTTCAAGCGAAAATATTTGCAGCCTGTATCCACAACAACAGACCCGTGGAACCCTTGCTAATTCTTGATAAAATGGGCTTGCTTTAAAAAAAAGCAAATAATATTTTTTACTATTTTTTGTGATGTTAATTTATTGATTGAAGCAATAATTATACACACTGATAGAGATTGGTTAAATTAAATACAAAATCCCCCTTTTTTTTCTAATAGAATACCTATTTTTGCGTCCACTTATCAAAAAGCATTAAAAAAATGTTACTATTATTAGCTGGGAATAATCTGTCAGATTATCTGCCAATCTTTTTTATGTTCATAGCCGCAATGGCCTTCATTGTCATCTCTATGTTTGCTACGCACGCACTGGGTCCAAAGAAACAATCGAAAATCAAGCAAGACGCATTTGAGTGTGGAATTGAATCACAAGGAGACGCTAGAACCCCATTTTCTATTAAGTATTTTTTGATTGCTATTTTATTTGTCCTTTTTGATGTTGAGGTTATCTTCATGTACCCATGGGCAGTTAACTTCAAAACTTTGGGAATTGCTGGCCTAATCGAAATGTTCATGTTTATGGGCTTTTTGGTATTGGGTTTAATCTACATTATCCGCAAAGGGGCTTTGACTTGGGAGAAATAAAAAAACATTTTAATCGCATAATTGTCATTCTATAGTAAATAAACATGAGCATCGACATTAAACCCGAATTTAAGCCAGACGGCATTGAGGGTGCAGGATTTTTCGCCACATCATTAGACAAAGTTGTAGGCTTGGCTAGAGCAAATTCGCTTTGGCCTTTGCCATTTGCAACATCATGCTGTGGAATTGAATTTATGGCCACCATGGCCTCGCATTACGACTTAGCGCGTTTTGGTTCTGAGAGATTGAGTTTCTCTCCAAGGCAAGCAGACTTGCTCATGGTAATGGGCACCATCTCTAAAAAAATGGGGCCAGTATTGCGTCAAGTGTACGAGCAAATGGCTGAACCGAAATGGGTTTTAAGCATGGGTGCCTGCGCGAGCAGTGGTGGTATATTTGACACTTACAGTGTTTTGCAAGGAATTGACAGAATTATCCCAGTAGATGTATACATCCCTGGTTGCCCACCAAGACCAGAACAAGTTTTGGACGGTATTCTAAAAATTCAAGAATTAACAAAATCTGAGAGCATCAGAAGACGTGATACCCCTGAATACAAAAAAATGCTAGAGCAATATGGAATTGAATAACATGGAAACTAGCAGTTTGAATGAATTAATTAGTGCGGCACTTAAAAGCCGTTATGCTGATAAATTTATTGGCGAAGAACAACAATACGATTTCGCCGTTTATACAATAGACAAATCTGTACTAATTGATGCTTTAAGCTTTCTAAAAACGGATCCCGAAATTGCTTGCAATTTTTTAACTACCTTGTGTGGAATTCACATGCCTGATCAAGAAGGTGCTGAATTTGGCATGATGTACCAATTGCAAAACATGCAAAAAAATGTACGCATTCGTGTAAAAGTTTGGATGTCTAAAGACAACTTACATGTTCCAACAGCAACAGGTCTATGGCCTACTGCCAATTGGATGGAGCGTCAAGAATATGATTTCTTCGGATTTAAATTCGATGGACACCCTGAATTAAAACGCATCCTAAACATGGATGAAATGAACTACTTTCCAATGCGCAAAGAATATCCTTTGGAAGACGGATCTAGAGACGATAAAAACGATAAAATGTTTGGCAGATAAGCACTATGAGCGACATTAAAAACATTGAAGCAACTGAGGTTCAAAAAGAATACAACATTCTTAACCTAGGACCTACCCACCCTGCT
>CANFXY010000185.1 GCA_947451105.1 Bacteroidota bacterium | reverse complement strand
GGAAATTTAAACCACGACGGTTCCAATAAAAATTTACAAGCAGGTCTGTGCGAATGCATTTTTGCCCTGCGTGAAGAAAATATTATTCCAATTTTTATTGGGGAAAACAGCAATTACAGCGAGGCATTATTCAAAAGCATCAATTACCAAAAAACAGATATCGCTATGGTATCGCCTTACATTGCATACAACCCAGATGAGTTGGCTTGGAAACTGGAACAAAAAAGCAAACTGTTTCACGCTTCATTTATTGGTATACAAAACTTTCTGAATTCGCATGCCACCATACAATTTTCGAGCGATATCTTTTCTGAACAAATCCGTTTGGGCGACTTGCGTTCCAACATCGGACAAGTGGAGCCATTGTTGAGACAAGCAGATTTATTTGAATTCGATTTGCGCGCCATTAAATACAGCAACTTTAATTCTGCGAGTGCACATTTACCTAGCGGATTGAGCAACCAAGAAGCCTGTGCCATTTGCCGTTATGCAGGTATTTCAAACACCATAGGGTTGTTTTTATTCAACCATTTTGAACTTAACGATACCCATGCAACCGATGCACAGCAAGTAGCACAAATGATATGGTACACCATTGATGGCATAGCCAATAGATTTAACGACATGCCGATGCTAAACAACCGCAACTTTACGGTTTACAAATGCCATGCCCACAGTGGAGAAGACATGGTGTTTTTGTACAGCGAATTAAGTGGCAGATGGTGGATGCAGGTCCCACAATTGGACAAGAAGAAAAAAACTGCACCTAAATTTATCGGCTGCTCGGAGAACGACCACCAAGTTGCCGAACAAGGTGAAGTACCTGAAAAATGGTATAGAGCAAGTGGGTTGTAGGAATAACGTAATTAATATTATATTTGTATTCAAATGAATTTAGAAGCTTCGAAAATTGATTCAATTAGAGATTACTTTAAGAACAAACCAGTTCTTAAAGCCTATCTATTTGGTTCATATTACAATGGAGAGGCTGATGAAAACAGTGATGTAGACATTTTAGTTGAATTAGACTACAATCAAAAAATTGGTTTACTATTCATTCAAATGAAGTTGGATTTAGAAGTCATTTTAAAAAAGAAAGTTGATTTGGTCTCATCCAATGGCTTATCTAAATACATGAAACCAATCTTAGAAACGGATAAGAAAATAATTTATGCGCGCTAGGATTGGCGATAAAATACGTCTTTTACATATCATTGATGCAATTAATGAAATTGAAATGTATGTAAAAAACATTGATACAGAATCCTTCTTAAACAATTCTATGATGCGGTTTGCATGCATAAAACAACTAGAAATAATAGGGGAAGCTTGCAATTTAATAAGTAAAGAAACCAAAGCAAATTACGACATCATAAATTGGCCACAAATCATTGGTATGCGCAATGTTTTTGTCCATGAGTATTTTGGTATCGATTCAAAATTAGTTTGGGAAATAATTCAGAATGATTTACCAATATTAAAAGACCATATTAGCACTTGCCTAAAAGGCTTTAATAATTAGTTCATCCGCTCTCACTCCCACTCCCACTTTCACTCTCCCTCTCCCTCTCACTCTCCCTTCCCCGTCCGCCCCTGATGGCAGCGACAGCCTTATGCATACAAATTGCTTTTATTGCACTTAGGGCTAGGCGGCGCGGCAGCAAGCCATAGCACAAGCAGCAAAAAACAAATTTGTAAAATAAGCTAAAGCGGACAGCAGGAAATAGGCCCCAAATCCAAAACCAGAGTGAATGTGCCCAGCACCAGAGTCTACACTTCGTTTCGTCACGGTACAGGGTAACAATGCGAGTCCGAATGTGACGACCAATTACACAATCTTGGGGCAGGAGCGCAATTGCTCTCGTTTACATTTGTCTGTTTTCAGCAACCCACCCGTTGATGTACGAAACAATATCAACTGTAGAGGTGCCAGGGGCGAACAAACGGGCTACGCCTTGTGCATTGAGACTTAGCATGTCATCGTCAGGTATAATGCCACCGCCAATAAGCAATACATCTTTCAATTCTTTTTCCTTCATCACCTGAATGATTTTTGGAAACACGGTGTTGTGAGCACCAGATAATATGCTAACACCGATGACGTCAACGTCCTCTTGCAATGCGGCGTTTACAACCATTTCAGGGGTTTGTCTCAGTCCTGTGTAAATAACTTCCATGCCAGCATCTCTCAAGGCTGTGGCAATAACTTTTGCGCCGCGGTCGTGACCGTCGAGTCCCACTTTTGCGATTAATACACGAATTGGTCTATTGATAGTACTCATTATTGAATGCGTTTAAATTTTATGGCAGCTCGGCGTTTCATGAATTTCTCACAATACGCTTTAAATGCTTGGTTGTCCATGCTGTATTCACCACTTTCTTTTCCTGTTAATTCTAGGCCTGCGCGTTTCATACGCTTAACACTTTTCTTGGTCAACACCAATTTGTAGACATACAAATTGTTGTGGTCGAACTCAAAAGGGTAAACAAACCATGCGTGCTTACCCAGGCTGTCGGTATGGTGCACGTTGATGTAGTAAAAGTCGCCCAAATGACTCAAGGTATTGTTGCTGTCGTTTTGAGCCAATATGCCCGACACCAAAGGATCATTGCTGATAACGCCATTGGCCCCGATAGAAACCACATGGGTGTCTTTGTAGCCTTTGTGTTTTTCAATGAACTGGTATTTGCCGTATATGGTTTCTGGAAATGTTTTTATAACAACACCTGGGCGGGCGGTAAAGCTCGCCATTTGACAGGCACTGAGTAAAACCAGAAAACTTAAGTAGGCAAAAACCTTTTTCATTTTATGCAGTTTGTGAAATTTTTTGAATAGCTGTTTTAATCCTTTCCGCAGAAGCTTGAAGACCAATCAACACAAGCATTTCATACAATGGCGGTCCGCCTGCTTCACCACTCAAACAAACCCTAAGTGGTTGCATCAATGAACCAGGGTTAATGCCTTGCTCGGTTGCCATTTGCTTCATTCTTGCTTCAACTTCAGTTGCACTTGTATTTTCCATAAACAATAAATTGTCTGCAAAATTGTCAAGAAACGCAGCCACTAGTGGATTCCATTTCTTAGCCACTACTTGCTCATCGTAGGCCTTAGGCAATTCAAAAAAGAATGCCGATTTTTCTATGATTTCGTGTTTGAAATTTACCTTCTCACGGATTAATTGCACCACTTGGGTTAAATAATCAAGGGTGGTTTCATAACCTTTCTCAGCCACATCAAACAAGATGCTTTCAGCGATTTCTCTTGGGTCTTTCAACATGAGGTGTTGGTGGTTAAACCACTTCGCTTTTTCAGGGTCAAATTTCGCCCCGTTCTTGCTTATCTTTTCTATGCTGAACAATTGTATCAATTCGTCCATGCTAAACAACTCACGGTTGTCTGAAGTATGCCAACCCAAAAGGGCCAACATGTTCACAACAGCCTCAGGTTCGTAGCCTTTTTCTTTGTAACCACTGCTGATGTCGCCAGTTGTTGGGTCGGTCCATTCCATTGGAAACACCGGGAAGCCCAAACGGTCGCCATCGCGTTTGCTTAATTTTCCATTGCCATCAGGTTTAAGGATTAAAGGAAGGTGAGCGAATTTAGGCATTACGTCTTCCCAACCGAAAAACTTGTACAACATCACAT
>CANFXY010000184.1 GCA_947451105.1 Bacteroidota bacterium | reverse complement strand
TTTTCCTGTTTTCGAATTAAACCGTTTCATGTTGGCAAACGTAAGTATAAAGCGCGTATATTTAAATGGATTTTATTCTTGTTTTTGCGTTTATTTTGTTTCATCATTTTCGGTGTTTCTTACCCTTTCTTTTTTGACCGTTGTAACTCTATTTTTGGTAATAATAGCCTCTAAATATAACTTAATGCTATCTAAGTTGATATTTGAGCCATTCTCAAGTAATGAAATTGTGCTTCTGCTCATACCTGTTAATTTGGAAAGTTCCTCTTGTCTGACACCACGTAGCATTCTCTCACGCTTTAAAATTTCTGGAATAATATCAATTATGGATAAAAGTTTATCAAGGTCCTGATCGGTTTTATCGCTTCTAATTTCTTCAATTTCTTTAGGTATTGATTGAATATTTAATAAAAGAGGATTCAAATTAAAATAATAATCAATCCAGTATTTTTCCCTTATGGGCAATTCATCAAGGGTTGTCACTTCTTCAATTATATCAACAAGTGGATTTAATCCTTTTTTTGTCAATTCTGACACCCATCCTCTAATGTTTTCAGAGTGAGATTCAATCAAATGAGTTAAAGGTCTAGTGACGCCAACCGATGATTTCCCAATATAGCAATAAACGTCATTTCTCGGATCTCTTAAGCCATATATTATGTTTCTTATTTTCATATGTCTATAAATTAAATATAACCTACTTGTATCGGATCTTTTTCATACGATAATACCCTAAAAAGCAGATTTCTCCAAATGTGGTAAGAAGTTAATTTGTTTTTAAAACTTCCTCCAAGTATGCAAAAGAGCAAGAGGTTTTACCGAAATTAAGAAAGGAAATTGCTAAGACTTTGTTGGTTTTGTGTTGAATGATTTTGTTTTGTTTTCTGGTGTTTGTTGAAATTTAAAAGTACCCTATTATCTGGGTTTTAATAAATTTACAATTTGTATAATCTAAAGATTAGATCATTTATTTAAATGATTATCTTCTATTGTTTTTTCTTTCGAGGTAAAATTCAATCTTTTTGTATAATAAAGTTTTACTTTCAGGGGATTTCAGTAAAACAGATTTCTAATTGTTGTATTTTTGGGCTCATTTAAAAAAAAATATGTGCTTAAATTTAAAAACACAATTTCTATCCTTGTCTATTTTGGTCTTTATTTCTGCTTGTACCAAAACTGAAACACCTCCGGTAACAGCGCCTAAAACAAATATTGAAAATTTAGCTGGCAGCACCACCAAAGTTTGGGGTATTACAGAACTATACATCAACGATACTTTATTTCCATTAGACAACATTCAGTTGCAGTATACCAAAACCTATAAAAAAGACAATTCATTTGAAGATTCAGATGGTTTGAAAGGAACCTATACCTTGAGTTCAGATGGAAAGACTTTGGTTGAAACTACAACAGCCGGTGGAACTGGTGTTAACACCTATACGGTAAACAGTTTGACTGCAAATAAGCTGGATGTTAAACTTACCAGCAATGGCACAAGCACGCTCAACAACCGATTTGTTTACAATGCAAAATAATTTAAAATTGAGCCTTCTGGCTTTAGTTCTCTTTGCGTCTTTTACAAGCTATGCACAAAGCTTGGTTTTAGGTGGCTTTACATCTTTTGTTTTGGCCAAAGACTCAAGCCAAATAAGCTCAAGTTCTGGTGGCGTATTTGCCGTAAATGACAAGGTGCTATCATGTGTTCAACTTCAAAGTGGCAACAGCATTGGTGGTATTGAATTATATAGCCATATCGGCGACTTTAACGACGACTGCAAGCGTGCAGTTCAAATAGAAAATACCGCCAATTTGTTGATTTACCCAAATCCTGGTTTTGGCCAATACAATTTAGTTGCAACAGATGCCCTTGGGTTTTACATCACCGATATTACAGGTAAAACCGTATTTCAATACACCGAACTTAATTCAGAAGAAAATATACACGCATTCGATATATCAAATTTAGCGGAGGCCTGCTACATCGTTTTGGTTAAACTAAACGATGGTAAAATAACAAGCCTACCAATCATAAAAACAATACAATAATTACATGTTTAAAAAAATACTAATTCTTTTAGTGCTTGCATTAACAAGCAAGCTTGTCGCTCAAAATGCACCTCCAAATGGTTTTTTGTATCAAGCGGTAGTAAGAGATGCCAATGGAAATTTGGCAGCCAATAGAACCATTTATGTTCAAATTGCAATTAAAAAAACCACAGCCACTGGTACAACCGTGTATGCCGATAATTATGTGGTGCAGAGTAATGCAGATGCGATGTTCTCAATTGTTATAGGACAAGGAACTAACAAATCAGGAACCTATTCAAACCTCTTGAGCATTCCATGGGGAAGTGACAATTTCTTTTTCAATTTGAAATTATGTGTCGCTCCCACCTTACCTGGTACTGGTTGGACACCCTCATACCGAGATATGGGGACTACCCAAATGTGGTCGGTTCCCTATTCAATGTTTGCCAACAAGGCCCAATCGAGTATGGATTCATTGACCTTAACCAGCAATGGCAATACCAGGAAATTAAAGCTTGGAAACTATACCCCAATTTATTTTAATGTTGCAGACCAAGACAGTTCAAAAACCAATGAGATTCAAACCATCTCAAGAAATGGTGGTCGCTTGTTGTTGAACCTAAGCGGCGGTGTGATCAGCTTGCCTGATAGCAGTGCCTTAAATGAATTGCAAACCATTAGCAGAACAGGCGGAAGAATAACCTTAAACCAAGGTGGTGGCACCATCAGCTTACCCGACTCAAGTGCAACAAATGAATTGCAAACCATTTCAAAAACTGGTTCAAACATTTCGTTAAGCAATGGTGGTGGCAGTGTAGTTGATTCAGACAATCAAAACCTATCAATCACAGCAGGTAAAGGTACTATTCAAATTGCTGGGGGTAACAACATCAAATTGGCCGACTCAAGTGCAACTAATGAATTTCAAAATTTAAGTGTAAGCACAACTGGATCTAATAGAAATATTGGTATCAGCAATGGAAACAATATTATAGTAAACGTAAACGATGCGGACAGTTCTATAACCAACGAATTGCAAACCATATCAAAAACTGGTAATACAGTAACCTTAAGCAATGGTGGTGGAAGTATTGCTGTAACAGATAACCAGACATTAAGTGCAACTGGAACAGGAAGCAACAAAACCATTAGTATAAGTGGTGGCAACAGTGTAAACATCAATGTGAATGATGGTGATACCTCGATATTAAACGAAATTCAAAGCATCAGCCAAAGTACAAACAAAGGTACCGTGGTATTGAGTAAAAATGGCGGCAGTATTGTATTGCCCGATTCAAGTGCAAGTAACGAATTGCAAACCATTGCAAAAACAGGTTCAACTATTTCGTTAAGCAATGGCGGAGGCAGTGTAACAGATGCGGACAACCAAAGCTTATCCATCACAGCAGGTAAAGGCACCATTCAAATTGCGGGTGGCAATAGCATTAAATTGGCCGACTCAAGTGCAACAAATGAATTTCAAAATTTAAGTGTAAGCACAACTGGTTCTAATAGAAATATTGGTATTAGCAATGGAAACAATATTATCGTTAATGTAAACGATGCGGACAGTTCTATAACCAACGAATTGCAAACCATTTCAAAAACAGGCAGCACCATAACTTTAAGCAATGGTGGAGGCAGTGTAACAGTAACCGACAACCAAACATTAAGTGCAACTGGAACAGGAAGCAACAAAACCATTAGTATAAGTGGTGGCAACAGTGTAAACATCAATGTGAATGATGGTGAT
>CANFXY010000183.1 GCA_947451105.1 Bacteroidota bacterium | reverse complement strand
TCATTCATCTCCAAAGAGTAGCAAACATCAAAGGGAAGGTTTTTGCTGATCATTGGGAAAGCGTCACTCATATTAAATGCAATACCATCAAATCGCGTACCGCTTTGATAGGCCATTAGTTTTAAATGTTTTTCTTTTACAATTCTGCTGCCAGAATCAGACACATGGTTGGTTCTGAATATTGGTGTCATATTGCCCGGTCCGTGGGGTTTAAACTGGTCCAAAACCACGAAAAACTTTTGGGTTATTTCACTGAAATCAATTTCAGTATCATAAGAGATTTCTGGTGTTCTTAATTCTTCAGTAGAATTTTGATTCACTATTTCTTCAAACCTTTCAGTAAAGGCTTCGAATGATTCTTTCTTAATGGTTAGACCCGCTGCGTATTTATGACCGCCATATTGTACCACCAAATCGCCACAAGCGCCAATAGCGTCGTGTACATCGAAGTCTTTGATGCTGCGGGCTGAGCCTGTCAACATGCCATTAACTTCTGAAAAAATAATGGTTGGTTTGTAATACGTTTCAATTAAGCGTGATGCTACAATTCCAATTACGCCTTTGTGCCATTTTTCACTGTAAAGAACTGTACTTTTACGGCTTCTCAATTCAGCGCTGTTCTCCAGCATTTCCAAAGCTTCTTTGGTAATATCACTGTCTATGTCTTTGCGCTCGGTGTTGTTATCAATTAATGTTTTAGCCAATGAACGCGCTTGGTGAAAATCTTCTTCAATTAGCAATTTGACCGACGATTTTGCATCGGCAATTCTACCCGCTGCATTGATTTTTGGTCCAATGCCAAACACGATGTCTGAAACCTCGTATTCTTCTTTTATTTGATAGCTTTGCAATAAAGCTTGAAGTCCAATACATGGATTTTCATTTATCTTTTTTAAGCCATAATATACCAAGATTCTGTTCTCATCCCTGATTTCTACAATGTCACTGCAAGTGCTCACAGCCACAAGATCTAGATATTTACATACATCGTCGAACGATAAATCATTGGCTTGGGCGTAGGCTTGTATCAATTTAAAGCCGATGCCACAACCAGACAATTCTTTGTAAGGGTAGGTGCAGTCTTTGCGTTTTGGATTCAACAATGCCACGGCATCAGGCAATTCATCACCAGGTAAGTGGTGGTCGCACACTATAAAATCTATGCCCAAGCTGGCTGCATAGGCAATCAATTCAATGGAACGGGTTCCGCAGTCGAGGGCAATAATTAATGAAACACCAGTTTCTTTGGCATAATCAATGCCTATTTTAGAAATTCCATAACCTTCTTTGTAACGGTCGGGGATATAGTATTCAATATTTGATGTGAATTTAGAAAAGTAAGAAAAAACAATAGAAACAGAAGTGGTACCATCAACATCGTAGTCGCCATAAATCATTACACGCTCTTTGCGTTGCAGACCTAAAATTATTCTGTCTATGGCCTTGTCCATGTCTTTCATCAAGAATGGATCGTATAAATCTGTTAACTGGGGTCTGAAAAATTTCTTGGCTTGTTCAAAGGTCTCAACACCTCTTTGAAGCAATAACCGAGCGATTATTGGGGATACATTAATGAGCTCAGCCAGTTGTTCTACCTTTTGATCATTGAGTTTCGGTGCGGCGGTCCAGCGATAAGCCATATTGTCTGCGAAGATACAAAAAAAATTTCATGATGTTTCTATATGGCTATCAATCGTCTAGATTGGCCTATTAAGAATGGGAATAAAAAATAGAGAAGAAAAAGCGTTAACTTAAGGTAAAGCCCAACAAAATTGAGCTTAATAGGCTTGTAGTTCTTTCAAGGCAGGGTTCAAATAGTTTTTTGCCATGAAATTATCTTCTAAGTCTTTGGCCAAAGGTACAGGGGTGTCCAAACTGGCGACACGTTTTACCGGTGCATCCAAACGGCTGAAGCAATGTTCACCTATCCATGCTGCTATCTCTGCGCCTATACCACCAACCATGGTGTCTTCGTGCAATACCAGCACTTTCCCTGTTTTTTCAACAGCTGCTTTTACTGCATCTTTGTCCCAAGGCATTAAAGTTCTTAAATCCAATATCTCAGCTTCTATGCCCAATTCTTTGCAAGCATCAATGGCCCATTGTACGCCCCAACCGTAAGTGATGATGCTAAGCTCTTCGCCCGATTGCACTGTTTTTGCTTTGCCAATTTCCAAAGTGTAATAATCGTCTGGAACCTCAGATTCTATGCTTCTGTACAAGGCTTTGTGTTCAAAGAACATCACAGGGTTCGGGTCGTTAATCGACGCACACAACAAACCTTTTGCGTCGTAAGCGTTGCTAGGGTATACAATTTTTAAACCTGGTACGTGGAAAAACCAAGCCTCTGTGCTTTGACTGTGGAACGGTCCTGCACCTACGCCAGCGCCTGTTGGCATGCGCACCACCACATCTGCAGCCTGTGCCCAGCGGTAATGGCTTTTGGCCAAGTTGTTCACGATTTGGTTAAATCCACAAGTAACAAAATCGCTGAATTGCATTTCTACTATGGCTTTGTAACCCATAATGGCTAAGCCGTATCCAGCGCCAAGTATAGACGATTCGGTGATCGGGGTGTTGCGCACACGGCCTTTACCGAAGAGTTTGTAAAAGTTATCGGAAATTTTAAATACGCCACCGTATTCAGCCACATCCTGTCCCATTAAAATGGTATTTGAATGTTTTTCCATAGATTGTTTAAGTCCATCAGAAATGGCGTCTACCAATCGTTTGGTGCTGTGTTTGTCACTTGCTGGAGAAATTATTTCAGCGGTGTAAGGAGCGTATACGTCGTTGAGTTCTTCTTGGGTGTCGGCAACAACTTCAGGTTCGGCAAATACTTCTGCTAAATCGTCGTCCATGCCCATTTTTAATTCATCGTAAATGCTTTGTTTCAAGTCATCATTAAGAACACCTTCGGCAAACAAGAAATTTTCGTAGTTTAAAATCGGGTCTTTTTTACCCCATTCATCAAATAATTCTTGAGGTACATACTTGGTACCACTAGCTTCTTCGTGCCCACGCATTCTGAAAGTCATACATTCCAAAATAACGGGTCTTGGCGCTTTACGCATGCTTTCAGAAAGTTCAGTCACTTTATGAAAAACCTCTAAAATATTGTTGCCATCAATTTGGTAAGCTTCCATGCCGTAGCCAATACCTTTATCGATGAATTGTTTGCATTTAAATTGCTCGTTGCTTGGTGTGCTTAAACCGTAACCATTGTTTTCAATTAAGAAAATAACAGGTAAACCCCAAACAGCAGCCACGTTAAGTGCTTCATGAAAATCGCCTTCACTGGTGCCGCCATCGCCGCTAAACACCAAAGAAATTTTACCCGCATTGTTAAGCAAGTGGGCAGTTGAAATACCATTGGCAACACCCAACATAGCACCAAGATGTGAAATCATTCCAACTATATGGTATTCGTTGGTTCCGAAGTGGAAACTGCGGTCGCGTCCTTTGGTGAAGCCCGACTTTTTTCCTTGCCATTGGGCAAATAGTTTTTTGAAAGGAATATCGCGTGTGGTAAAAACACCGAGGTTTCTGTGCAAAGGAAGAATGTATTCATCGCTGTGCAAAGCCATAGTGGCACCAACAGAAATACCTTCTTGTCCAATGCCGCTAAACCATTTACCGATGCGCCCTTGACGCAACAAAATAAGCATTTTATCTTCTATAATGCGCGGATAAAGCAAGCGCTTATAGATGTTCAGTAATTCGGCGTCGCTAAGTTGTTTACGGTTAAAATTCACGGGGCAAAAGTAATGAAATTAAGACAATTTTTAAGGCAGATTCTTGTGATTTGGGCGCC
>CANFXY010000182.1 GCA_947451105.1 Bacteroidota bacterium | reverse complement strand
TTGATTTTGTATCTAGAGCTTTCGAAATAGGTTTGTGCTTTTTCATAGTTGCCCAAACGGTAATGGCATTTGCCCAATAGCATGTCGCGGTTGCTGTTTAATTCCGCAAAGTCTTTAGAACTTGCAAAGTCAATGGCCTTTTGATACTCGTTTTGTAGATAGTATATTTCAGCAATGTAGAGTTTTACCGCCCCGATGTTTTGGTCTTGTACTTGCTTAAAAGCAGACAATGCCTTTGTATAGTCTTTGTCCATGTAGCAAGCATAACCATAGTAGTAAGTCGCTTCTGTTCTATATGGATTGTCGGTATTGGTTAAAGGGTATAAGATTTCTTTGGCTTCTTTGGTCTTGTTGCTTTTGATGTAGCAATAGCCCAATCGGTAGGCATATCTCTGCTTGTCCTCGTTGTTAAGATTGGATTCTTGAACGGTTTTGTAATAAGACAAAGCACTTTTGAATTTCCCTAGGTTGAAATAATAATCACCCAATTCGAAGTTTGCCGAATTGATCTTTCTGCTTTGTGGATAGCGTGCAATGAAATCCAACATATTGGCAAGCGCATTGTTGTGCAATAATTTTAGTTTGCAACTCGCAATATAATACTCAACATCGCTGGTATTGATGTTGTCTGTCGCATAGGGCAGGTAGTCCATGAAATTGGAAATCGCTGCATTGTACAACTGCTTGTCATACAACTCCAATGCGGTATTGTAGAGTTTTATCTTGTCTTCGTTGGCTGCAGTTTTCTGTGCTTTGGCCTGAATAAAAAACAAGCTTAACAAACTGATGAAAATGATTCTGTATAAACGCTGAATGGTCATGATATCTAGGCAAATTTCGTTTATCGTACGCGCTGTTGCAAAAGGAGTTTTAAACATAGTGTACTAAGATTGAGATACTGCCACATTAATGGTTTTTTATTATTTAATCAACGGCGTTTTTCTCGTTTTCTTGTGCTATTTTTGTAACATGAGAAAATTTACTCTAATCGGTTTTTGTTTTTATTCAATTGCCCTGATGGCGCAATTTGAAGTGAAACGCAGTACTGGTGCAGTTGCGCTTCACAATGTTTTTGAACCTGATAGCCTTTCAAAAGTCCAAAATGGAATCTACAACATCAGCAATACCTACCCCGTTCCTGCGGGTATAGACCCTGTCTTGAAATACCAAGCCAACCAAGTGCGCAATACGTTGTCAACACAAAATATGCCCGCGTCTAAAAAACGTTCTGGTTTTATGCCACAAGTGCTTAACGGTTTTTCTGGCGCGCTTAACGAGGGTACCCCGAACGACAACAACATGGCGGTGAACAATGACAGTTTTGTAGTATCTGTTCTCAATACCTTTATCCGTGTATACAACACCAATGGAGTGTTCAAAAAGAATTGGAGTTTAGAGTTTTTTCCTAAAGACCCTAAAGCAAATTCTCCTGGTGTGGGAACCTTAGATAGAAGTTACGATCCAAAGATTGTTTTCGACCCTGTTGCCAACCGTTTTATTATTGTTTACCTCGAAGGCAGCGAAAGCTCTGATACCCGCATCATGGTGGCGTATAGCAAAACCAACAGTCCTTTGGATGGTTGGAATGTATACCAACTCGATGGCAATCCTTTTGGTGGCAAGGTGTGGACCGATTACCCTATGATCGCCATCAATGGTGAAGATCTGTTTATTACCGTAAATATCCTTAAAGACAACACCGATTGGCGCGATGGTTTTACTCAATCAGTTATTTGGCAATTGCCGAAAAAACACGGTTACAATGCCGATACCGTTCAATACAATTTGTGGAGCGATCTGAAGTATAATGGCAAATCAATTTGGAATATTTGCCCAGTGCAAGACGCTTTTCAACCCGGTAAAGAGGGTATGTACTTTTTGTCTGTGCGTCCAGGTGACAAATCGAACGACACCGTTTTTCTTCATAGCATCAACCACAACTTCAGCAGTGGCAATGCTGAATACTCCTTTAAAGTTCTGAAGTCAAATAAAAAATACGGCTTACCGCCTGTTGCGCCTCAAAAAACCACTGGTTTTAGATTGCAAACCAACGATGCCCGTGTGCTTGGGGCGTTTTATGTAAACGATAAAATTCAGTATGTGCAAACATCTATGAATACTGCAAATGGCCGTTCATCTGTTTACCACGGTACGGTTCAATTTCCTGATGCCGCCTTGCCGGAAGTCACAGCCAATATTATTTCATACGACAGTGTCGATATTGCTTATCCAAGCATTGCAAGTGCAGGAAACAAAGTATACGGCAGACAAAGTGTTATTACTTTTTCCCACAGCGGTGAAAATATTTTCCCAGGAACTTCAGTGGTATATTACGACAACAGTGGCAATTACTCTGATTTGTTAATGGTGAAAAAAGGCCAAGGCATTATCAATAGTTTTATCGCTGATACTGCAGAGCGCTGGGGCGATTATACCTCAATTCAAAGACGCTACAACAACCCCAATGAATTTTGGATTACGGGTTCTTATGGAAAAAACACCAATGCTGTAGGTACATGGATAAGCAAGATCAGCATCAACGATCCTTCAGTTGGTATACAAGCTGCGGCAGAAAAGCAAATACAAGATTTAAATGCTTACCCCAATCCCGTTGCCGATATGCTTACCCTTCCTTTTGTTTTGCAAAATGAAGCCCAAGTTCAAATTCAGGTGTACGATCAAGCAGGCAAACTTTTATTAACGCTTAGCGAAACTCAAAATTCTGGACAACAAAAGGCATTTATCAATACCTCTGAATTTGCTTCAGGTATTTATTTTTATACCATCACAGCAAATGCTCAAATTATCTCCAATGGAAGTTTTAGCAAATAGTGAAGCGCCTTTAGAGCTAAAAGATTATTTAATCAACGCGGATAATTTCGACCTAGATAAAATCAAACAAGGTGCTATTCTCTTGTTTGACAAACCCGAATTATGGTCGTCATTTAAATTGGTTAAAAAAGTCCGTTACCTCAGCAAAGCTGCTAAAGTCGGTCATGCCGGTACGCTTGACCCTTTGGCCACTGGGCTCTTAATTATTTGCACAGGCAAGTGCACCAAAATGATTGAGAAAATACAAGACATGGAAAAGACCTATACCGGTGTTTTTAATTTTGGAAAGACCACGCCATCTCATGATTTGGAAACGGCGTTTGATGGTGAATTTCCATATGAACATATTCAGGAAACTGACATTGATGCAGCTGTTCATGCCTTCACGGGTGATGTAGCTCAAACCCCGCCAAGTTTTTCAGCCATTAAGGTCAATGGGGTTCGTGCCTATAAAATGGCAAGAAATGGGGAAGAGGTCGAAATGAAAAGCCGTTTCATTAAGATTTACGGTTTCAAAGTCGACAAACAACTGCCCGATATGCAATTTGAAGTCAACTGCAGCAAAGGCACCTATATACGCACTTTGGCCAGCGATTTTGCCAGCCACCTCAAAAGTGGAGCTTACTTAACCCAGTTGAGGAGAACGGCCATTGGTGATTTTAATATTAAAGATGCATTTAGTATTGAAAATTTTGAGCAACTTTGCAGCCGATAGTTTATGAGGATTTTTAATTCGACCGAGCAGCTTCCTGAATTTACCAATACTGTTTTTACCCAAGGAACTTTTGATGGCGTTCATTTAGGCCACCAAAAAATATTAAAGCGTTTAAAAGATGAAAGCATAAAAGCCGGGGGAGAAAGTGTCCTTTTAACCTTTTGGCCTCATCCCCGTTTGTTTCTGTTCCCGGACGACAACCAATTAAAACTTCTTCAAACCCTCGATGAAAAGCTTGAGCAATTAGAAAAAGCGGGCGTCGACAATGTGGTGGTTTT
>CANFXY010000181.1 GCA_947451105.1 Bacteroidota bacterium | reverse complement strand
GAAGTAAGTCTTTTGTTGGGGAGGAATACCTTGTATTACCGTTTTGAAGGCGGCAAGCGTTTGCCTTTTTTAGATGGTGTTTTAATTGACAATGTAAAAAACAAACAAACGGCCTTTATGAAGTTTGTTCAAGGTGAATACGATTTCTTCAATGGGATAGATGCAACGATAAAAGACGAATTGCTGAGCCGTTCTGGTCGCTTAAAACCAAAGTATACGTCACAGTTTAAACTATTTAAATCGCCTTTCTTGAATACAGAGTATATAGGGTTTAATGTGAGCCCTAAATTTAAAAACGAAGTCAGTAGCAATCTTGATTTTAGAAAGGCTTTGAATTTTGCAATAGACCGCGAAAAGTTAATTGGCTTCTTGCGCAATGGGGTAGGGATACCTGCTTATTATGGTTTTACACCCAATGGTTTGCCAAAATATCCATACAGTAAGGTTCAAAAGACAGTTTTTAACTTAGACAGTGCGGTTCATTATTTAAGGGTTTCTAAAATAAATACCAAAACAATGAAACCAATAGAGCTAAATACCACGCAAGATTATTTAGAACTGATGGTTTTTGTGCAAAAGGAATGGGCGAAAATTGGTGTTCCCGTTAAAATCAATGTGCATCCATCTGGTTTTTTAAGGCAGTTGAGAAAAGACCAAGAAATTAGCTGCTGGCGTGGAAGTTGGATAGCCGATTATCCTGATCCTGAGAATTTTTTGGTTTGTTTTGAAACAAGAAATTTCAGTCCGAATGGCCCTAATTATTGCCACTATTCAAATATGGCATATGATCAAATGGTGCAAGAAAGCAACCAGTGCATTAACGATACCTTGCGCATGCAACTCCTAGCAAAGGCGGAAAACGAGATGAAATCAGATTTGCCTTGTATTTTGCTATATTACGATGAAAGTATACGCATGTCACAAAATTGGATTGAAGGATTAAATGCCAATCCGATTAACTTTTTGCGCTTGCGTGGGGTTAAAAAGAATAAGAAGAAATAAACTTATTCTTTGATCCCTTTTAGCAAAGCATATATGGCCATTGAATGTCCATGCCCTAATTGGAAATCTTCTTTCAGCCATTTTACAATATCACCAGCCTTAATGTTAGAGGGTATGGCGCCATCCTTGTAGAATCCTTTTTTTCCCGTAAGTGTTTTGAATTCGTCAGGACCTAATCCTGTTTTGGTTTTAATGTTGTCTAGATATGCTTGAAATGACATGTTGTTGAAGCAATTAAAAAAAACGAACGCAATTATAAAATTTTTAAATCAAAATTGTGAAAAAAAATATTAGCCGGTTTATACCGTTTGAAACTATTGCATTCTGGTCTCTAAACGTTCAATATACTTCCACTTCAAAACGGCAATTTGCGTTTCCAACCAAAGTGCTTCCGTTGCTTTGGTTTTGATGGTTTCTAAAAGTTCTGATTTTAGTGATTCAATCTGAGTGTCAATAGATGGTTTGGTATTTTCATCTACCTCATCAATCAACTCGTTAAGATCCATCATGTCCATTAAGAAGTCTTGAGGCAATTTGATGTTGTCGTCTCCGTGACTGAATTTTAATTCCACCAAGTATTGAGCGCGGCGGATGTCATTGCCCAAGGTTTTATAGGCGATGTTGTTGAAAGAAGAGCTCGCAACCGCAATGTTTTGGGCTTGTGGGTCGTCGCCGTAATAGTCAGGGTGGTAGAGTTTGCTTTTGTCTAAATAACAGTTTTTAAGCACCGCTTTATCGATGTCAAATACCTCTTCCAATCCGTAAAAAAGGAAATAGTTGTTGGTATTTGGTCTCTCTAAAACGGGGTGGCTCATTTACTGAATATTTTATATATGTCGTTGCCAAATGCAAAGACCATTAGGCCGAGCAATAGCACCATGCCAATAACTTGCATCACTTGCATAAACTTCTCACTCAATGGTCGTCTGATGATCATTTCAATAATTAAGAACACAACGTGTCCGCCATCTAGTGCTGGTATTGGCAATAAATTCATAAAGGCCAAAATCAAACTTAATAAACCTGTTAAGGCCCAAAATCTTTCCCATACCCAAGTTGATCCAAACATGGTTGCAATTCCTATTGGTCCTTGAACAGATTTGCGCGGATCAATTTTACCGCTTACCAATTTCTTTAAACCAGTAATGTTATCGCTTAAGGCTTCGCTTGCTTTGTTGGCACCTGCAGGCAGGGCTGATGCAAATGAGTATTCGATGTTTTCTAAATCGTTTGCGTAGTATACCTGTTGGAAAAAGCCAAGCGTACCGTCTTTACTTACCGTAACAGCGAGACTTAGCGTATCGTTGCCTCTTAGGACACTTAGTTGCGTTTTCTTTCCAGCATAATTTACAATGCGTTCTTTGTATTCATGGTACCATTCAACGGCTGTGTCGTTTAGTCCAATAACAACGTCGTTCTTTTTCAAACCAGCTTTTTCAGCTTCAAATCCTTTTGCTACACTGTCAACAATGCATGGCATACGCAGGTCGAATAAGGAATTTTTCTTATCAGAAATTTGGTCAATGATGTTGTCTGGTAAAGTCAATTTAATTGACTGACCATCGCGTACCACATCATAGTAGTTGCCTGAATTTAAAAACACAGAAGGTTTTTTAATTTCGTCAATATATTTAGCAGGAACACCATTTACACCCAATATCACATCACCGTCTTTAAGGCCGATGTTGCGACCAACTTCTTGAGCGTGTATGCCATATTTTACTTTGTTAAGAGGCAATTTTGTATCGCCGTAGTACCATGTTGCAAGGATGAAAATCAAGAAACCCAATACAAAGTTTACCGTCACACCACCAATCATCACAATTAGTCTTTGCCATGCTGGTTTGCTTCTGAATTCCCAAGGTTCGGCTTCTTTTTTTAATTGCTCGGTATCCATGCTTTCATCGATCATGCCCGCAATTTTAACATAGCCACCCAAAGGCAACCAACCAATACCGTATTCTGTATCGCCGCGTTTGAAGCTGAAGAGTTTAAATCCCCAAGCATCAAAGAAAAGGTAGAATTTTTCTACTTTAATGCCAAACATTCTCGCTGCTACAAAATGTCCTAATTCGTGTAAGGTAACTAAAATTGCTAATGCCAGAATAATCTGACTTGCCATAATCAATGCGTCCATGATAATAAAGGTGCGAAGATAATCAATTTAATGGAATAAGGGAAAGCGTTCAACGGGTAAATGCAGTAGCTTAGCGAGTAGGGGGGAGTAGTTGTTAAATGTTGAGTTGAGAAATTGAGAAATCGATAAATTGATTTTCATTAAGGAAATGATGTCTCAAGGGTGTTTTTCACCCTTGAGCTTTGACTTTCATGTTTCTTAAATTAATTAGAATTACTGAAACCATTGCTTTGGCTTTACCCTTGCTCTTGCCTCTCTTTTTGTTGCCTTCGGCGAGTCCCTAAGTGTCATTCGGGAAATAAAAAGTCCAAAAAGTAGAGCCTATGTTTTAAAAATGAATAATTGTCGTATTGCGAATGCTTGCTCCACTCAGCCCTCTTGCTGTTGTTGTTCCCGACGGTGTTGCCTTCGGCGAGTCCCTATGTGTCATTCGGGAAATAAAAAAGTCCAAAAAGCAGGGGCTTTTTGTCCTCTTTTTTGTTTTACGCCGAAATCTGAAAACTTAGGTTTTCGATTTCTCTGTAAAACAAAAAAAGTCAAAGCTTTCGCTTTGACTTTTTTATTCTTCTGTACCCAGGGCGGGACTTGAACCCGCACAGCCGTGAAGCCACAGGATTTTAAGTCCTGCGTGTCTACCGATTCCACCACCTGGGCATATTTCCGTCCCATTCTGTTGAATGAAGGAAATAAAAAAAGCCCATTGTTTTGGGCTTTTTGGAGCGAGAAACGAGGTTCGAACTCGCGACCTCAACCTTGGCAAGGTTGCGCTCTACCAACTGAGCTATTCTCGCATGTTTT
>CANFXY010000180.1 GCA_947451105.1 Bacteroidota bacterium | reverse complement strand
TCAATAATGGTGGTGGCAATTAAGACATCGAAATCGCCTTCAATAAATTTCACCATGACATTTTCCAATTCATGTCCTTCCATTTGCCCGTGGGCTATGGCCACACGAATACCTGGAATCATCATCTCCATCATGTGCTGGTAATCGTAAATATCTTTAACACGGTGGTGTACAAAGTAAGCCTGTCCGCCTCTCGCCAACTCGTGGGTCAAGGCCTTGTGAATAATCTCTTTGTTGAACGTGTGGAGTTCTGTTTTAATTGGAAAACGGTTTGGTGGCGGTGTATTGATAACCGACAAATCGCGAGCACCCATTAAAGAAAAATGCAGGGTTCTTGGAATTGGTGTAGCCGTTAAAGTCAAGGTATCTACATTCACACGGAATTCTTTCAATTTATCTTTAACCCCAACACCAAACTTTTGTTCCTCGTCTATGATCAACAAACCCAAGTCTTTAAACTTGATGTCCTTACCCACAATTCTATGGGTGCCTATTAATATATCAACTTGTCCTTCTTCTAATTTCTTTAAAGTCTTTTTCTGTTCAGCCGTGCTCTTAAAACGGTTGATGTAATCAACATTTACCGGCAAGCCTTTCAAACGTTCTTTGAAGGTTCTATAATGCTGATGCGCCAATATGGTTGTTGGCACTAAAACGGCAACTTGTTTGCTGTCTGACACCGCTTTGAAAGCAGTACGGATGGCCACTTCTGTTTTACCAAAACCAACATCCCCGCACAATAGACGGTCCATCGGTTTGGCATTTTCCATATCCCTTTTAATTTCCTCAGTTGCCTTGGCTTGATCGGGGGTGTCCTCGTATAAAAACGAAGCTTCCAATTCAATTTGCATATAGGTATCGGGACTGAAAGCAAAGCCGGGTTGCGACTTCCTTTTGGCATACAATTTAATCAGTTCGCGGGCAATGTCTTTTACCTTTTTCTTGGTACTTGCTTTTTGTTTTTCCCATACCCCACTGCCCAATTTATGCAGACTAGGTTCAGAGCCATCCTTGCCTGTAAACTTGCTAATCTTGTGCAGCGAATTGACATTCACAAACAACAAGTCGCCGTCGCGGTAAGCAATTTTAACGGCTTCTTGAACCACACCATTCATCATGGTTTTTTGCAGACCCAAAAACTTACCTACCCCATGGTCAATGTGGGTTACAAAATCGCCAGGTTGCAGTTCGCTTAATTCTTTAAGGGTTAAAGCAGTGCTTTTGGTATAGCCTCTTTTTTGAGTTTTAAAACGGTAATAACGTTCAAACAATTGGTGCTCGGTATAACAGGCCAATTTGAGGTCCTGTTCTAAAAACCCTTCAGCCAAACCGTGGTAAATTGGCACCACATTAATTTGCTTTCGACGGTCTTGAATAATGGCAATTAGTCGTTCAATTTGTTTACCCGTATCACTGAAAACCAAATTCATGATGTTGTTGATTTCATTGGCCTGTAAGTGGCTTAACAACATCTCGATATTTTTTTGAAACAGCGGTTGAGGAACGGTATTGAACTTGTAAATGTCTTTGGTTTTGAAACTGCACATGGCACCAATTTCAATAATGCTTTTAAAGTCGGAAACTAAGTCCTTAATTTCTTTAGGACTTAGCCACGTATATTCCGGTTTTTTATCTTCGTCTTTTAGTGTTTCCCATTGTTTGATGAGGTATTGAAATTGGTCTTCAAAGTGTTTTAATACGATGATAGAATCTTCTTCAAAGTACTTAAACATAGAAACCTTTTCACCGGCAATTCCAGCGCTTTGAATATTGGGCACTATGCTTAACAATGCAATTTTAGCAATAGACAATTGGGTGTCTATTTCGAAGGTCCTAATGCTTTCAATTAAATTGCCATCGAGCTCTATTCGGTAGGGCTTGTCGTTGCTAAAACTGTAAATATCGACAATACCACCACGCACGGCGTATTGTCCAGGCTCATATACAAAATCTTCGCGTTCAAATTCATTTTCATCCAAGAAATCGGATAAAAATTCAAGGTCGAGCTGCTCGCCTAATTTTATTTCGAAGGTGTTTTTTTTGAGTTGCTCGTTTGAAATTACCTTCTCTGAAATACCTTCTGGAGTTGATACCACAATGTAAGGATGCAGTGCATGTTGCAATTTGCTGACCACTTCAGCACGGGCCTGAATTTGGTCGGGGTGCGGCTCTTCCAATTCAAAAGGACGTTTGTAGCTATCGGCCAAATAAAGTACTTCGTTGTTCGACACTAGGTGCTCCAGGTCGCTGCGCAAAAACTCAGCTTCTTCTGCTTCGGGCAAAAGTATCAGCATGTTTTTACCACTGAGGTGAAACAAAGATGCCAATGCAACTGCGGCAGATGATCCGGCCAGGCCTTCAAAACGGGCAATATGTTGCCCTGAGTTTTTATGTTGAGACAAAAACTCTTGAATATTTTTATGCCTTCCAAAGGCCTCCACCAATTCCCTAACCTTCATGAATAAAACCTGCTCTTCCTAAAAAAAACAGGATGGCAAAGTTAGTTATTTTTTAAGGGAAAAAGCGGATGTAAAAATCAAGCTAAGTTTATTTTTTTATCTTTGCTTATACATTAGAAAGGATGCAATCAAGATTCAAAACAAATATTAGTTTTAGCATATTCTTATTAATTAGCGTCCTACCCATTGATTTGCTTGCAACAAAAGACAGTGCTTACAGAGCAAACCGACCATATCCTAAAAATTTTATTGCTGTTGGGTTTTCTGACCGTTTGATGCGTGTGTCAAAAGAACCTTATCGCATCAGCTACTTTAACCAAGGAAAGACCGTGAATGATACCTTTGATTATTTCGACCCCATTAAATCGAACGGCCACCTTGTTAATTTTGTACTTACGGGTGGCGTTAGCAACCGATATGTAGGTGCAAAATTGGATTTGGGTTTTGTGCCATTTGCCAACAGAAATTCCCACCAAAGTTTATCTGCATTTGCTCTTATTCCAATTGGTAAAAATATTTTACTTTCCCCATTTGTTGGTGTTAGCCGTTTGAGAAAACAAAAGAAAATTGGCACCTTAACAGGCAAAGACGATGAAATATATTTTAATGACTATCTACTCGATGAAGTGTCAATTCGGGTACACCAAGCCATCAGCAGTTACCAATATGGTTTGGGTATTTACATCAATTTAGAAGAAGATGTTTTCTTGAATTTAGAATGCAAATACCATCAAAATTATAGGGTACTCAACCGCTTAAAAGTAACTGGCTACGACAGTGACAGCAGAGAAAGTTTATTGGCTAGTATTCTGGTAGCAGATACATGGGGATATTACTCTGATGGCGATTCAGAAATCTTTTTTAGAAATTCTCAAAACAAACCCATACAGCAATTTTTCGACATAGGTAAGCTAGCATTTTCTGCACAAATTGTTTTTACCCTTCATGATTCAGGTGGAAATGGCTACAGCCCAAAAAGTTTATGGGTACGCAGTGAGGGTTTCATAGGGTATAGGGGCTAGGGTATAGTGAGAATTTCGGAAGCTTCATTGTTTCGTTTTCTAATTTTATTTATTTGAGGGGTTAGGGTCTAGGGGTTAGGGTATAGTGAGGATTTCGGAAGCTTCATAACTTTTCATCATAATAAATATTTTACAGTTAGCTCTGTAGGTGCTGAATTATATAATTTAACGGAAAAACTAAGCAATACGCATACATACTAAACCCTAGACGCTATCCCGAAAGTTTTCGGGACCTACCCCTTAAAACAAAACGCAATTTATTTAATAGTGGAAATAACGAAGCATCACCGATACTAAACCCTAGACGCTAAACCCTAGCCCCTTTTCAATGGCGCCCAAATCACAAGAATCTGCCTTAAAAATTGTCTTAATTTCATTACTTTTGCCCCGTGAATTTTAACCGTAAACAACTTAGCGACGCCGAATTACTGAACATCTATAAGCGCTTGCTTTATCCGCGCATTATAGAAGATAAAATG
>CANFXY010000179.1 GCA_947451105.1 Bacteroidota bacterium | reverse complement strand
GATAATAAGAAGAAAAACAGTCTCATAATAAAATTCAAATTTAAGGGAAAAACTCAAAACAGAAAGCTTGAAAATATTTTTTAAATGTCGTGTAACATTTTTAACAAAAACATCGTTTATCATTTGTAAATCAATAAGCCTATGTCTAAAATAATTCCCCTCATCGCCATTTTACTTCAATTTTTAGTGTACAGCCTTAGTGCCGAAGTACCTAATTTACCGAAAAGACTGAAACGCATTAGCACCTCAAAAATCGAGGTACAGGAAGGCGATTCAAACACCCTTTATTTTCCTATGGAATTTAACGGTGCGGTTCCGAAATCAAAACTCGAAAAAGTAAAGGCCTTAGACATCGCTTCAATTTCCTTGGTGTACAGCCGCTATAGATTGAGTGAAACCTTCGATCAATTAACGCTAAATGCCCAACGCATGGACAAGCTCTATGCCTGCATGCCCGGATTAAAAGGCAATCTTAACATACAATGGAATTGGGTGGAACAAACAGGTTGCGAAGACCCTAATACCTGTAAAGACTATTTCCATGGCTTTGTCATTAAACTAAAAAGCAAAGCTGAGATGATCAGCAGTGAAACGGAACTGGCTCTGATGGATTATTACACCAGTGTCTATGAAGGTGGTTCAGACAGTAAAAAAATGGATTCTCTAATTGCCATAGGTAAAGTTAGCTATTGCAAAGTATGCGACACCATTAAAATGCGCAAAATAAACAGGCGCAATAAAATGTCCAGCTTTAAAGGATGGAACGAAGAGAATAAAAACAAACTGGCGAAATATTTACGCAATGAATTAAAAGATTCATCTTCATATACCTTAGAATTATTGATGCATAAAAACGGTGAAATCTATTTTGCAGACTCTAGCGAAACACCGCACAGGATTAAGAAAATCCTGCATTTATTGAACGAAGACTTAAAGCACAGTCCCGCGCGCTACAACGGCAAGAAAATTGAAACCAGAATTTCATTGTATGTAAGCCAAGAAGCCTCAGGACTCGATATTGAAACCATACTAATTCCTATTTTACCTAAAGGAAAAAGTTTTAACCTCGATTCATTTCTATACCAAAGACGCACAGACATTGTATGCGACTACGTTGACAGCAGCGGCAAGAGCATAGCAAAAACAACAGGTATAGCCAATACCCCTGATTTAATTTTCAAGGTGTTTGACCGTAACACCCAGTGGAAAAATTGCCTAATTGCTACAGACGTAACCGGCAGCATGTATCCTTATTTGGCGCAATTTAAAGTATGGCACAAACTGCATTTAAACATCAACAGCCAAAACAACGACTTTATCTTTTTCAATGATGGCGACAACATGCCTGACAATTTAAAAGTAACTGGTCAAGTTGGTGGACTATATTATGTGCATACCAGTTGCTTCTCTGCCCTATCTTCAACCATGAACATGGCCATGAGCAGTGGCGGTGGTGGCGATGGACCGGAAAACAATTTGGAAGCTGTATTGGAAGGTCTTCAAAGCAACCCTGAGATTAAAGAAGTCATCATGATAGCCGACAACAATGCAACACCCCGCGACTTGGCCCTTTTATACAAGATTAAAGTTCCTATCCGCTTGATCCTTTGTGGTGCTCAGTTTGGCATCAACACCGATTACCTTGAAATGATTAGAATCAACGGTGGCAGCATACACACCATGGAAGACGATTTGTACACCTTGTCTAAACTAAACAATGGTGAAAAAATCATCATCGACGGAATAGAATACGAAATGAAGTATGGTAAGTTTTTGAAGAGAACCAAAACCATTGCGGCAAGTCCCGATACCACTCCAGCAACGACATTGAGATAAAACAAAAAAGGCAGTTTAAACTGCCTTTTTTTATGTCCTTATTTTTTGGTTTTAACTGCATCTTTCGGTGCGGGTTTTACTTTGAAATGTCTAATCGAATAGGTGAAGGTCAGCATATAGAAGCGGGTCAAGATTTGTGTATTCTTGTCTTCTATATAACTCTCACTCACGGTTCTTGCGATGCTGGTGTTTTGCTTCAAAGCATCAAATACCGATAGTTTTAATTCGCCTCTGTTGTCTTTTAAAAACTTGCGACCAAAACCTGCGTTGCACAACCAAATACTTTGGTTAAAGGTTGCACCCAAACCTTTGTAAGAGCTGTTGGTGATATCGGCGTTAAACACCCATTTAGGTGTTGGTAGGTAATTGATTTTCGCATTGAAATTCTGAATCACATACTGGTTGTTCAAACTGCTTTGCAAACTGTTTTGAACCGTTGTGTAGTTAATCGTGTAGTTTAATGTAAAGTCTAAACTCTCGCTGATGTTGCTGGCCAAAACGACCCCCACGTTGCTGTTAAAATTGTTGCTAAAGTTGGTCACACCATTGATCAAAGCAGGGGTGCTGCTGTAGGTTTGACCAAGATTTAAATTAAAAGTCGATTTGATTTTCTTAATCGGCATGCCATAAGACAAGTAAGCCCTGAAGCTTTTATAGCCGTTAAGGTTAACAGGCAAGCTCAATTGGGCACCTTTTTTCAAAGCGGTTCCATTAATTGAGGTATCCTTTCGCGCCAAGGTGGTGCTGTTTCCGATGTAATTAGACGCGGTGGTCAAGTTGCTATAAATAAACATGGTGCGGCCTTTAGCCACATTGCTCTTGCTGTAGCGCAGGTGAATCATGTTTCTAAACTCCTGTACCAAATTGGCATTACCCGCACTTAAGATCAATGGGTTGCTGTTGTTTAAGACATTTTGCAACTGAGAGATGCTTGGCAGGTTGGTGCTGCTGCGGTAAAACAAGCGCAAATTGCTCGACTTGTTTGCCGCATAAGTAAACATTGCATTGGGTAAAATATTGTTAAACGGCTGGTGAAACTCATTGTTAAAAGGGAAAGTTTGCAAACCATTCAATTTAACGCTTTGCGCATCAGCACCTATGTTAAAGGACACTTTTTTGTAATTGTAGCGGTAAGTCATTCCAGCTTTTTGGGTGCTGGTGTTGTTGTCGAAGGTATTGCTTAAAAGGCTATCTACGTATATTGTATTTCCAAAAATATCCAGACGATTGGTCAATTTACTTGACTTGTTGTAGTTCAGTGATGGGTTGTAAGTCAATTCAACTACTGAACGTTTTTTAATTGGATGGGTATAAGACAGATTGGGACTAAAACTAAAGGTATTGTTGTTGCGGTCTGAATTCTGTCTGAAGATATTAGACAAGGTATCCAATTCGTAATAGTAGTTGCCCGACTCCAACAGAGTTGCACCATCGTTTTTACTATTGGTGGTATTAATGTTTAATGAAATGGTTTGACCAGCCTTTTTGAATTTATGTCTCAACAACAATGATTGGTTAAAGTTAAAACCATTGGTATTTGAAACCGTTTTGCTGTTAGAGAGGTTTAAGTTCACCGACTCTTGTGTAGCAGTTTTACCTAAAAACAAGGTGTTGCTTTTGTTGCCTTGCAAACTGAATTGCGGCGTAAAGATGATGGAGTTGTTGGTGTCTATATTGTATTCGAAGCGGGCGTTGAACTTATGGTTGCTGTTGTTCGTTGTTCCGGTATCGCCTTGGCTGTATAGTTGATTGCTCAAAGCGCTTAAGAAATAGGTTCTATCTAAAAAAGAAGAGGTATTGTTTTTACCAGTATTGAAAAAATACGAAGCAGTTAGTTTATACTTTTTACCCCCGTATAATGAATAGTTCATTCCAATGGCATTGGTGGTGTTGATACCGCCTTGGTTGTTCACTGTAAAGTTGTTGTTCCCACCTCCCCAGCTTCCCATGCCACCTCCGCCGCCCATTCCACCTCTTCCACCACCTGGACCGCCCATGCCGCCACCCATATTGGTGTTACCGGTTAGACCTAAGATGTCTGTTGATGAAAAATTTTGTTGGTTGATGTTGTTGCTCATGCCAATTAAAGACAAACGCTGTTTGCCCTTAAAAATATTAACGTTTGCACCCGCTGCCCAACGGTC
>CANFXY010000178.1 GCA_947451105.1 Bacteroidota bacterium | reverse complement strand
TAAAAACCCTGCCAATGAAAGTCCCATTCAGGAATATCAACAATCGGAATGGTATCACCGGCTGGGGTAATACCAAATGCTTTTAAACTTTTGCATAAGAGATGTCCATGAGGCCCTACACTTATAATTGTTACATTGGCTGGGGAAATCATTTCCTCCCTAAAAGTCTTAATTGTATTTTTAGGAATAAACAAAGGGCCATTTACCATGTTTGAATTGTGGTTTAAAACAGCGGCATCGCTGACATTTCTCACCGTATTGGATGTAAACCTAAAATGAAACTTACTTGAATCGACCTGACCAGATGCATATTCAGGGTAATGAATTTGCACCACTATTTTAGCGCTCGAAGGCAAGCGTTTTCCCATGCCATTGGGCAAGAAAATAGGACTAGAACCAGGCACCCAAGTTCCAATCAAAACTGCACTACCAACACCTATACCACCCGCAGACGTGTAACCTGGGTTTGGATCCGCAGCATCCAAAACACTGCTAACACCTGTGGTATCATAAAACACCTGGGCATGGTGAACAATGTTTCTGTTGCCAGGAATAATTTCAATGCCTGTGATAAATTGTTGAACACTCAAGCCAGTTGGCAGAACAAAACACCTGTATAAATCTTCAGTAATATTTGGAATCGTATAGGTGGGTATTTGTAGTTTCAAGTCAGGAAATGGTATTTGCAAAGATGTGCTGTAAACAGGCTGAGCTGGCGCATTGGCTGAATTCCCCTCCGGTGTGCTGTTGTTAACCCATTGCACTATGGTTGCAATTTCTTGATCGGTTAAACTCCTATCGTGGGCAAATTTTCTGTAGGCATTGTTTACAGGCCATGGTGGCATTTCTTTGCTTTTAACTTTATATTGTATAGAAGAAGCATGGCTAACAGCATCTGCATAGGTCAATAAAGAAAACGGGCCTGACCCATTGGGATTGTGACAACTGGTGCAATGCGAGTAAACAATGCATGCAACATCATCTGACCAGGTTGGATTTTGTGCCCGTAAACCCAATAACATAAACAAAGTAAATACAGTGAATATTTGTTTCATGGTGAATTTTATTTTAATGCAATTTAATTTTTTCTATTTTGTTATTTATATTTTTTTTTCAACAAAGGGTTTTTTAGTTTAAAAAAATTATAATCATTTGAAAAAAACTGATCAAATATTTACCGAGCGTTAGGGATAAAAGCGAATATCCTTTTGTTTTGAAAAAACAAAAGATAGCAGCGTATAGCCCGCCCGTTCTGCGAAGCAAACGGGAACGCCCAATTACACAATATTTACCTCGGGTTCGAGATGGATGGAAAATTTGTCTGCAACACTTTGTATGATGTCTTGGGCCAGTTGGTAGATTTCACTGCCTGTTGCGCCTCCATAATTTACCAAAACCAGCGCTTGTTTGGCATGTGAGCCTGTATTGCCAACGCGCTTGCCTTTCCATGCACATTGCTCTATCAACCATCCTGCTGGCACTTTCATGCCATCGTTTTGCGGATAGCCTTTAATGTCTGGAAACTGAAGTTTTAAAGCTTCAAAATGCTTAATAGTAATTTGTGGATTTTTAAAGAAACTCCCGCTGTTGCCTAACACTTTTGGGTCGGGCAATTTGCTTTGACGGATATGAATGACAGCGTCTGAAACATCTTTAATCCCAGCGGTTTCAGCACGTAGTCCCTTTTCATTTAATATGGCCTGTATATCGCCATAATCGGCGTGTATAATCGGCTTCTTATTCAGTTTAAATGTCACTGAATAAATAAAATACTGTCCTTTTAATTGGCGTTTAAATACACTCTCGCGGTAGCCAAAAGCACATTGTGACTTGTTGAAGGTCTCTAACTCGAAAGTGTGTAAATTAAAGGCCTCGAGATGATCGAAAACATTTTCCAATTCCACTCCGTAAGCACCAATATTTTGCATAGGTGCGGCGCCAACAGTGCCAGGGATAAGGGATAAATTTTCTATACCACCCCAATTTCTCTCCACACAATACATAACGGTTTCGTGCCAAGATTCGCCGCTGTACACTTTAAGTAAAACATGGTCATCGTCTTCATGAACTATTTGTTTTCCTTTAATGGCATTGCGGATTACCAATCCCGCGTAATCGTTACACAACAACACATTGCTGCCACCACCAAGAAACATAAATTGCTCGTGGCTCGATTCTGCAATGGCTTGTTTGAGGTCTGCAAGTGAATGCACCTCACAAAACAATTCCGCTTTGGTGTCTAGACCAAAGGTATTGTATGGTTTGAGCGTTATATTGGAAAGAAACTCGATAAACGATTAGTCTTTGTTTAAACGGGCTTTAAGATCTAGTCTGTGTTCACGAGCAGTGTCTTTTGCAATGTCGTACCCAGCATCTGCGTGGCGGATAACTCCCATAGCAGGGTCGTTGTGTAAGACACGTTTTAAACGCACTGCCGCATCGTCTGTACCATCGGCAACAATCACCATACCTGCGTGTATGCTGTATCCAATACCTACGCCACCACCATGGTGCAGACTTACCCATGAAGCACCGCCAGCGGTGTTAATCAAGGCATTTAATACTGGCCAATCGGCAATGGCATCACTACCATCCATCATCGCTTCAGTTTCGCGGTTAGGACTGGCAACACTGCCAGTATCAAGATGGTCGCGACCAATGACTATCGGTGCGCTTACTTCACCGTTTTTCACCATTTCGTTGAAAGCCAAACCAGCTTTTTCACGCTGTCCTTGACCCAACCAGCAAATGCGGGCAGGAAGACCTTGGAATTCGATGCGGTCTTGAGCCATGGTGATCCATCTTCTCAAGCCTTCATCTTCAGGGAATAGTTCCAATATTTTTTTATCGGTTGCGTAAATATCTTCTGGCTTACCACTCAATGCCACCCAACGGAAAGGGCCGCGGCCTTGGCAAAACTGAGGACGGATAAACGCAGGTACAAAGCCCGGGAAATCGAAGGCATTGGTCAAACCTTTTTCGAGGGCACGTCCGCGTAAATTGTTTCCATAATCGAACACCACACTGCCTTTGGTTTGGAATTCAATCATCAATCTTACATGGTGCACCATGGTGCTATAACTTTCGTTGGTGTAACGGGTAGGATCAGTTTTGCGCAAACGGTCCGCACTTTCCACATCATAACCTTCAGGGAAATATCCCACCAAAGGATCGTGGGCAGAAGTTTGGTCGGTTAAAGTATCAGGCACTACACCTCTTGCTTTTAAACGCTCTAACAAATCAACCGCATTGCAATGAACACCGATTGAAACGGCCAAGCCTTCAGCTTTCGCTTTAAGCGCCATGTCAATACCTTGGTCTATGTCTTTGGTCATCACATCTAGGTAGCGGGTATCCAAACGTTTTTTAATGCGCCATTCTTCCATTTCAGCTGCCAAACAAACACCCTCATTCATGGTGATAGCAAGTGGTTGAGCGCCACCCATACCACCCAAACCAGCGGTCACATTTAAAGTACCTTTAAGAGTACCATTAAAATGTTGGCGGGCACATTCAGCATAGGTTTCATAGGTACCTTGAACGATACCCTGAGAACCGATGTATATCCATGAACCTGCGGTCATTTGACCATACATGATTAAGCCTTTGGCTTCCAAATCTCTGAAATAATCGAGATTGGCCCAATGTGGCACCAATTGAGAATTTGAGATAATAACACGCGGCGCATCTTTATGTGTTGGCAAAATTCCAACCGGCTTGCCCGATTGAACCAATAAGGTTTCATCTTCGTTAAGATCTTCCAAAGCCTTCACAATTAAATGGTAGCTTTCCCAGTTGCGGGCAGCTTTACCTGTTCCACCGTAAACAACCAAATTTTCTGGTTTTTCAGCGACATCAGGATCTAGGTTGTTCATCAGCATGCGGTATGCTGCTTCAGTAACCCAGTTTTTACAGTGAAGGGTATTGCCGATAGGCGATTTAATAACGTTGTGTGAAGAATCTGTCAAGCTCATAAAGTTGCAAAAATAATATTTTTTTAGGCATGCAAATGCATGGAATG
>CANFXY010000177.1 GCA_947451105.1 Bacteroidota bacterium | reverse complement strand
TTTTCTTTAGCCCGAAAAGAAAGCCTCCTAGACCGATGATTTTAATTAATTCTCTGCGTTTCATGTTGTATGACGAATGACTTCGCTGCCATACAAAACTAGAGTATAAATTGAAAAAAACAAGCAATGAGCATAGACTTGTTTAGAGCTTAAACCATAAAAACGAATTATTCTGGTTTCAACAAATCAGACTCTTGGATTATAATAAGCTTTTCTTTGGGCAAATTGCTAATCCGTTTTACTTCTTCTTCACCTAGATCATCCAAAATATTACCTAGCAGAATAGAAAATAAATCATCTTCATCATATTCTATTGGCAAGTTTGGTTCAACTGTTTTGCTATTTAGTGTAACTGGCTTTTTATTCTTCATACTACAATTTTAAGCCAATTAAACGCAAAGATGATGCGTTTTATATTATTGTATAAAAAATGAGCGTTCTCTCAAAAGAGAACGCTCTTACACATCAAAATAATTATAAAAAATATACAGTTTAAAAAAAGTGTGAAATCACATCCTCTTTTTAGTTTAGACAAATATTTCGTTTTGAATGCTGCAGCAATAGAAAAAATATTTTTAAAGTGTACATAAAGCAAATAAAATTTTATTTTAATCCTATATTTGAGCACACTAATTTTAAATAAAAATGAAACAAGTACGCCTATCAATGAGCTTCATAGCAATCTTATTTTGCTTGGGATTTGTTCAAAACATCAAAGCCCAATTGAGTGAAGCCAACTATAGAATTTATTCTGTAAAGCTAGGGAAAGAGGTAACACTCAATGAAATTGTTGAGGACATGGCCAATGCAGATGTTTTGTTTTTCGGAGAAGAACACAACGATTCGGTTACACATTATTTGGAGCAGAAAACGTATGAGTTGATGTACCGCAAGTTTGGGGCAAAGACAACCCTCTCAATGGAGATGTTCACGCGTGATGTGCAAGCGGTGATGGATGAATATTTGCAGGGAAGCATAAGAGAAAAACATTTTATTAAGGATGCCAGAGTATGGAGCAATTACAAGGACTACAGACCAATGGTTGAGTTTGCTAAAACCAATAAATTGCCAATAGTATGTGCCAATGCAGCTGGAAGGTACAGCAATTTGGCTGGACGAAAAGGGCAAAAAGCATTAATGGACTTGCCAGCGGCCTCAAAATTGTTTTTTGCACCGTTGCCTTATGACACCGCTTCAGGAGCATATTACAATAAGTTGATGGGTTTAAGCGGCCATTCCACTACGCCAGATACGGGCAAGAAAATAATGCCTGTAATGTCTATGGGTGGCTTTAGTTTGGTAACAGCCCAGTCGCTTTGGGATGCCACCATGGCCTATTCAATAGCAGAGCACTTAAAACAACACAAGGGACAAAAGGTTATGCAAGTCAACGGACGGTTTCATAGCGACGAAGGATTTGCTGCTGTAACCCAACTGAAAAAATACAGGCCAAAAGCAATTGCCTTGGTTGTATCTTGTGGTTCTGATCCTGCATTTCCAAACATCGATTGGAAGAAGTATTTAAGCCAAGGTGATTACATCGTTATCACGGATCCGGCGGTGCCGAAGACATATGAAGATTAAAATTATTTTGGAGACTAAAATAATTTTAGCAAGAGCAAGAGCAAGAGGGTTGAGGAGGGCATTAGAAAATGCTTAATTATTTCGATGATTACTTTTTTTTCTAATACCTAGAACAGCGTGTGCAAGGGCAAGAGGAAAGAGGAAGGCGGTTGTTAATGCTTCATGTTTTCGTTTTAAAACAAATAACCAATAACAATTAACAAATAACTAGAACAGCAAGAGCCCCTGTGGTAGAGCATTCCACTTCGTTCCATGCACACCACGGGGTTTAGCACGGGGCCCAGTGGTAGAACTTATCCAAAGCCAAAAGTACCCTGAACGAGAGATTGTTCAGAGCAACAATCACCATGCAGGGTGAAACAAGAGTCCCGATAGTCATCGGGAGAGTGAGGCAGTAGAAAATGCTTCATGTTTTTGTTTAAAAACCAATAACCAATAACTATTAACAATTAACCAATAACTATTAACCAAACTAATATGGTGTATTTCTAATCTGTATTTGTTAATTCACAAAAATTACATTTATTTGTACCTATGCCTATGAAGAAAATAATTCTATTAACGCTCAATTTATTTTGTTTGTATTTCATTCAAGCGCAAACGCAAACCATTCGTGGACGGGTGCTTGACCGTGAGACCAGACAAGTTTTAGAAGGTGCGAAAATTACCATCACCACCTTTGGAAAGGACAGTGGTTTATTTGCTATGAGCAATGCAAGTGGTGATTACATGATTTCTGACGTTTCCGTTGGTCGTCATAATTTATTAATTACCCTTGATAAATACACCGAAATTGTCTTGCAAAATATTATTTTGTCATCAGCAAAAGAAATGGTGCTTAACATTGACATGTCAGAGGCGGTTAATACCTATAAAAGTTTTTCGGTTAAAAGCAAAAAGAGACCTTTGATAAACAACGACAATGCATTGGTTAGTGCACGTTTGTTTACAGTAGATGAGACCGATCGTTTTGCCGGAAGTAGAGGAGACCCTGCGCGTATGGCGAGTAATTTTGCCGGTGTGCAAGGCGCCAACGATTCGCGCAATGACATTGTGGTGCGTGGCAACAGCCCACAAGGTGTATTGTGGCGATTAGAGGGAATTGATATTCCCAACCCAAACCACTTTGCCATACCTGGCACAACGGGTGGCCCTGTGTCGATCATCAACAATAAAATATTGGCCAATAGCGATTTCTTCACAGGCGCTTTTCCTGCGGAATATGGCAATTCAACTGCCGGTGTATTCGATTTGAAATTAAGAAATGGAAACAACCGTAAAAATGAATTTTCTACACAAGTTGGTTTCTTAGGTTGGGATGTTTTGGCTGAAGGACCTTTATCAAAGAAAAGCAAATCATCTTTCCTATTTACTTACCGATATTCAACCTTTGCCATCTTTGAAAAATTGAACATCAAAATTGGCACTGATGCCGTGCCTCATTATCAAGATGCGTCATTTAAATTGAATTTTCCTATTGGCAAAAAAGGCAATTTGTCTTTCTTTGGTATTGGCGGTAGCAGCAAGATTAACATTATGATTAGCGATCAAAAGCAAAGCAGTGGTGAATTGTATGGTGACGATGACCGCGACCAATTGTTTGGTTCTAAAATGGGCATCTTGGGTGCTAGTTTTATTTGGAACCTCAACAGCAAAAGTTATTTAAAAGCGACCCTTGCAAAAAGTCATCAAAGTGTTGACGCCGTTCACCACTTGGTGTTCAGACATAATACCGATACCAGCATTATAGATGGTAAAACCATATACACCTATGCGCTTGACTCGTTGATTAAGAATTTGGATTATACATTCAGGACCAATACCACTGGAATCAATCTTTTTATAAACAACAAAATTAGTTCACGCACCACTTTGCGTTACGGCGTAAATATCACAGAATACGATTTTCGTTTTCGCGATTCAGCCCGCAATTTTGATGCGAAAGATACCGCACGCTATTGGAAGTGGTATACCCGTTGGAACTCAGATGGTACGGGGTTAAACGTAATGCCATATGTTCAGGTTAAATGGTTGGCCACAAAAAAATTAACGGTATCAGGTGGTTTAACCGCTCAGTATTTTATGGTTTCTGATAAAGCCTCTAATACAAGCATCAGCAGTGCGCAATTTGTTCAACCGCGTTTGGGCATACGCTACCAATTGAATGGCAAGCAATCGCTTAATTTTGGTTTTGGTGTACACAGTCAAATGCAACCTGCTTACACCTATTTTTATATTTTACCTGGAAATACCAAGCCACATAATTTGGGTATGGGTTTAACCAACAGCATTCACTATGTGTTGGGTTATGAATTGGCAATTGGAAAGGACAAACGGTTTAAGGCAGAGACTTATTATCAATCTTTGTCAAACATACCTGTTGAAGTTAAGAAGAGTTCTTTCAGTTTGGCCAACACAGGCAGTGGATTTAGCCGTTTCTTCCCTGATACTTTACAAAACACTGGAACGGGTTACAATTATGGA
>CANFXY010000176.1 GCA_947451105.1 Bacteroidota bacterium | reverse complement strand
ATAATAAAAATTTTTTGTATTTGAAAAAAAGGTGTTAATTAGCGAAAAATTTACAGACTATAATGGAAGATTTCAGAGACAAGAACAGCATCTATTCGAAACGTGTGAAAGCTGGAAAAAGGACTTATTTTTTTGATGTAAGAGCCACTAAGTCAAATGATTATTTTTTAACAATTACGGAAAGCACAAAAAAGTTCGATGATGGAAACTACGTTAAATCAAAGATATTTTTATACAAAGAAGACTTCAATAAATTCTCTGAAGCATTAAATGAAACCATTAAGCACGTTAAAAGTGAATTGCTTCCTGAATATAATTTCGATGAATTCTCTAGAAAAGATTACGATCCAGAAGCGGGATCTAATTTATAATAAATAGCCAATCAGCCTTACTATTTCTTCTTGTAAAAATCGTTTAAGTTTACCAATAAACTAAACTGATTGCTGTTGTGTCCGTAAAAATAACTTGCACTGCCATAGGATATTTGAAATTTAGAAACCTTGAATCCTAGGCCCCAACTAAAGCCAGCTGTACCTCTTTTTTGTTCTTGACCCATTTCTTTTCGTTTCATATGGTTGTATCCAAAACGAACAACAAAATATTTAGATAAGTTTAGTTCCCCACCTAAAGCGATATGTCGTAAGATATTGTCGCCCATTGTCATGGTTCTTAACTTTGGGTTTCCATTTTCATCTTTTTCACCTGTTTCAGTAATGGTGTATCTAAAGTCAGGCGTTTGCAAATTGTTAAAGATTAAATGGTATCTGAAAGGCAAGTGCTCTAGTCTTTTAGAAATGGTAACAGCCATCTCAAAGGGCAATCCTTGACGCTCTGTGCCACTGTATGGAATGGCTTGGAATCCTATGTTCCTTGCAAAGGCCGTAATATTTAGTTGTTTTGCAGAGTCGGTATAAATGGCTGATAGGTCTGTCGACAAGCCATTGCTAACAAATGATTCGTAAATTGAATAGATGTATTTTGCATTGGCTCCAATTCTGAATTTGTTGTTTAGTTGTTTTCCATACGATAAGTTAAAGCATTGGTCTTGGGCTTTAAACGTGCCTGTGCTTATTCCAGCTTCATTGTAACCATTAAAGTTTCCATAATCTAGGTAGAGAATACCCAATGAAAAGGTGCCAAGGTTTTTAATGGTTTTGCCATATCCAAAATAACCAGAATTGATGTCGCTGATATAGTTGTTGTAAGTGGCAAATACATGTTTGTCCATCGCTGAATTTAAAGCAGCCGGATTGCACCAAGATTGGCTTAAATCGTTGTCTATTGTTGAAATAAAACTGCTTCCCAATGACAACTGTCTTGCTGAATTCGGCATGTTTAAAAAAGCAAATGCTTTTGTTCCAGCCCTTTGAGCAAAGGTATATTCAAAACTAATTAATGTTAAAACCAGTGCAAGTGTTTGCTTCTTCATCTTTATAACTATGTTAAATAGACTAATTGTTTTTTATTTTATTAATTCAAAAAAAAGACAATAAAATGACTAATAAATTGTGTCCCTAAGGTTGCTAACTCCACCAACCATTCCAATGCCATTGGTGACATTTGACTTCAATATGACAGGCTCGTTGCTAAATCCATTGCCATTTTGTCGATAGTTTTCTACCGCCTTCAAATAGTCGTTGTAATCTGAGTCAAAACTTTTTATAGACACTTCAAATTTCGGGGTCCCTTGCGCCAATCCAAATGGTACTTCAAAATACAAGTTTTTGGTTTTGCCAGAAAAAGTACGGTCGCTAAACATATAGCCTCCATCATTCAATTTGTCGTTGTTAATAAAAAGGATATCGTTGGATGTGATTTCAAATGGAAACCATACCGTGGTTCCTGCGTTGTAATAGCGAATCAACAATTTATAGTAATTGCTTACGCTGCCATCATCGGTAAAACTCAAACTTATTTGCCCCACTTTAAATCCAAAGGCATCCAAACCAATTGAGTCTTTATAATTTAAAACAACCGGAAGTTTTTTAGGAATTCTTAAATTGGCTTGCACAGGTGTGTAGGTTCCTGAACTAACCTTTATTTGATAAGAGGCTCCAGCTTTTGGTTTTGTGGCCAGAACATATTTGCCAGAGAAATAATTTGCTGTACCAATATTGGTCCCATTTTCAAAAATTTGAACCACTGCATCTTTAATAAGATAGCCCGTTGAGTCATTTGACTGCATGATCGGAATGCTGCGGCTAACTTCCAAGGTGATGTCATTTTCGGTATCCATTTCACCATTAACAACAATCTTACTGTTGTAGGCAGGTAGATTTAAGTCTATTTCTTTGGAGCATGAAAGTGCCAAGACAGAAATGCTCATAAAAATGATATATTTTAATTGCATGTTTTTTAAAATTTGATGTAATACGTAATACCTGGGATGAATGGTAAAAAGCCTCTTTGATAAGCTTTTGGCGTTTTACCGCTGTTGTCGATGTATATATAGGCCGGATTGTTGCGCGCCAATACATTGTATATTGAGAATCTATAACCCGATTCGGCGGCCCATGAAGAGAAACGAATTTTATTTAGACCAAAATCAATTCTGAAGGTATTTGCCAAACGGTAATTGTTTTTTTCTGTATAATCGTAGACGACATTCCCGTTGATGTCTAAATATTTTCCTATGGGCACCGATTGAACATTGCCAGTTGAAAACACAACGTTTACTGATGCAGAATATTCGTCATCTATACGGGTTTGGGCTACGATGTTAATATAATGTCTGCGGTCGAATTGGTAGTAGTAATCTTCACCTCGGTTAATTGTTGGCGTATTGCGCTTTGCCCAAGAGAGCGTGTAACTCATCCAACCTGTAAGATCGCCTTTTCTTTTGTGTAAAAAGGTTTCGATTCCATAATTCCATCCTTTTCCGCTTAGCAATTTTGATTCCCAATCGTTACTGCTTAGAATACCTCCATTGATATCTGCCCCTTCTTTTACTTCTAATATTCTAGAATACCATTTGTAATATCCTTCAACGGTTAACTCCCAATTGTCTTTAAATGGTTTTGAAACGCCCAAGCTTATTTGTTGGGCTTTTTGAGGTTTAACTATGTTGTTGGAAGGCACCCAACGGTCGAAATTCAAGGATAAAAGATTTGAATTGATATTGTCGGCAAGTAAATTCAAAGTTTGATTCATCATGGTATAACTCCCTTTTAGAGCATACGTGTTGTTGAATTTCCTGTTAAATGAAAATCTAGGTTCAAGGAAGATAAAGGTTTGATCTTTGTAAAAATAGTTAACCATACGTGCGCCAACATTTACCCTTAGGTTGTTGTTTATTTTTTTCTCTTCCTCAATATACAATGCGAGCTCTTGGGTGCTTAACGGTTTTGACAAACCGAAAAAAGTGTCGTTTGAAATAACGCCATTTTGATTGAATTTTGTAGCAGTTGATCCAGGCATAAATCCTTTCAACGATAATTGTGCCCCATAACGCAGGGTATTTCTTTTGTCTAATAAATAATCATAATGCATACCCGTTTGTAGGTCGCGGATAAAATTAAAATAATTGAAGTTTATTTTAGAAAAATTGACAACTCTTGCACTGTCTACCGCTTCACTAAATCCAAGGCCAATCGAACTTTTGTATTGACTGTAGGTGAGTTCAAAGTTTGAAAAAAGACGGTTGTTAATTACTCTATTCCATTTAAAAGAGCCTGCAATATTTCCCCATTTGACATCAAATTCAGCATCAGAAGTTGTCTTAATATTGTTCACAACATCTGTTGATTTGTCGTAGGTGTAGAAGCGGTCTCTGTTGTTGTAAACGCTGAAGAATAATTTGTTTTTTGCATTAATTCTATGGCAAACTTTTACATTTAAATCGTAAAACGTATAAGTGAATTTACTAGAATCATTGCTAATGGGTCTAAAAAACAACAAATCCCAATTTGACCGCCTTGCAGCGATTGAAAATGTAGTTCTTCCATCTCTCGAAAGCGGGCCATTTAAGTCGAGCGTAAAAGAAAACAAGCTGTTCAAAAAGATTCCATGTATGTCTTTGGAGTTACCCTCTTTCATTACCACATCTGTAATTGCAGATAATCTTCCACCATGTTTGGCAGAAAAGCCACTTTTGGATAAGTTGATGCTGTTAATGGCATCTGAATT
>CANFXY010000175.1 GCA_947451105.1 Bacteroidota bacterium | reverse complement strand
AATTCCCTCCGCAACATTCACATTAAAATAGGCCACATCATGCGCACTGATTTGTAATTGATTAATTTTAAAATTGGCCGCATATAATTTGGCGGCATCTTTTATATTAACCTTAGCTAATTGGGTTTGCCCATTTAGGGTAATTTTAGTTGCATCTTTTGCGCTTATTTCTAGCACTTTCATTGTTGCACTCATGTCAACTTTAGAAGCATCTACCGCTTTAATAACTAAACTATCAAAGTTTAGGCTCGAACCAATAACTGAATATACTTGGCCCGATTGATTTAATGAAATTGTGTTTATTTGAACGAAATGAAGCACAAGCGGATCCAAATATTTTAAGTTGGGATTTGCTAAATTGATTTTCAATTCACCATTTTGAACAGTTATAGAATAATTTTTAAGTGGACTAGCAGATGAAATGTAGGCTTTCGGTCCTTGAACCAATTCAACTTTAACAGCCCCGGAAACAAAAATTCGGTCAAATGCTGCAAGCTCCATTTCCGTTTGTGCATTTAGCAATTTAACCATAAAAAATAACACTAATAAGCTATAACGACGCATAAAAAAACGATTAAAACCTTCACATTGAAGGATGTAGATGAAAAATATTACTTTTAATTTCGTAAAATTAATTTAATTTAGATTAATTAATACTATGGAAGAACATTACTTAATTATTTGCAATCCAATAGCAGGGAAAGGGTCGGCTCAAAAAAGCCTTACAAAATTTGAGCAATTCTTAACAAGCAAGGGGTTAAGTTATGAAACATTTTCAAAAGACTACCCTAAAGACCTGCAAAAGTTTACCTGTATGGTAATAATGGGAGGAGATGGTACCATCAACTATGTAATGAATTATTACAAGGAAATAAGCATCCCTATTGCATTCATTATTGGTGGCACTGGTAATGACTATGCAACCCTGCATTTACGTGGTTTAAGTTTACAAGAACAGTTTGAAATAGCCATTCAAAAACAAAGTTCACAAATAGATGCTGGAAGCTGTAATGGAAAAATATTTATAAATGGCGTAGGAATTGGTTTTGATGGATGGGTAGTAAAGAAAAACATAGGTAAAAAATTATTTACCGGTAAAATGGCATATTACTCTACTATTATTAGTCTTCTTCTTTTTTACAGGGAAAACAAGATTAAAATAACCACTCCAGAAAGAGAATTTTCAATGAATGCTTTTATGTTAAGCATTGCAAAGGGAAAAACATATGGTGGCGGTTTTATGGTTGCCCCTCTGGCCAGTCCGGGAGATGGTAAATTAGATTTAATAACCATAGCAAAAATTGGCCTAATAAAACGCTTTCGTTACTTACCCGTTATTGAAAAAGGAAAGCATCTTAATTTACCAATAGTGCAATTTCAAAAAACGGAACAAATTCGCATCAGTGCCATGCAACCCTTGCAAGCTCACTTAGATGGGGAGTACATGGAGGCAAAAACCTTTGACCTCAAAATTTTAAAGGGGTATTATAAAGTAAAGTCGAAAATATACTAAACAAAAAAGCCTCAAAATGCATAGGCAAATTGAGGCTTTTCGGTATAATGTTTAAACTATTCTTCAGTTGCAGCTGGTGCTTCAACAACAGCTTCTTCTTTAGGAGCAACTGGCGCTTTAGCTTTACCACGACGGGTTTTCTTAGCAGCAGCAGTTTTAGTTGATTTTTCGCTTAATAAACTTTCGTTAAAGTCTACAAATTCGATAATTGCCATTTCAGCGTTATCTCCTTTACGGTTCATTAACTTAAGGATACGTGTGTAACCACCTGGTCTATCTCCTACTTTACCTGAAATTGGTCCAAATAATTCAGTAATAGATTCTTTGTTTTTTAGGTAGCTAAATACCACACGACGAGAATGTGTACTATCGTCTTTTGCCTTTGTAATAAGAGGCTCAACGTATTTGCGCAAAGCTTTAGCTTTTGCAGCAGTAGTAGTAATGCGTTTATGGATAATTAGCGAAGAAGCCATATTGGCTAACAAAGCTTTCCTGTGAGAAGCCGTTCTACCTAAATGATTAAATGTTTTTCCGTGTCTCATTTTTCTTTTCGTATTGAATGATGCTTACGCAGCATTATCTCTGTCAATTCTATTATTCTTGGTCTAATTTGTATTTGCTAATATCAATACCAAATGTTAAACCTTTGTCGCGAACCAATTCTTCTAATTCACTTAATGATTTCTTACCAAAGTTGCGGAATTTCAATAAATCTGCAATATCGTAAGAAACTAAATCGGCTAAAGATTTGATATCAGCTGCCTTCAAGCAATTGTATGCTCTTACAGATAAATCTAAATCAGAAAGCGGAGTTTTAAGAATCTTACGAACATGAAGGTAATTTTCATCAACTTCTTGCGTAGGCTCTTTAACTTGAGTATCAAGTGTAATTAACTCATCAGAGAACAACATAAAGTGTTGGATCAAAATCTTAGCTGCTTCTTTCAAAGCTTCTTCTGGATGGATAGAACCATCAGTTTGGATTTCGATTAACAATTTTTCGTAATCTGTTTTTTGCTCTACACGGTAATCTTCAACGCTATATTTAACGTTTTTGATTGGCGTATAAATAGAATCTATAGCAATTACACCAATGTTCGCATCTTTTGATTTATTCTCATCAGCTGGAACGTAACCACGACCTTTTTCAACTGTCAATTCAACTTCTAATTGAACAAAAGGCTCCATGTTACAAATAACTTGTTCAGGGTTTAATACTCTGAATGAGTTGGTATGTTTGCCAATTTCGCCAGCTAAGAATTGCTCTTGACCTTTGATATTGATATAAATTTTTTCGTTATCTACACCATCAACGATTCTCTTGAAGCGAACTTGTTTAAGGTTCATTACAATTTCTGTAACATCTTCAATAACGCCCTTAACGGTTGTGAACTCATGATCTACACCAGTAATTTTCACTGAAGTAATTGAATAACCTTCTAAGGAAGATAATAAGATTCTCCTCAATGAATTTCCAATAGTAACTCCGTATCCTTTTTCAAGCGGACGGAATTCGAATTGCCCAAAGAACTCAGTGTCTTTGTGCATGATAACTTTGTCTGGTTTTTGGAATGCAAGGATACCCATTTATGGTTCTTTTTTAAATGATTATTTAGAATACAATTCTACGATCAACTGTTCTTTGATATTTTCAGGAATCTGATCACGTTCAGGGTAAGCCATGAAGGTTCCAGATAAATCTTTGGTTTCAAAGTTTAACCAGTTAAATTTCTTTGGATTGCTAGATGATACTGATTCTGTGATAACTTCTAAAGATTTAGATTTTTCACGAATAGAAATAACATCACCTGGTTTCAATTGGTATGAAGGAATGTTTACCAATTTACCATTCACATTGATATGACCATGTGCAACCAATTGACGCGCTTGGCTACGTGTTTGAGCAAAACCTAAACGGAAGGTGGTATTGTCTAAACGAGCTTCTAAGAATTTCAATAAGTTTTCACCGGTAATACCTTTTTTACGTGCAGCTAATTCAAATGTTTTGAAAAACTGACGCTCCAATACACCATAGGTATATTTTGCTTTTTGTTTTTCTGACAACTGAATTGCATACTCAGTTTGTTTGGTTCTCTTACGAGAGTTACCGTGTTGACCTGGAGGTGTCGGCCTTTTCTCGAAAGACTTATCTGGTCCGAAAATCGCATCCTTGAAACGTCTAGCGATTTTGGTTTTTGGTCCTATATATCTTGCCATTACTTCTTCTTTATTAAAAATTAAACTCTACGTGCTTTAGGTGCACGACAGCCATTGTGTGGCAATGGAGTAATATCTGTAATAGACAATACTTCTAAACCACTTGCTTGCAAAGTTCTGATTGCAGAATCTCTTCCTGATCCAGGTCCTTTGATAAAAACATCTACTTTTTTCATACCTGCATCAACTGCAACTTTAGCACAATCTGCTGAAGCCATTTGAGCTGCATATGGAGTGTTTTTCTTAGAACCTCTAAATCCCATCTTACCTGCAGAAGCCCAAGATACTACTTGACCTGTACTGTTAGTGATGGAAATGATTACGTTATTGAAAGAAGCTTTGATATGCACTTGCCCGTGAGCATCGATGCTTACAACTCTCTTCTTTGTAACTTTCTTATTATCCCTAGCCATTATT
>CANFXY010000174.1 GCA_947451105.1 Bacteroidota bacterium | reverse complement strand
GGTGGAACAATCACAGCCGTATTGGATGGTACAGAAGGTCAAAAAATGTTTGACAACCTTACAATTGACAATTATGGTCATATCACTTTGGTTGAAGATGTTGGAGGCAACGTACACATTGGTAAAGTATGGATGTATGATATCGCTACTGATGCTTTGACATTACTTGCTGAGCATGACCAAACTAGATTCTCACCTGGCGCATCAAACTTCTTAACTATAGACGAAGAAGCTTCAGGTGTTCTTGATGTTCAAGGTATCTTAGGTGCTGGTATGTATTTAATTGTTGACCAAGCGCACTTTGCAATTGCAGGTGAGCAAGTAGAAGGTGGTCAATTGTTAGCAATGTACAATCCTGCAACTTACAATTCTAGTCCTGAAATTATCATCAGTGGTAATGACGAAGAAATTAAAAATGGCGACAAATATCCTGTAAACTACGACAATACCGATTTTGGTAATGTGGTAAAAGGAAGCAATGTTGTTAGAACTTTTGAAATCAAAAACAATGCAGTTGGAACTTTGAAAATTACTGGCATCAGTATTTCAGGTGTAAATGCTTCTGAATTTGTTTTAGAAGGTTTGCCAACTTTCCCATTATCTATTGCTTCAGGTTCAGTTCAAACCATTTCAGTTAGATTTACGCCAAACAGCGCTGGTTTGAAAACTGCAGTATTGAATGTTGTAAGCAATGACTTTGATGAGGCTGCATACAGCTTTAACATCCAAGGTTTGGCTAGTCTGTCAACTGGAATTGACCAATTGGCTAATGAGAATGGTATTAAGTTATATCCTAATCCAAGCAATTCAACAGCTGTATTAAGTATGGAAATCAAAGAAGCTGGTTCTGTATCAGTGAAGGTTTTCAATATGAATGGCCAAGAAGTAATGGAAGGATTTGAACAAACTCTTGAATCAGGTAAACAATCAATTCAAATGAACACAGCAAACTTAAACGCAGGTGTTTATTTAGTTGAAGTGAGCATAAACGGAAATATCAGTCGCTTGAAAATGACCGTAATGCACTAATTAATTTAAAATTTTTAGTAAGTCAGTGTGCTTTTCAAAGGCACACTGACTTTTTTTATTTAAAGACCTATGAAAGTTAAATTTTTAACCATTTTTGCCGCTTTGTTTGGACTCATTTTTATGGGTGCCTTCCGCAATGACGGTGATTCTGATGTTTACAAATCAACCTATTCGTATTTTTTAAATGCTTTTGGAAATTCAAGTGGACGCATGCAACAGTATGCTGGTTCAGGTGAAATGAATGAAGACAGCTTGAGGTCATTGATTCATCAAGCCCGATTGGATTTGAAGCCTCTTGATTTCTGGTTTCGATATGCAAATCCTATTCAGTACAAATTGATTAATGGACCATTGCCAGTGGAATGGGAAACAGAAGTCTTTGAAAAATATGAAAAACCATATAAAAGAATAGGGAGTGGTCTCACTCTTGCGGAAATTGCAATGAATGAGAATGATACGCATGGTGTATTGAAATATATTAGTTCCATAAATTCTGCATTGAATCATTTTAAAACAGATTCAATGGTAGAACTTTTTAAAACAGCGGATCATTTTGCCTTTTGCAACCGTTTGTATATACTTAATTTATCGACTCTTTATACCACTGGTTTTGAATGTCCTAATCAAGATCAAATCATACCTGAATTATTGAGTATGCTCAAAGGGGTAAGGACAATTTACACTGCTTACACAAATACCTACACAGATAATCCATTAAGCAGCGAATACTTAGACAAATATGATGCTTGTATTCGCTGGGTTGAAAACCAACCAATGAATCCGCAGTTGTTTGACCATTATACTTTTGTATCTGATTATGTCAATCAATTATACCGTTTGCATGCAAATTGGATACTTAAGAATGGCTTTAGGTCCAAAAGCATGCTTGATTACACAATTAATAAAGAGGCACTCTCTATATTCGATAAGGAAATTTATAGAGGACAAAATACCAAAGGTGTTTTTCTTAGGGTAAACAATGTAGACGATTTAAATAAAATAGAACAATTGGGGCGACTATTATTCAATGAACCACTGTTGTCAGGGAATATTCAAAGGAGCTGTGCATCGTGTCATATTCCTGAACAAGGTTTTACCGATAGCACACAAGCCACTGCCTTAGCATTTAACTATAAAGGTAAACTAAAACGCAATGCCCCTAGTTTGTTAAACTCAGAATACAACCATTTAATTATGCAGGATGGTAAACATTTAACTCTTCAAGAACAAGCACTGTCTGTTATTACCAACCCAGAAGAGATGAATTGTCCTGAATCATTTATCTTGAAAAGGCTTTTATCTTGTAAGACTTATAAGCTAATGCTTTATGATTTGAGTAGATTAACGCCGCAGGCACCCGAACCATCAATAGCACACATATTATCTGCTCTGACTTTTTATTATTCTAAATTTAATGCTGCCAAATCATCTTTTGATGATGCGATGGAACTTAAATCAGATTTGTCTATAGGTGCAAAGCGAGGATTTAATCTTTTTATGTCCAAAGCACAATGTGCGACTTGTCATTTTATACCTTTATTTAATGGGGTTAAGCCGCCGTTTGTAGGATCAGAATTTGAAGTTTTAGGAGTGCCTGATGATACGGCCTTTACAAAGTATGGCGCTGACTCAGGCCGCTATTTAATAAACCCAAGTTTTGAAACACTTTATGCCTTCAGAACAGGCACCTTGAAAAATATTAATAGGACTGGGCCTTATATGCACAATGGGGTATATAAAACCTTGCGAGAAGTAGTGGTTTTTTATAATGAAGGTGGAGGCAATGGAAGAGGATTGAATATAAGCAACCAAACCCTTTCCTCTGATAAATTAGAATTGACTGAGCAAGAAATTTCAGACATTTTAGTTTTTCTAAGCACATTGAATGAAAATTACACAATAGATAAGCAAGCTATTGTATTGCCAAAATCAAAACATAAACAATACAACAAAAGAGTTTTAGGAGGAATATATTAATGATAAAATACAGTTTAATTTTAATTTTAACCATTAGCGTTTTCAGTATGTGCGCTAATAAGAAGTCAGTTCAATATGAATTTCCATTAGCTATGACTGAAGAAGTAAAGAAGGTGAATCAAGCCTATGCTGAGCAAGGTTTAGCGCTATATAGAGTAAACTGTTCGAAATGCCATTCAGATACGATAAAACGCAAGGAGTTGATACCAGATTTCACATCAGAACAGCTCTCGAACTATGAGTTTAGGATTGCCAACAAGAAACATGAAGATAATTTGGGCGAAACACAATTAACCCAAGATGAATTGATTTTAATCAATATGTTTTTTAATTACAAGAAGAAGAATAAATAAATATTGAGCATAAAAAAAACCGATTAGAATTCTAATCGGTTTTTTAATATTATTTGATTTGATTAAGCACCAAGTGCGATACGTTTGAAGCTAACAACTGTTAGTCCAGCTTCAGTATCAGCCAACATTTTTGCAATGCTTTTGCTGCTATCTTTTACAAACTCTTGGTTTAAAAGCGTGTATTCTTTGTAGAATTTGTTCAATCTACCTTGAGCAATTTTCTCAGCCATTTCAGCTGGTTTGCCTTCAGCGATTGCTTGTTCTTTACCAACTTCAATTTCTCTTGCGATGGTATCAGCTGGAACTTGAGCTTCATTAAGAGCAAGTGGGTTCATAGCAGCGATTTGCATAGCTGTATCTTTACCTGCGTTCATGTTAGCTTCAGAAGGAGCGTTGTTCATTTCAACCAATACACCCATTCTGTTTCCAGCGTGGATATAAGCGATTACGTTTTCACCATTGATGATAGCGTATTTAGAAACGTCCATTTTCTCACCTGTTTTACCCATTTCATCTAATAAGCGTTGCTCAAGAGTCAATGAACCGATTGTTAATGCTTTTAAAGCATCAGCATCAGCTGGTTTGTGGGTAAGGGCTAGGTTAGCGATTTCATATGCGAATTTAACGAAGTCTTCGTTTTTAGCAACGAAGTCAGTTTCGCAATTCAATTCAACTACTATACCTGTTTTACGATCTTCAGAAGTAAGAGCGATAACAGCACCTTCTTGAGCTGCTCTATCTGCTCTGTTTAAAGAGATTTTTTGACCTTTTTTTCTAAGGTTATCGATTGCTGCTTCGAAATCACCATTGCTTTCTACTAGGGCTTTTTTACAGTCCATCATACCAGCTCCGGTCATTTGGCG
>CANFXY010000173.1 GCA_947451105.1 Bacteroidota bacterium | reverse complement strand
TCCTACATTTCCAACTGGCAATATATTGTTTAAAGTAAACGGTGCTGCGCTTGAACATACCGTATCCGGAACGTCAATTTGTATAATTGGCAAACCGTTTACCAATATTTCGGTGCTATCTGTAACAGGGCATCCACTTGATACATCTGTTAATTTTACTAGGTATTGTCCTGCGCCATATTTAGGGTCGAAGTACTTTTTGCTCTTTACAGAATTTAAAATCTTAGGCGCAATGTTCGGATTGCTTAAATCTCTAGAACCTGCATATTCTATGGTTTCCCATGTGCCATAAGGGAAGCGGTTGCCAGTGTTTTTATCGACAACAAAACTGTCCAGTGCCATTAAAGGATAATTGATACATTGTTTGCTGAATTCAGTGAATTTGATTTCTGGTAAACGTATAACAAAGACATTGGCAGTATCACAAGTTTGGCAACCGGTAATGGCATCTTTAAAACAGTATTCGATGACATACTTACCTGTCTTTTCGTTTTCGCCCTCTTTACCTGGATCCATTTCAGTGGTGGGAGGAGTGTTGCTGGTATTGGTGCTGATAATGGCCGCTGGGTCAACATTAGAACCTTGTGGTACTTCAATCACTCTAAATGTTTCTATACCGCCAATTTTCGAAAACGGTCTTACCACTTGTTTGTCAAGCGTAATCTGTCCCACACGTTGGCAATAGGTGCTGTCTTTCACGAACACATCAGGGTTAGGATTTAGTTTGGTTGGTTTACAATCTTTGTTGTAGCAACCTTTATAGTCTCTGAAATCGTAACAGATGGTATCGCGCAAACCAACTTTAGGAACTTGGTAGTTTTTTATAAAATTAGGGTAGTTGTAGGTAAATACATTCACACCCACTGGTCCACCTGTAATCCAAGACGGTTTTTTGTTTTGGTAATAACGCACATCAAAGGTGCTTTGGGTTTTATCGCCCGAACTGGCTTTGGCTATTTTCGCTTGACTTAAATTGATAGCCCCATCGGAGTAACAACGTGGAGGTAAGCCGGCAAATACAAAAGTAGGTAAGGCATTTACCTGAACATCTAGGGTGTCTTTGTCTTGGCACATAACACCGCCTTGGGTTACTTTTAAATCCAACTCATAGCGCTTGGGAACCATGCTGCTTATTTTTTGAGTAAATGAGCTGTCGTTTGATATGGTAACTCCTGTATTTAAATCGCGCCATGCCATGGTTCTGCTGTGGCCTAATGGTCTGCGTCTTGCTTTGAATTTCAGCGTGTCATTGATGCAAATTTCAAGATTCGGTTTGGCGATGGCTACAACCGTATCGTTCACAAACAAACGCATGGTGTCGCTGGTATGACAGCCCAATTTGTCGATTACTTTGGCAATGTAACGGTCAGCAATATTAACAACGATTGATTGGGTGCTGTCTCCATTTGGCAACCAGAAATATCGCATGGTGTCTGCATTCTGGGCCGACAAGATGGTCAAGTCATAGGTGCATATGCGTTGGTCTGGTCCAATTTCAACCACAGGATTTGGTTGGTATTTAACCAATATGGTGTCGCGGTCTACACATTTTTTCGCATCGGTTAGTTTTAATACCACTTTGGTGGTGGCGGTAGGCTTAATGAGGGTAAACTTACTAAAAGTGTCTTTAGGGTTAATGGTTCCGTAAGGAGATTCCCAAAGGTATTTGTATGAAGGAACACCATTTTCGATTTTAGGTTCTAGGGTAATATTATCTCCGGCACAAACAAAAGTATCTTTACCAAAGGCAAGATCAACTGACAAAACTGGAGGGATTATAACCGTATCTGAATAAATGGTGATGCAATTATATGGCGGATTGTTTATTTCATGTTCAATGATGTATTTGCCACCGCGTTTAAATTTAATGCTGTCGCGTTTTACATAACCGGTATAAACGGGTGCTCCTGTATTTGAACTGTCGCGTATGGTGAATTTGTAGAGGTAGTTTTTTTGGTTGTAGTTAACAGTATCGCCCGCCCATGAGGTAAATCTGAATTTGCCACAATCTAAAATTTCATATTGACGCTTAGACCTAGCCTTGGGATTTACTTTAATGTTAAAACCTTTGATGGTGTAGGCTGGACGGGGACAAGCATCGTCTTTTGCAGTTGCGGCAAATGAGTAGGCTTGGTTTCTTGCATCACCCACTTTTGGCGTCCAGCAAAATTGAGCTTCTTTTTCGCGGGCAGTTGGATCAATAATCGTAAAGGTTGCATCCGGAATACCGAAGTTCCAAGTTAAGTTAACGGTGTCTGGCACTGTTTGCTTGGGTAAATAAGGGTCATCTTTGGCTTTAATGGTGAAGCATATTTTCTTGCCTTCACAAACATTGTACTTATTGAGTCCTTCGATATATGGTGGGTTGTTGTCCGAACAAGTCACGACGGTTACATAGATGTCGCGGCGGGTATAGCCTATAAGAACCATTTTCTTTGAAATAGAATCCTTGCGGTACTCGCTCACTCGAATGGCCACGGGACCAGATTCATCGCATTTGGTGGGGGTGAAAACCATGTCACCTGTTTCTTTGTCAAAATAGAAACCCCTTGGTGGTTTTGCATTCGGTAATGCACGGCAATTTACCGTTCCTGGATTTGGCGGACAGTATGGGGTTAATGGAATGTCTTTGTTTAGCGGGCTGTTCCATGAAACAGGATTGAATGTTGAACTCAAAGGTTCATCTAAAGAAAACGCCAATGAGTCGCTGTCTAGATTGTCAAATACCCCATTGTTAAAAGTAAATGGTTGGTTGCAACACATAAACGACATTGGAATGGTTGATAATGTTGGGGTATTGTTGCCTTTAGTTTTAATGGCGCAAATATTCATCATCGCCTCTCCGCCATAAGAAGTTGTTGAGGTGGTTGTTCCAACCAAGCCCCAAGGCTGGGCAACCCTGAATTTTATCTCACAACAATTGCTGTTAAGAAAAGTATTGTATGGACTGTTTGCAAAATTAATGGTGTCTTCGAACGTATGTTCTTCAATGCCATATCTTGTTCCACTGTATCCACCATTGGTGCAAGGAGGTTGTCCGTTGCTGCAAACAGGTGTAATGTCTCTGATTTTTGTTCTAGGTGGGGTAATGCTAACCGTTGTCTTATCGCAAGACATGGTAAACTTAGGCATGATACCCAGTTTGCAAACACATTGGTGGTAAAGAATAAATTTTACATGGTATTTGTAGCCACCAAGATGCCTGAATATAATATCTGAACCATTGATTACGTCGCATGCATTTGCCATGCAAAGGCGCATTAACAAAATAAAAAGTATCGACGCTTTTAAATGTTTCATTCTTGTTTAGACATTTATTTCCTCCAAAATGTGGTATGAAGATTTTAAAAATGTGAAACAATAATAAGTGTTTTTACTTGCTTAAACAATTAATTACGAGCAGCAATATGAAGGGTTTATTTCATTTAACAAAAGCCATATTTAGTTAAATAGACTTATATTTCTGAATTTAAGACTATTATCCGTATTTTGTTTTATAAAACTTGCGAATAAAAAAATATCCCCAAAGCTCAAACATTCCAAACCAAGACAAAATTCTCAATCAATGTATGTTCTAATTGGTATTTAGCCTCATGATTTTCTTTAGAAATTTGCCCGAAAAGCTGCCCGTTTTCAAAAAATAAATGCAGATGCTGTATGAAATTAAGTTCTTTGATGCCGTAAATTTTATACAAAACCTCTTTAGCGCCCCAAGAAATCTGCTGATGAATGCTGCCTTCAAAACCTGTTTGATCGTTTTCGGAAAGGAACTTTTTAGCCAATAAATGGATGTTGTCTCGCCTGTATTCTATATCAACCCCAACGGCGGAGCCTTCTTCGCAAAACAAACATGCCACTAGGTTTTTCGAATGGCTGAATGATACCGTGCAAGTTTGGTCTTTGATAAATGGTTTGCCAAACTGGTCTTTGTCCAACAACAAATGCAGGTCGCGTCCCGACAAAACATTGAGTAAATGCATAGCAGCAGCTTGCTCAAGTTGCCTCTGTTCATTGCGGTTTGGGTCGTGTTGTAAATTTAATTTTTCAAGAAAAAAATCAAAGGGTTCGGTTATATCCCAAACAGCGAGTTTCTTTGCAGACGTAATTTGTTTTTCAAATACAAGAGGCATGGCAATTGACGTGGTAAAAATACGAGAGTTTATAGGACATACACAAGCAGTATATGCAATGTGTCTGAAACAAGACCGCAATGGTTTTTTTAG
>CANFXY010000172.1 GCA_947451105.1 Bacteroidota bacterium | reverse complement strand
TTTTTAATGTTTTATAGGCAACTCATGTATTTTTGCAAAAAATATTCCATAAATATGTACGGCAATTTAGAACAACAACTAAAGGATGAATTGAAACAAATCCACGAAGCTGGTTTGTACAAAAAAGAACGCATCATTGTATCGCCACAGGGCGCAGACATTAAGCTTAACGATGGCAAAGAGGTAATAAATTTTTGCGCCAACAACTACCTTGGCTTATCCAGCCATCCGCGTGTTGTTGAGTCTGCCAAAAAGTCACTTGACACCCATGGCTTCGGTATGAGCAGCGTTCGTTTTATTTGCGGTACCCAAGACATTCACAAAACCCTAGAAGCAAGAATAGCAGAGTTTTACGGCACTGAAGACACCATTTTATACGCAGCAGCCTTTGATGCCAATGGCGGTGTTTTCGAACCTTTGTTCAATGAAGAAGATGCCATTATATCTGACGCCTTGAACCATGCGTCAATTATTGATGGTGTGCGTTTGTGTAAAGCGGCTCGTTACAGATACAACAACAACGATATGGCAGACTTAGAAACCCAGCTAATCGCTGCAAATGCTAAGGGCCACAGAAATAAGATCATCGTAACCGACGGTGTGTTTAGCATGGATGGTTATGTAGCTCAACTCGATAAGATTGTTGCTTTAGCCGACAAATACAATGCCTTGGTGATGGTTGACGAGTGTCACGCGGCAGGTTTTATAGGAAAAACTGGCAGAGGCACTCCAGAATATTGCGGTGTACATGGCAAAATCGATATCATTACAGGTACTCTTGGCAAAGCTTTAGGTGGTGCTATGGGTGGCTATACTACTGGAAAGAAAGAAGTTATCGAAATGCTTCGTCAACGTTCTAGACCATATTTGTTTTCAAATTCATTGGCTCCAGCTATCGTTGCTGCGGGCATAGAAGTATTTAATATTTTGAGTGAATCTACAGAATTGCGCGACAAATTAGAGAGCAATGTAAAATACTTTAAAGAAGGTGTTCGCGCTGCTGGTTTTGATTTTAAAGATGGCGAAAGTGCAATTGTGCCAATTATGTTGTACGATGCTAAATTGAGTCAAACCATGGCGGATAAATTATTAGAAGAAGGTATTTATGTGATTGGATTCTTTTATCCTGTTGTTCCAAAAGACCAGGCTAGAATTAGGGTACAATTATCTGCTGCCCACGAAAAACACCACCTAGATAAAGCCATTGCCGCTTTCACCAAAGTAGGTAAAGAGCTTGGTGTGATTTCATAAAATTACCATTTCATAAAAAAGGTCCTGCAATTTTTTGCAGGACCTTTTTTTATACCTAAAGAATTTTAAGATTTTCGTTTCTTGGGAGAAATTAAACTATCGGCGGGGTACCATTGTTCCATAGAATCACGCATGTTTTTTGACCATTGTATCAGCATTTGCTTTTGATCTTCGGTCAACTTAGCATTGCGGTGAATAAGGGTATATGATGTCATTGGCATTTCATCTTCAACAATCATCTCATCTATTTCTTCCAATTTGTGGTATTGGCGGTAAAGTGGATAGCTTAAAAACTCATCAAAATTCAAATGTCTTTTACCATCGTTGACATGGTTGCTTAAATACCAAGCAACAGGTTGAATGTTTGAATACCAAGGATATGCCGTTGTATTGCTGTGGCAGTCATTACAAGCGGTTTTCAATACTGCAGACAGTTCTGTATTAACAGGAAATTTCTTTTCAATGGATTGAGTATTCATTCCACTTGTGTTTTTTTCAGGGTGAATAAATTGGATGGCCAATAAAATAACGGCCAAAACAATTAATGCGTTTTTTATAAAGTTTTTGATTTTCATACTTCAAATTTAATTCATTTAAATCTTACAAAGACTGATACCTATTAGGTTTAATTTACTTCCTCTTCTTTTAACACATCGCCGCGTAAAAAGCGGTAACGTTTTCTTGCTTCGTTGGCAAATAAACTTCCTGTGTAATTCAAGACCAAGATTTCATAAATCTTTTTGGCCTTAGCGGTATCATTTAATTTAAACTCATACAATTTCGCCAAATTTATCAAGGCGTTATCGGCGAGAATATCGGTACTAAAATCACGGATTAATTTTAAATACAAGACTTCCGCATCGGCATATTTATTTTGCTTTTCAGCAATTAAAGCTTTCGCGAAAATAATTTCGTCAATTAACGTGTGACCAGGAAAGAGAATAGAAATTTGATCCAATGCCAAATTGGCCTCATCTAATTTATTTTGAAAAATTAACAGGTCTGCTTTTGCGTATAAACCTAAGGCTTCTTCAGTGCTATCCATACCCAAGTTGTCTTGAATAATCAACCACAAACGCATGGCATTGTTGCTGATTAATTGGGTGGTGGCTTCCTTTAAGACATCCAATTGGGTTTGACTCCAAGTAAACTCCGCTCTGTAATAACACAAGCGCGCATACCTATATTTAGCCTCTTGCCCTAAAGCATCATTGATGAAGGCCTTTTCAACTTGTTTGTAAAACAAATCAGCCTCCCACGTCTCGCCAACAATTAGTTGTGCATCACCCAAAGCAAGTTTACATTCCGCCAACAATTTCGGATTTACACCCGGAATACCCATAACTTGATTTAGTTGTGCAATCGCTTTTGGAGCTGCCTGCATATAATATATATACAATTCTGAGAGTTCTTTTATTTGTTCGGCTGTTTGCCAATTGACTCCATTTGCGGATATGAAACTTAAGTATTCTTTTTCCATTGCAGCGAGTCGCTCGGGACTTGCACCATTGCGCAAACGGACCTGCATAATTCCGCAATTTAAAACACCTTGTTGCGCTTGGTAAAAATACATTTTGTCGGGTCCTAAAGATTTGACGTATTCAAAGCATTTAATGGCGTATTCGTATTCCTCATTTAAAATCAACAGAGGTGCTAGCTCCAACAATTTACGGCCTTCTTCTTTCAAACGCTTATCAACTGCCTTCGACTGAATTAAAGCACCATTCCAATCTTTTTGTTGGGTGAACGACCAGACCAAAAGATCATTATAGGCGTAGTTATCCGGATTTTTTTGCAGCTGAACCAACAAGGTATTGCTAAGGATTTTATATTGGTTGGGGTTGTTGTATGAAATAACGAATTTGTTTTTAACATCCTCAATTACATACTCACTGTATCCGGCCATTTTAACCAATTCTAAAGTTGCAAGTTCGATATTGGAATTATAAAAATATAGATCACTTAAACTGTACGCAAATAAAAACTCGTCTTTTAAGCTCTTTCTCGCCTCTGAATAAACTTCAATGGCTTGCGTGTAAAACCGTCGTTTTAGAAAGGCATTGGCTAGCAATTCTGCTTGCTCAGGACTTCCTATTTTTATTTTCAAAAGCGACTTAAAAACATCTTCCTTTTTATCGTTTAAATTCTGTAATTGAAATAGGTAGGCCTTGTCTACTTTATAGGCATAGATTTCGCTGAATTTTCTTATCCTTTTATCAACAAGTTTTTCAGCACTTTTAAAATCATTTAAAAGAATATAGCATTGCAACAAATTGTCGTAATAGTAAACAGACTCAGATTGCTTAGACGCTAGGTTTTCGTATAGGTCTGCGGCCTCTTGATACTTTTTTTCCGCAAAATATTGAGCCGCTAATTTCTCATCTGTATTTTGAGCAGAGGCCAAAAAACAATTAAAAAAAAGGAGAAAAAACAGGCAACGCATCCTTACAAATCTACTTATTAACGATAAAACAACAAGGAAAATTTCTGATTTTCCTAAAAAAAACTATTTTTGTTGCTTAAACTCGAAAATCAACCGCCCATGAAAACATATAAAGTTATTGGTATAATGTCAGGTTCATCAATGGATGGAATCGATTTGGCATTGTGCACAATAAATTCCGACAACGGTCATTACACCTACACCATCGACGAGGCTGAAACATTTGAATATTCAGAGGTTTGGCGCCTACGTTTATCACAACTTAGAAAAGCAGATGCTTTATCATATGCCAAAACAGATGTGTTTTACGGACATTATTTGGGGCAATTGGTAAAAGAATTTATAAAGAAGTACAACATCAAAGCGGATTTGGTTGCTTCACATGGCCATACCGCATTTCACTATCCTGAGGAATTAATTACCAGACAGGTTGGCGACGGCGCATCATTATCTGCCATTTGTGGACTTCCTGTGGTTAGCGATTTTAGAAGCATGGACGTAGCCAAAAAAGGCCAAGGCGCTCCATTGGTTGCTATTGGAGACGAAAAGTTCTTTAACGAATACGACTATTGTTTAAATCTAGGAGGCTTTGCTAACATTTCCGGGAAAATCGGTCCCTACCGCGTTTCTTATGACATCTGTCCTGCCAATATTTTATTGAATAGAGTTGCCCGCGATTTAAATAAAGAATTTGATGAAAACGGATTGATTGCAGCCGAAGGCTCTATACACTACCCTCTTTTAGAAGAGTT
>CANFXY010000171.1 GCA_947451105.1 Bacteroidota bacterium | reverse complement strand
ATCATGCTTATTGGATTGGTGACGAAAAACGGTATTTTAATTGTTGAATTTGCCAATCAGAAACGTTTGGCTGGATTGACTAAAATGCAAGCCATTGTAGAAGCTGCTGCCCAACGTTTAAGGCCAATCTTAATGACCAGTTTGGCCACTGCACTCGGTGCCTTGCCAATCGCGCTTTCTTTGGGTGCAGCGGCAACCAGCCGTATATCATTGGGTGTAGTCGTTGTCGGTGGAATTATGTTCTCACTTGTGCTAACCTTGTTTGTTATACCTGCTGTATATGTTTACTTTTCTAGAAACAAAAAATTTGAAAAACATGAGGCTTAAATATTTTTATTTATCCATTGGCTTATGCCTAAGTTTCAATCTTTCCGCTCAAAGTGTAATCACGCTAGACCAAGCGGTTGAAATTGCTTTGAAGAGCAATTTAGATTTGCTTATAGCGGGCAACGAAGCTAAACAAGCAGACAACAATAACCATGCAGGCAATGCGGGGATGCTACCGAATGTGTCTGTGAATGTTTCGGACAATCCTTCTTTAAGCAACATCAATCAGAAGTTTACCAATGGAACCATCATAGAAAAGAATGCAGTATCCAGTAACAACTTCAATGCGGCCCTTGTTTTTTCTTATACATTGTTTGATGGTAAAAAGATGTTCGCAACCAGGCGTAAGCTCGAGATTTTAGATGAGGCAGCACAAAACAAATTCAACAGCCAGGTGCAAACTGTAATTTCAAATGTGGTTTTGAACTATTCAAATATTACAAGATTGAAAGCGTATCTAAAGGTGCTAGACTTATTGCGTGATTTAAGTCAACAAAGACTAGATATAATTGGGGCGAGACAGTTAGCAGGCTTGGCCAATAACACAGATTTGTTTTTGGCAGAATTAGATTTAGAAAGTAGGAAACAAAATATTAATGCTCAAAAGTCAAGCATCAACAAGGCATACAATAGTCTCAATTTGCTATTGAATATAAAAATTGACAGTTTGTATGATGTTGAAGACGTTTTTAAAAACACAAGCCTTCTTGATAAGAATAAAATGGATGAGCTTCTGCGCAACAACCCGGAAAACCAATGGGCCATTAACCAATACAATATTGCCTTGCAAGCTCAAAAAGAAATTGATGCCGCGCGGCTCCCTTTGTTGAAATTAAATGGGGCATACAACTACACACTTTCTCAAAGTGCCGCAGGCTTTTCTTTGTACAACCAAAGCACAGGGCCACAAGCTGGCTTGAGTTTGGTGCTTCCTTTGTTTAACGGAAACATTAACAGAAGCAATTCTGAAAACGCCAAATTAAATGTCCAGAGTTCTGAATGGCGAATGGCGCTTATGAAGCAAAATATTGAGATAGCCTATGAACAAGCTTGGCAAGATTATTCGACGTCAAAATTGCAGTTAGGCTCAGACTCTATGGCTGTAGTTACGGCCAATAAATACATGGAGTTAATGCAAGAAAGATTCAAATTGGGGCAAAGTACCATTGTAGATTTGAAAGAGGCACAACGGACATTTGAGGAAACCAATTACAGGATGATCAGCAACTGGTACATTGCACGTATAGCAGAGACCCAATTGTTGGCATTAACTGGTCAGTTAATCGGTCGATAAGCTATTTAATTCTTACTAAGGTAACACCATCTCCGCCTAATTGTTCTGTTTCATGCTCGAAGCTTTCTACAAAAGATTTAGCTTTCAAATGAGAGAAAATAAGTTTGCGTAAAATGCCATGACCACGGCCATGTATGATGCGCAACGTTAACATGCCCAACATGTGTGCATCGTGCAGCCATTCGTCCAGCTTTTCAATCGCTTCTTCTCCTCTTATGCCTCTTAAATCTATTTCAGCTCTGAAGTTGGTTTGTTTGTTGAAATGATCGACATTAAAGACTGCTGTTTGAGGAATGTGTTTTTTGTCTGCAATGGAGTTGTTTAATTCATCTAAAGGCAACCACAATTTTATTTGACCGAATAACACTTGGGCTTCTTTTTTCTTGATTTGCAAGATTTCTCCACTCACTTTGTACTCCGGATGTCTAACAATAGAACCAACTTTTAATTCAGTGCTCTTGGGTTTTTGACTTGCTTTTAAAGTTGGTTGCACCAATTCTTTAAGTGGCTTAACTTCTATTTCTTTTTTGAACTCATCTAAAGCCGAGCGTATCTCTTTGGTCTTTTCTTTTTTGGCTTCGTTCTGCTTAATGTCTCTGATGGTTTGCTCAATCTTTTGATTGGCCTTGTTCAATAAATCTCCAGCCTTGGTCTTGGCCTCGTTGATAATATGGGTGCGGTTGTCGCTCAAAGATGTTTTTAGCAATTCGTATTCTGAAATTAAACGCTCTAGAACTTTTTCACGCTCATTCATCCGCACTTGGTTGTCGCTCAACTCTTTTTTGTGTTTTTCGTTTTCGGCCAACAACTCATCCAAATCAATTTGTTGTTTGAACTTGTTGATGTTTCTGGCGCGTTGAAGGATGTCAGGACTAATGCCAACTTTTGATGCGACTTCTAAGGCAAATGAACTGCCTGGTTTGTCAGGTTCCAAAATAAATAGTGGCTCAAGTTTGCTTAGATCGTATAACATCCGTGCATTTTGAACCCCATCGGTATTGGATGCCCATGCTTTTAAATTTCCAAAATGCGTCGTAACGATACCAATCGCTTTTTTAGAAAGCAACAATTCAAGTATGGCTTGCGCAATGGTGGTGCCAATTGCTGGATCTGTTCCATTGCCCAACTCGTCAATGAGATATAAAGTATTGTCATCTGCATTTTCCATGAAGAATTTCATGTTCAGCAAATGGCTGCTGTAGGAACTTAGGTTGTTCTCAATAGATTGGTTGTCGCCTATATCAATAAATATTTGATTGTAAATGGAAACCTTACTGTCGGCAGCTGCAGGGATAGGCAGTCCGCATTGGTACATATACTGAAGTAGTCCAATGGTTTTTAATGCAATACTTTTTCCGCCTGCATTGGGGCCCGAAACCAGCACCATGTAATTTCCTTTTTTGAAGTGGAAATTTAAAGGTACAGGTTTTTTATTGTTTTTGTTCAACAACAGATACAATAGAGGATGTCGGGCATCAATCAAATCGCAATCATCGTGTTTCTTCACATACATTGGCTCTGTAGAACGGAGTTTGCTGCTGAATACAGATTTTGCCGTTAAAGTGTCTAAATAGATACTGAAATTTAAATGCCTTTTGATGTTGTGTTTATGGGCTGAAAGTAGAGCAGTCGTTTGCCTCAGTATGGTTTCTATTTCTTTCTTCTTGTCCAAATACAATTCTTTCAAGAGGTTGTTTTCTTCAAAACACTCAATGGGCTCAATGTATAGGAACTTTCCACTTTGGCTATCATCGTGCACAAAGCCGGGCATTTTTTTCTTAAACTCTGCGATAATTGGAATAACCAAACGCTCATTTCTAATGGTTATTTCGGTGTCGCCTGCCCAACCGTTTTTTCTTGCCATTTCGAATCTTGAATGCAAGATGCGTCTGACGTCTTTTTCCTTTTGGTTAATTTTCTTTTGAATGTCCCAAAGGGTAGGGCTGGCATTTGGTTTTATTTTGCCCTCTTTGTCCAAGATTGCATCTAAAATATTGATGGCAATTTGTAAAGAAATTAGCTCGCTTTGTTGGTTCTTGAGCTCAGGAATAAATTCTATTTCAGTTCTGCAAATTTTAAAATTGTGTTCTAAAAACTGAAAGGCTTTAAGTAGGTCGAACAGTTCATCTTCAAACAAGATCATACCTTCAATATCGGATCGGCTGATGTCGTTGTTGTTGCGTTCAGGGTCTTCAGGAAATTGAAAATAAATTCCACGTGAATTCAAGTTGTTGACTTCTTGAATAGTCCTTAAAGATTGTTGAATGCGTTTGAGGTCGCTGCTAAATGACATTTTATTCAAAGCTGTCTTAGCTGCATCGGTGCTGCATTCAGCTTGAATAAATTCTCGGATTTTATCGAACCCAAGTTTCTCTTCTATGTTTTGCGGATAGTTAAGCAAGCTTGCTTTTTTAGGATTATTGGCCATCTGCGTTGTCGGCTTGCATTTCGCTGATTTTATCAATCACTTGTTCGTAAAGTTTTTCGGCAACTTCAGGATGTTCAGCATAATAGTCGTGGCTTTTCCTGAAAATACTGTCTTGAACTTTGTGTTTTTTCATTACAAAATACCAATCATTCGCTTTGTTTCGAGGAGGGGCACTGCTGTTTATATAGGTTGCTGCATCTGCAATTCTGAGGTCAACAATGATGTCAACCATTTTCTTTTCGTCAAGCACCCATGCCGGTTTGTTCGCAATACGCGCTTGTTTTTCTTTGCAACTGTGCAAGAAAGCTATACAAAATAAGCAAAGAACAAGTTGTTTCATTACTTTTGCAAATATAATGATTGCTGAAAACATATCAGGATTAAAACAAGAAATTGGACAGAATGTTCAATT
>CANFXY010000170.1 GCA_947451105.1 Bacteroidota bacterium | reverse complement strand
TTGCAACTGTGCAAGAAAGCTATACAAAATAAGCAAAGAACAAGTTGTTTCATTACTTTTGCAAATATAATGATTGCTGAAAACATATCAGGATTAAAACAAGAAATTGGACAGAATGTTCAATTAATCGTTGTGTCTAAATATAGAACGATAGAGGAAATCAAAGAAGCCTATCAAGCAGGTCAGCGTCTGTTCGCAGAAAACAGGGTTCAAGCCTTGTTAGAAAGAAAGGAAGCTTTGCCCGATGATATTGTTTGGCATCTAATTGGGCATCTTCAGTCAAATAAAGTTAAGTATATCGCGCCGTTTATCAGTTGTATTCAGAGTATAGATAGCATAGAGTTGTTGGAGTTGGTAAATCAACAAGCAGCTAAAAATGGACGCACAATAGATTGTTTGTTGCAAGTTCATATTGCAGTAGAAGAAACTAAATTTGGCTTGAGTGAAGCAGAATGTGAAACGCTAATTGCACAGGCCAAAACGAAAGGTCTTATGAACATAAGAATAAAAGGTTTAATGGGGATGGCCAGCAACTCTGATGATCAAGGTCAAGTAAAAGCAGAGTTTTTGAAATTGCAAACCTTGTATAATAAACTAAAGGAAGAAAACGGTTTTGATACCTTATCTATGGGAATGAGTGGCGATTACCAATTGGCAATTTCCTGTGGAAGCAATATGGTAAGGGTAGGGAGTAAGGTTTTTTCTTAAGCCTATTCGTATCGCAGGGCCTCGGTTGGGTCTAGTTTTGCTGCTTTAGATGCTGGATAAAGTCCCGCGATAATGCCGACAACAAAACAGACAATAATTGCTAAGGCAATCCAAGCCCAAGGGATAATAAAGCCAGATTTCATAAGCGCACCGACAATATTGCCTAGAACCATACCAAGTATAATACCGCCCAATCCACCTATTTGACAAATAACGGCTGCTTCGGTTAAGAATTGAAACTTGATTGTTTTTGGTGTTGCGCCCAAGGCTTTTCTTGTGCCTATCTCTCTGGTGCGTTCGGTAACACTCACCAACATAATATTCATTAATCCAATGGAAGCCCCGATTAAAGTAATTACGGCAATAAAGGTTGCAGCGAGTTTAATGGAACTTAAATTGTCTTTTAGTTTTTCCGTTATGGCATCGCTTTTTACCACACTGAAATTTGGAATTGCACCAATTCTAATTCGTCTTATAGAACGCATGGCACCCTCAGCTTCTCCGACGGCAATGTCAAGTTGTTTCACATTGTTTACTGCAACTGAGATGTTGAATGAGTTGCTAGACGTTAAGTATTGACCCTTGGCTTCGGTGATGGTGATGTAGGCTATTCGGTCTTCGCCACCCATGCCCATGCTGCTGCCTTTGCTTTTAAGGATACCAATAACGGTGTATTGGGTATTGGCTAAATTTAAAACTTTGCCCACAGCATCCTCTTTATTAAATAAAGCATTGGCGATGTCTTTCCCTATAATAATGCTCTTGCTGCCACTATTGGCTTCCGAAGGGGTAAAGTTTCTGCCGTATTTTAATTCAGTACCGCTTACTGTGAAATAATTTTCATCAATTGCAAGCACACGGATATTGGGATTTGTTTTTTGGTTTCCACTTTTCAAAGTGGCGTTCATCGAAATATTGGTGTTGAGTGAAATGGTTGAAGGGATTTGAAACTCATTTTTAAACAATTTTGCTTCTGCAAAAGTTATAGGCACAAATTCAACCCGTTTTTGATAACCACCGCCAATTCGAATGTTTCCATCTCTGTTGCGTATGTTAAAAGTATTGCTGCCCATTTTTTGAAAGGTGTTAGACAAGCCCTTTTCTATCCCATCTACGGCAGTAAGCATGCCAACTAGCGCTGCTATTCCAATTGAAATGATAAGACAGGTCAGCACCGTTCTGAGCATGTTGTCTTTAATGGAATCTAAAGCAATTCGAATGTTTTGTAGAGTGTTCAAGCTTGCACAAAATAAAGTTAAATACCTGCGGTTTTATCAACTTGTTCTACCAACAATTAAATCAAATTGACTAAAAATAAAAAATAATTCAAAATTTAGAACAAAAACAATAAAGTTTATTAAATTTGCATTCCTCATTCAATAAATCATCAAATGGACCCACTTTTACATGACGTTCTCGAAATCCTGAAGTTCATTATTCCCTCGTTGGTTGTTCTAGCGGTGTGTTATGTAATCATCAACAAGGTGATGGAAGACCATTCAAATAGAATGCAATTGGAAATCAGAAAGCAAAATGCGAGTATGTTAACACCTTTGAAATTGCAAGCTTATGAAAGAATGATTTTGTTTTTAGAGAGAATTAGTCCCCAAACCTTAATTAACAATTACAACGACGGAACAAATACCGCAAGAGGTTTGAAGCATTTAATGGAGACTTCTGTTAACCAAGAATACATGCACAATCTATCACAACAGATATATATAAGCAATCAAGCTTGGAATATTATCAAAGTTGTTAAAGAAGAGGTTATTCAATTGATACACGAGACCTATGAGCAAACCAGCTCTGATTCCAGTGGTATTGATTTGTCTAAAGCAATTATTGATAAAATGATTGCAGATAATTCTATTCCAACGTCAAAAGCAATTGACTTTCTAAAAGCAGAAATCAATTTGTATTTCTAGGAAGTAAATCTCCGCAATGGGGATGGTACTTGGATTACAAATTTGAATTTAATAAACATTTTTATTTTGGATACAAAAAAAATCAGCAACGAGAGTGGCATTGAGATACAGCCATTTTATGGTTCAGAAAGCTCAGAAAAACCAGGAAGTTTTCCTTACACGCGTGGTATCCGCAGTGACATGTACAGAGGAAGATTATGGACCATGAGACAATACGCTGGTTTTTCAACTGCGGAGGAATCTAACAAACGCTATCATTTTTTATTGAGCCAAGGAACCATGGGTTTGTCGGTCGCATTTGATTTGCCAACACAAATAGGTTACGACAGTTCGCATGAGTTCGCTGAAGGTGAAGTAGGTAAAGTAGGGGTTGCAATAGACTCCTTAAAAGATTTTGAAACACTTTTCGATGGTATCAAGTTACAGGATATCACCACCAGTATGACCATCAATGCAACTGCATCAACCTTATTGGCGATGTATATTGCTTTGGCTAAAAAACAGGGTGCTGATTTAAAAATGATCAGTGGTACCATTCAAAATGACATCTTAAAAGAATACGCAGCAAGGGGGACTTATATATATCCTCCAAAACAAAGCATGCGTTTGATTACAGATATTTTCGAATACTGTAGTAAAGAGGTGCCAAAATGGAACACCATTTCTATTTCTGGTTACCACATAAGAGAGGCGGGAAGTACAGCGGCTCAAGAATTAGCATTTACATTGGCCAATGGAAAGACCTATGTTCAGTCTGCTCTAGATAAAGGATTAGACATTAATGTGTTTGCAAAACGATTAAGTTTTTTCTTTAATGCGCACAACGACATATTTGAAGAAGTTGCAAAGTTCAGGGCTGCACGTAGGATGTGGGCAAATATTACCAAATCATTAGGTGCTACAGATCCACAGGCACAGATGTTGCGTTTCCATACCCAAACCGGCGGATCTACTTTAACCGCCCAACAATCAGAGAACAATATAATAAGGGTAACCTTACAAGCTTTGTCAGCTGTAATGGGCGGAACCCAAAGTTTGCATACCAATGGTTTTGATGAAGCGTTAAGTTTGCCTACAGAATCAGCCGCTCGAATAGCTTTAAGAACCCAGCAGATTATTGGATATGAAAGTGGTGTAACCCATAGTGTTGATCCTTTGGGTGGTAGTTATTATGTTGAAGCATTAACGGATGAGATTGAAAAGATGGCCTATAAATATATAGAGACCATTGATGCTATGGGTGGAAGTGTTGCAGCTATCGAGCAAGGCTATATGCAAAATGAAATTGCTAAAAGTGCGTATATCTATCAAAAACAAATTGAACAAAACGAAAAGACTATTATAGGTGTGAATAAGTACGTTGAGAAAGAAATCAACAGTACACCTTTAATGAAGATTGATGACAGCATCAGGAAGGTTCAAATTGAGAAATTAGAAAAGCTAAAATTAGAGCGTGACAATGTTCAGGTAGCTAATTTGTTGAATAAATTGTCTGAGGCAGCAAAAACAAATGAGAATCTAATGCCTCATATTGTTGACTGTGTGGAGGCTTATGCAACATTGGGTGAAATTGCAGACACACTGCGTTTGGTTTTTGGCGAATACCAAGGTTAAAAATTAATTTTTTTTTCGACTTGTTAATATTTCAAAATGTTAACAAATTATTGCTTAATCGTAAAAAGGCAAGTTATTTATGGTGTCTTGTATGAAAAAATAATTAACAAACAACATAAAAAAATTTTTTTAATAACTTTTTTTGAACTTAATTTCAGAACTGAATTGAAAATCAGACAGCATACAATAACACATTGAAAATCAAAGAAATATAATGAGCATGAGTGGACAACAAT
>CANFXY010000169.1 GCA_947451105.1 Bacteroidota bacterium | reverse complement strand
TGGACCTTCAGGGATTTTTGAATCTAAAATATTTGACATATAAAAAATCTTTAGCTTAGGTTATTGGTTAATGAAAAAATACACCGGCATTGCGGCAAATAGAATAGGAATGATGATACCGAACACCCACACACCAATGAAGTTGATTAAACCATTGTATTTTTTGTGGTTGAAGCCCAATGTTTGGAAAGCACTTTTGAAACCGTGCACCAAGTGAAAAGAGATAGATGCCATGGCAAGAACATACAACAAAACGATCCACCATTCTTGGAAAGCAATGGCTACTTCTTGGTATAAATCTTTAACAATGGTAATTTCAACATTGCTTTCAGTGAATTGAATCTTTTTAGAATCAATGGCATCTGTAGGCACCGCAGTAACTTCTAGTGTGTTAAGGTCTTGTGAATATTGTACGTATGGAACTTGGCCAAATTTGTATTCAGCCCAGAAATCAGCCATGTGAAACACAATAAAGGCAAGGATAATTGTTCCAAGAACGCCCATCCATCTGCTGTTCCAAGAACTGTTTGCTTTGCCATCAATTACAGCGTAATTAACTGGACGTGCTTTGCGGTTGGTGTTAACCAAATACAAACCCCAAAATGCGTGAAACAAAATGGTGGCATACAATCCATAAGAAGTAAACTTAATAAATGGATTGCTGGTCATGAACACAGCGTAAGTATTAAAGGCAAGGCCATGGTCGTGTTTGAACAACTGCAGATTTCCAATTAGGTGAACCAATAGGAATGCGCATAGGAAAAAGCCAGTTAAGGCCATCAGTAGCTTTCTACCGATACTTGATTTTAGAAAATTTGTTAGCCAATTCATGTATGATGTAACTTTTACTTGTTATTTTGAATATTTAAAGGTGTCCAACTCAAAGTTTTAAATTTTGAATTCGCCGCAAATTTATCGTTTTATTTGATAAAAGTAAAACAAAGGACTTATTTAAATTCATTATAAGTAACAAAGGAAATTTGAACTTGTTTTTAAAAGATTGCAAGAGCAAGAGGGTTGAGGAGGGCAAAGCACCACAGGGTGAAACAAGAGCCCAGTGGTAGAACTTTTCCAAAGCCAAAAGTACACCACGGGCTTTAGGTTGAGGAAATGATTTTTTTGTAGAGATAGGGCATGCCCTGTCTCTACAAAAAATAAAAACAACGAAATGCGCGCCCCGAAGACCGCCGTGCAGTTTACCCCGTGCTGTGTTTGCAACAAAGTGAAAAACTCTAGTACGGGGCTCTTGAATTACCCACAAAGCCGCAGCGACCTGTCCCGTTGCGCTTTGTCCTGCTCTGTGTTTTGTGAAACAAAATTCTAGTGCAGGGTTTTTGCAGCTTTGGGCAAAATCTGCAACTGGGAAGCGGCGGGCAACCCGATAGTAGAGTTTCACAGAGCTGAAACACCCTATGGGTTAAAAGGTTTGGCGCCCAAAAATGAATCCAGAATGACTGAAAAATTACGAATAATTAAAATCAAAACAATCAAAAGCTCTCCCACCTAGACCCTAAACGCTATATCCTAACCCCTTGCATCGCTCTTGCTTCTTCCCTACCTTTGCACTCTTGTCTGAAAACACCCCCATAAAAGTCTGCCATCTTAGTTCGGTACATTTTGCCTTAGATACCCGAATTTATTACAGAATGTGTAAGTTTTTAAGTTCAAGCTACAATGTTACCTTAATTGCAGTGCATCCAAAAGAAGAGGTCAAGGACAAAATTCATATTATTCCCTTTAAGCGTTACCACAACCGTAAATTCAGAATTCTATTTGGGTGGTTGTTTATGTTTTTTAAAGCAATTAAAGTCAATGCCCGCATTTATCATTTGCATGATCCGGAGTTAATTCCTTGCGGAATTCTTTTAAGATTGCTTGGCAAAAAGGTGATTTTAGATATTCATGAAAATATAGCGGAAGACTTGTTTGACAAACCCTGGATTAAAAGACAAAAGCTCGTTTTTACAATTTTTACATTTTTCGAGAAAATTGCCTGTAAGTTGTTTTATATTCTATTGGCCGAGCGATCCTACGAAAAAAGGTACCATAAAATGTGTAAGCAAATTTCAACAGTTCAGAATTTTTGTGATACTGAATTCTTTGCGCCTTTTGAAAAAACTACATATAAAGACAGTTTGAACTTATACTATATAGGTATTGTATTGGAGAACAGAGGGATTTTACAAGTCTTAGAAGCATTGCATCTGCTAAAAACAGAAGGTATCCGTGCGGATTTTCACTGTGTTGGAGAATTGTATTCTGATCTGGATAGAAAAATCAAAAGTTTAAAATATTATAAAGAAATAGAGAATCAAATCCACTTTTATGGACGATTGCCTTTGGATGAAGGGTATATAATGGCTAAAAACATGGATATAGGGATGTGCCTAATTTGGCCGATGAAGAATTCAATAGAAAGTTATCCAACAAAACTGTTCGAATACATGCGCTGCGGATTGCCAATTATTACCTCTAATTTTCCACTTTATAGGGAAGTTATTGAAGAAAATAATTGTGGGGTTTGCATCGACCCTTTAAATGTACTTGAACTGAAAAAAGTGCTAATCGCTATGCACATGGATGTCGAAAAAAGTGAACTTATGGCAAAAAACGGCAAAAAAACGGTTTTTGAGAAATATGATTGGAAAAGCCAAACACCAATAATATCAAAGGTTTACGACACCCTTTCAAGGTAATTACAATAAAAATTCAAAAGGTGTTTGGTATTTCGAATATGATTATCTAATTTTGCCGTCCCAAATTTTTATCAACACCCAAAGTCGTGGATTCAATTAGTTATAAAACCATTTACGCCAACAAAACAAGCATAAACAAGAAATTTTATGTAGTTGACGCGAGCGAAAAAGTATTAGGCCGTTTGGCTTCTCAAATCGCTTCTGCTTTAATCGGCAAAAATAAGACAGATTACACCCCTCATTCTGACAATGGCGATTGCGTTATTGTGTTGAATGCAGGTAAAGTGAAATTATCTGGAACCAAAATCAACTCTAAAGAGTATATCACTTACTCTGGCTACCCAGGTGGACAGAAAAGAATATCTGCTTCAGACTTGGTAAACAAAAGACCAATTGCTCTTATCGAGGAAGCGGTTAAAGGCATGTTGCCAAAAAACAGACTAGGTGCTGAAATGTTTAGAAATCTGTTCGTTTACGACAGTGATCAACATCCTCACGCAGCTCAACAACCAACAGAATTAAAGATAAAATAATCCATACAGATCATTCATGGAAGTATCAAACACATCAGGAAGAAGAAAAACAGCTGTTGCCCGCATTTATGTAAAAGCCGGTAATGGTGATATTCTTATCAACAACAAACCATACGACCAATATTTCACTACATTGGTAAATCAGTTTAAAGTGGTTCAACCATTACAAGTAACTGACAATGTTGGAAAATTGGACATCAAAGTAAATGTTGATGGTGGTGGCGTAACAGGACAAGCAGAAGCTATCCGTTTAGCCATTTCTAAATCACTTTGCGAATTGAATGCTGAAAACCGCATTGCTCTAAAACCACTAGGTTTATTAACTAGAGATGACAGAATGGTTGAAAGAAAGAAACCTGGTCAAAAGAAAGCAAGAAAAAGATTTCAATTCAGCAAACGCTAATACTATATTCAAATGTCTTCAGTATCACAAGAACAATTATTGGAAGCAGGTTGTCATTTTGGCCACCTTACCCGCAAATGGAATCCAAAGATGGCTCCTTACATTTTCATGGAGCAAGATGGAATTCACATCATAGACCTTAACAAAACCTCGTTGAAATTGGATGAAGCTGCTTCAGCCGTTAGAAACATGGTTAAATCTGGTCGCAAAATTTTATTTGTAGCTACCAAAAAACAAGCAAAAGAGATTATTAAAGAAGCAGCTGCTCAAACCAACATGCCTTTCGCTTGCGAAAGATGGTTAGGTGGTATGTTAACCAATTTTGCTACAGTGCGTAAGTCTATCAAAAAAATGCAAACCATTGATAAAATGGCTACGGATGGTACTTATGCAAACATCAACAAAAAAGAAAAATTGATGCTAGAGCGCGAAAAAGCTAAATTAGCTAAAGTGCTTGGTGGTATCGCTGATATGTCTCGCCTTCCTTCTGCTTTATTTATCGTTGACGTTAAAAGAGAGCACTTGGCAGTTGCCGAAGCAATCAAATTGAATATCCCTACCATTGCAATGGTGGATACCAATAGCGATCCTACAAACATTGATTTCGCTATCCCTAGTAACGATGACTCTTCAAAATCTATCAAATTAATTGTTGATGTAATTGTTAGAGCAATCGAAGAAGGACAATTAGACCGTAAAAAAGAGAAAGATTCAGCTGAAATAGAGAAATCTAAAGCAGAAAAAGAAGCATCAGCAGAAGCTTAATATTAAAGATGAGTAGTATGTCAACAATTAGTGCAGCAGATGTAAACAAATTGCGCCAAATGACCGGAGCTGGTATGATGGACTGTAAAAAAGCCCTAGTAGAAAGCAATGGTGATTTCGAAGCAGCAATCGATAACCTTAGAAAAAAAGGTCAAAAAATCTCTTTAAACAGAGCAGATAGAGCAGCTCAAGAAGGTGCTGT
>CANFXY010000168.1 GCA_947451105.1 Bacteroidota bacterium | reverse complement strand
GTAAAAATTGCGGACCTTTTTGCTGATGAAATATTCTTGAACATCACCCATTAAACGCAAGGCAAATTCAGTACTAAAAATACAAGTGTTTTGCGCTTGGTCTTCTTTTAAAATATCGGCTTGCACCGTTCCTCTTACTTGAGAAAGGGTATGGGTTTTTATTTGTTGGTAAACATCCGCTGGCAAAACTTGATCGCCTGTTACGCCAAGCAACATAAGGCCTAAACCGTCGTTGCCTTCTGGCAATGGACCTTGGTAACTCGGTCTGGCCGCCCCATTGGCTGCATAAATAGCTTTTATTTTTGCTTCTACTTCAGCCTCAAGATTGTTTTGTTTGATGTACTTCTCACATTGTTGGTCAATTGCCGCATTCATGAAAAATCCAAGTAGCATTGGAGCTGGACCATTGATGGTCATAGACACCGATGTTTTTGGATCTGCTAAATCGAAACCACTGTATAGTTTTTTAGCATCATCAAGGCAGCAAATGCTCACACCTGAATTGCCAATTTTTCCATAAATATCTGGACGCACATGTGGGTCATTTCCATAAAGGGTCACACTGTCAAATGCAGTTGACAAACGCTTTGCAGGCATGCCCAAACTCACGTAGTGAAAACGGCGGTTGGTACGCTCCGGTCCACCTTCTCCAGCAAACATACGGGTTGGATCTTCTCCTTCGCGTTTGAAAGGGTAAATACCAGCGGTGTATGGGAATTCACCAGGAATGTTTTCTTGCAATTGCCATCTCAAACGGTCGCCCCAAGCTTTGAACTTTGGCAAAGCAACTTTCGCTATGGGCGTGTGACTAAGACTTTCAGTATGTGTTTTGATGCGGATTTCTTTATCGCGCACTTTAAACACATAATCTTCATTTTTATACTTGGCCACTAAGGCATCCCAATTCTGAATGAGGTCTTTGTTTTCAGGACTAAGTTTGCGCTCCAATTTGATGATTTCATCTTCAATGGCCGAAAGTAGGGTCTTATTTGTCATAGAGGTGGAAGACATGTTTAAATTAGCAACAAAAATAAGCATTTCAATGGAATTCAATAATGTTTTCTGTTGGCCTTTTATGCTTTCAATTAACCCGCACTTCGTTTGCGGAATAGGGATGTATTACACCAAAGTTTTCATTTGAAATTATTCTTCAAGTGAACTTGTCTATAAAATTGGATTCTTGTTAAAATTGTGGATGAAAGATTTTTGGAACTGAAGTCTTAAAATACTATAAAAAAGTTCATAAAATGTTAATACTTGGCACGTATTTTGTAAGTTCTCTCACGGATGTCGCGTATAAACACCTCAATATCAATCGTTTTTAGTATTTTTTGCGTATTGTCGTTTCGTTTTATCGAATCGGACAATCAGAATCTTATTTTGGATGGTCAAAATACAGAATCTGAGCTAGATGCAAAGAATTGCAGCGATGAAACTGCCCTGTATTTTTACACTTCCTCTGAAACGTATTCGAATTTTTTAGATTCAGCATATTCTAAGTTGTTTACTTCCCATAATCGCCCTCAGAAACAAGTGTTTAACTTGGCTTTAAAGGGTTATGCAAAGCTTTTAGAGCAAGGTCAATTGGGCAAGAAAAATATACTGGCATTTATTGACTATTCTTTGTCTGCAAATGTGAAACGTTTTTGGGTTGTAGACCTAAAAGCGATGAAATTGCTGCACCACGAGTTGGTTGCCCATGGTAGAAACAGTGGCAATGAGTTCGCAAAACAATTTTCAAACAAGGTTAATTCTTTTCAAACCAGTTTGGGTTTCTTCGTAACTGGCGACATATACCAAGGCAAACACGATTTGTCTATTCGCATGCATGGCGTTGAAAAAGCGTTTAACAGCAATGCCTTAGATCGAGGCATCGTCATACATGGTGCTGATTATGTTGATGAGTCGTTTATCAGGCAAAACCAACGTTTGGGTCGCAGTCTGGGTTGCCCAGCGGTTTCTGAAAAAGTAATTGCCGCCTTGTCAAAGACCATTAGCAACGGCGTGTGTTTGTTTGCCTACTATCCAAATAAGATTTACATGAAGGCTTCTAAGTTTGTCAATTCTGATGCTGTTTTGGTTGCAAATAACAATACGGTTCCCAACAGTCAATTTTAGTTTATGTCTTTGGAGTCACATTTCTTAAGCATCATACAAAGACTAGATGCTGTAACAGAAGCGCCCCACCACCACATTGTTTCTTTTAAAATTAAAAACCGAATCTTCGCGAGTCTTAATGTCAAAGAATCGAGAGCTTGTGTTAAGTTAACGCCAATAGACCAATCTTCTTTTTGTTCATATAATTTGGAACATGTCTATCCTGTCCCTAACAAGTGGGGTAAGCATGGATGGACCAATATCAATTTAAAACTGGTGCACCCTGAAATGCTGGAAGATGCCTTGTTTACGGCCTATGAAACCGTAAAGTTAAATAAGAAATTAAGCGATTAAGACTTAATCAATGTTTGGCTAGATAAATTCTCGCCGGTGTTTTTATCCAAGAATTTTAATACATAAACACCCAATTCTAGGGTTTCAATATCTATGCTCGACTCAAGATTATTGAAGCTGTTTAAGTGTCTTCCTTGCATGTCCCATATTTCAAGAACCACATTTTCAAAGTCGCCTGAAATTTGTATGCTGTTGTTTGCAGGATTAGGGAAGAAAGAAAGGTTTTTGGTATTATAGGCGTTGAGACTGCTTTTTCTTGATTTGCCAAACATCCATTCGATATCGGACGTATTGGTATCTCTTGGACTGTAGTAATAACTTAAAATTGGAAAACCATAGTTCGCATCATTGGTCCAAAAATTCACATTGTAAGAAGAATCATAATTTGGCAAAGGGTATTTTAATCTTTGAAGCACATTGTCAGGTGCAGGTTTCCAAGATCCATTGGATTTCATCATATAGGTTTGCGCCATCACATCAAGTGTGGTTTGTTTTAAACAAAAAAAGCTACCAAGTGGCGTTTTTAAAGTTCCCCAAGCATCTATATTTGAAGTAATATATCGGGTTTGATCAATGCGTATAGAATCTATAAATGGCATAGGACCTGCGGTATCTGGGTCAAGTTTAATGCGCAATACACCACCCATAAATACATGGCTTTCATTAAATTTACTGTTGTATGTGCTTGGGAAACGGATAAGCGTTGATTTGGTTTGTGCAATATCTTCAGAGCTAGCTGTGTAGTTGTAAAAGCCCTCAAATCCTAAAGATGAGTCGTTCAAATGCATGTAGTTTATAGCTTGCGTGTCTGAATAATATATAAAAGCAAAATTGGACTTTGGGAAATTCACATGGCCTTTGAACCAATCGGCTCCGCCAAAGCGCAAACTGTCTTTGTAGTTGGCATTAATATTTCTAAAATCCCAAGTTTTGTTAGCGCCTGAAGCAGCAAAAGAATGTTGATTTCCATCATAGGCGATAACGAATTTCTTGCCGTAGTTGATGATATGCTCACGGGTTAAGGTAATTTGTGCATGAAGTGAAATGCCAAAGGCAATCGTCAAGATAAAGAGAATTTTTTTCATAAACACCCGCAATATAATTCATTTTTTTTAAGGTTTGATTAAGATCAATGAACTGATTTAAAGACATAAAAAAAGCCCAAAATTTCTTTCGGGCTTTTTGGAAATATGGGTTTAGATTAACCGTTCAAGGCTGCTGCACCACCAACGATTTCAGAGATTTCATTGGTAATTGCGGCTTGTCTACCACGGTTGTAAATCAATTTTAATTGTTTCAAGATTTCACCAGCATTATCCGTTGCTTTGTCCATAGAGATCATACGTGCACCGTGCTCACTAGCAAAAGAGTCAAGGAAACTTCTGTACAAGTGGGTTTTGATAGAACGAGGGATTAACTCTTCAAGAATTTCAACTTTATTAGGTTCAAAGATATAATCTTTAGCTACTGCTTTAGCAGAAGAAGACATATTCATTGAAACTGGTAAAAGAACGTCGTTGCTAACGATTTGCGTTGCAGCATTTTTGAATTTGTTGTAAACGACTTCGATGCGGTTGTATTTACCAGAAAGGAAACTTTCTAAAATATAGTCACCAACAGCAAAACCAGTTTGCGCGTTCAAATTAGCGAAGGTAGTCATGTAGTCGGTATTGATGTTGTAATCGAATTTTTTGAAGAACTCGAATGCTTTCTTACCAACGAACAAGAAGTCTACGTTGTTTTTAGCTGCTTGGCTAGCGTATTCATCAGCCAATAGCGCTTTAGCACGTTTGATCACGTTGGCATTAAAACCACCGCACAAACCTCTATCGCTACTTACTACAACCAACAACACTTTTTCAGGTGTTTGTTCTTTGAAGTATTTGCTTAATTTTTCGTCATTAGCAGAGTCACCAAGATTCATCAATACACCGTTTAATTTATCGGCATAAGGGCGCATTTGCATGATAGCAGATTGTGCCTTTCTTAACTTGGTGGCAGACACCAACTTCATCGCTTTAGTGATCTGCTGCGTTGAAATGGTTGAACTGATTCTACTTCTAACTTCTTTTAAATTTGCCATTGAGCGAAATTAAATGGTTTATGCTTTGTAATTAGCGCCAACTTGTTTAGCTACTTCTTCTAAAGTATTG
>CANFXY010000167.1 GCA_947451105.1 Bacteroidota bacterium | reverse complement strand
TAAGCAGCTGTAATTGGCCCATTAGCAAACAAATATCAAAGATTGTTCAATATTTTTTTGTAAGAACAATATTTATTCATATTTTTGCACTCCCAAAAAGAAATATCATGAAAGAAGGTATACATCCATCGAACTATCGTTTTGTCATTTTCAAAGACTTAAGCAGTGATTATTCATTTTTAACACGTAGCTGTGTTGAAACAAGAGAAACTGCTAAATGGGAAGACGGAAACGAATATCCTATTTACAAGTTGGAGATATCAGATAAAAGCCATCCTTTCTTCACCGGAAAACAAACCTTGGTGGATACAGCTGGTAGAATCGATAAATTCCGTCAACGTTACGTTAAAAAATAATTTAAATAAACTCTTTAGAAAGTCCCGATTCGTCGGGATTTTTTTTATGTCTATTTTTTTACCTTATTTTGATGCCTGAAACATGAATACAATTCTATTTGACGACCAAGAAGTTTCCCATCTTTACCCTTTTACTTTAACCAGACCAGCGGCGCTTATTCGCTGTGGTATTTTAACCGTGGCTGAAAAATGGAACCTTTGTCTAGCTACCGATGTTTCTTTTATTTGTGCCGAGCACCTTTCAGGCAAATACCCTGCAAAGCAGGAGGCTGAAAATCTATTCATCAACAGCCGTTTGCTGCCCGATACCACTTTGTTGTCGGCCATTCAAGCCCTTGCCAATGGCGCGTGTTTGCAAAGCAACAACATCTTACTTGCCTACCGAGGTGCAGAACTAGCAGCAGCTAGCAATGCCCAAGCCATTCAGTATACTGCCGATTTTCAACAAATCTCCCGCATACACAATATCTTCTCGTTTAACCACCATCAAATCAACCTTGATTTTGAGCGCATAACGAACAACAGGGTTTCACAAACTTTAAGCAGTACCAATACCGTTATCGGCAAACACCCTATCTTCCTTGAAGAGGGTGCCAAAGCGGAAGCTTCTGTGTTTAATACCACTGAGGGACCAATTTACTTGGGGAAAAATTCAGAGGTTATGGAAGGTGCTTTAATCCGCGGTCCTTTTGCGCTTTGCGAATCTGCAGGAATTAAAATGGGGGCGAAGATTTACAATGGAACCACCGTTGGTCCACACAGCAAAGTAGGAGGAGAGGTCAGCAATTCAGTGATATTTGGGTATTCTAATAAAGGACACGATGGTTTCTTGGGCAATTCTGTTTTGGGTGAATGGTGCAACCTTGGTGCCGATACCAACAACAGCAATTTAAAAAACAATTATGAAATTGTGAAGTTGTGGAACTACCAAACTGAGCGTTTTGAAAAAACAGGTTTGCAATTTTGCGGTCTCTTTATGGGCGACCACAGCAAATGTGGCATCAACACCATGTTCAATACAGGAACCGTGGTTGGTGTATCTGCGAATATATTCGGATCAGGCTTTCCGCGCAATTTCGTTCCTTCCTTCAGTTGGGGCGGGGCGCAAGGTTTCGAAACTTACACACCTTCTAAAGCCTTTCAAACAGCCGAATTGGTGATGCAAAGACGACATGTTGAATTATCAGAAGACGACAAAAACATATTAAATTACATATATACACTAGAATCTAAATTTAGAAATTGGGAAAAATCATGAAAAGACAAAAAATTGCCGCAGGCAACTGGAAAATGCACAAAACCTTTGAAGAAGGTCAAGGCTTAGCTCAAGAAATTAGAACCATGGCAGCTACTGAAGTAATGCCAGAAGCGAAATTATTAATATTTCCGCCCTACATCCACCTTCAAGCCATTGCCAAACAATTGGCAGGTTCTGGTATTGGGGTAGGTGCGCAAAACATCAACCAAAACGAACAAGGTGCTTTCACAGGTGAAGTTTCTGCATCGATGTTAAAGTCTATCGACATCCACTACACCCTTGTTGGTCACAGTGAAAGAAGACAATACTACAACGAAACCAATGCGTCTTGTGCGGCTAAAATTGTAACTTCTATTAAGCACAACATTGTTCCGGTATATTGTATCGGCGAGACTTTGGCAGAGCGTGAAGCCAATGCACATTTTTCAATTGTTGAAGAACAATTGTCAGCTATGAAAGGCTTGAGCAATGAAGATGCTGCTAAATGTATTTTGGCTTACGAACCCGTTTGGGCTATTGGCACAGGCGTTACAGCTTCTGCTGATCAAGCAAACGAAATGCACATCCACATCCGCAAATGTGTTGCGAACATGTTTAACGACGAGATTGCTTCAGGCATTTCTATCCTATACGGAGGAAGTGTTAAACCAGACAATGCTAAGTCATTGTTTGCTATGTCTGATATCGATGGTGCTTTAATTGGCGGAGCGGCTTTGGCTTCACGCGATTTTATCGACATCGCTAAATCATTCTAATAAGAATATTCAATATTAAAAAAGTCCCGACCATTATTGGCGGGACTTTTTTCTTGTGCCTTTTCGAAAATTCAGATCAAGTTAGATCCCATTAGTTTCAATTGTTCATGATCCTTTTTTATAATCATAGTACAAGCTACAATTATCAATAATCAGTTTGTCAAAGTAGAATAAGTTAATTTTTATTTTAAACGGCCTGTGTGGCTTGATATAGTTTAGTGAGAGTTGATCAAGTACATTCTTCATGCGCTTTGTGCAATATCTTTCCAGTCTGTTGTCAAATCGTATGTCTTTTGCTTTAGTTGAATCTGTATGATTCATCAGTAATTTAATGTCTAATAAATTGCCATTTTGATCATAGGATAGTAAATAAATGTCGTCACACCAGCGATTCCCAGAATTTTCTAATTTTTCCCAATTCATGGATTTATTTAAATAGTACAATAACGTGTCGCTTAGTTTGCCCACATTCTTTGAAAGAACCTTATTTAGTTTTTGTTCTTTTATAAATTCGTCATATGATATGGTATATTTACTGATAGCTTTTCCTTTATTGATTTCAATTCTTTCTTCTCCTTCATACGTTTGACAATCTGCAACATATTTTCTTCTCGGGATTTCCAGAGTGCCGGTGTACCATGTTGCAAAGACGATAGGGGTTCCAAACATTTTTAGGAGATTTACTTCACTTAAAACGCAAACTTCACTTTTACATGAAGTTATTTTCAATAAAAACAGTGAATCGTTTTTCAACTCCCAATAGGTATTATATCCTCTTATGCAGCCTGTAGACCAGCACCTTTTTTTGAAGTCTGGTATTTCAAAATTGCCCTTTTGTTTGAAATAATCATATAATGGATCAGAAAATAATGGCAATGTGTCTTTATTAAGAATTATATAATCAAAACTCTGTATGGTTGCATGAAGCGCAACACTATAAATTAAGAAGATAAATATTGAAATCTTTTTCATAGAATTTATGCCCTTTTATAAGGGTATCAAAAATTTATACGTTTTCATAATTATACAGCTCAAGGCTTTAAGGTTAAATCGCCAAGAATTTCCAGTTGAAGTTCTTGTTCATAAAGCGTTCTTTTTACAGTTCCAACTTCGCCTATGAATTCATCTTTTATTTGGTCAAAAGAGAACATTTCTAATTCTTTTTCTTTGTTTTCATTTCTCTTATTTTTCATTTCAAAATATTTTAATCTGTCTTTATGCTTTTATTTAATAGATTCACTTAAGCTGACTTCTTTTTCAAGATTTGGTCTCCATTTATCTTGCTTAGACATGGTCTCACATATTTTTTCTTGAAAATAAACGTCAAACCAATTTTTCTTTTGAAACCCACTGATGCTTTCATAAACTTTTTCGGAATGTATCATTAATTTCAATATAAATTCTTCACTGGGTTCTCTGTGTTTATTAATAACTTGACTAAGCCTAATGGGTTTGATGTTAATGTCGTGGGCAAAACCGTTTCTAGTTGAATAAATGGTGTCTATATATGATTTCAAAAAGTCTAAAAAATGATTTTTATTGTCATAAATGGGCTGTTTTAGATATTCTTCCATTTTTAATTTTAATTGCATGAGTTTAGCTCGAATAATTTGATCTTTCGATAAATTCTTCATTCTTAATAAACGAGCTTCCATGAGTAATGTAGACTCTGATTCATGCTCTTTACTTGATTTGAATCTAGAATCTAATCCATATTCAGCGTCTTCAATTATATCTTTGTTTTTTTCAATTTTCATGGTCGTATTGGTTAATTAAATCAATAATTTCGGGTACTTCTATGCTTAATATTCTACCGGTAGGTGTCATTTTGTATTTGTCAATATAATGCTGTGCAATTTGGCTTTTGGGTCTTAAGGAAATGCAAGCAAATTCAGCATAATCACGAACAGCAATTGTAGCAGCAAACGCAATTAAGTTGCCTGCAATGTGTTCATATTGTTTAGTGCTTCCCTTATTATCCTTCGAAACAGTTAATAGCCTAATATGCACTCTCCACTCACTTGGAATTCTTTCCAATGAAATAAGACCTAATATTTCATTGTTCCCAAGAATTCGCAATTTATAAACTTCATATTCTTGTTCGGTTTTCCAATCAAAATAATATTTTACCTTGCTTAAACGTTTGTAATCAGCTTCTTCTAGAGGAATTATTTCTATCTCGTGCGATATTCCTGTTGAAGTGTCTAAAACAAGCATACAACAAATATAAGAAAAAGTATCCAATAAACGGAAACAAATATAAAATTGTTTACATTATTTGGCAATAATCTACTTTTCAATTTTTAATATCCAAGCAAGAATACAAAGCCAACAACCCAAAGCTCAAGAGGATTAAACCGGAAAGTCTATTGATCCACACCAAACGCTCGGGGGTGATTTT
>CANFXY010000166.1 GCA_947451105.1 Bacteroidota bacterium | reverse complement strand
GTGCAAAGTAAACTAATTTTGCAGTTTATTAAAAAGAAAACATTTAAAAATGTATATCAAAGAAATACCTCAATTTGAAGGAAAAGAAGTTGTATTAAAAGGATGGGTTGCGAACCGCAGAGACAGTAAAGGTTTGGTTTTCATAAACCTTCGCGATGGAAGTGGATTGTGTCAGTGTATTGCAGATGCAAATAAAATTTCTGCAGAAGAATTTGAAAATGCTGGAAAACTTAGTCTTGAAAGTGCGGCTGAAATACACGGTACCGTTGTAAAAGACGAACGTCAAATTGGTGGTTTTGAAATACAAGTGACCAAATTAATTGTTATTCAAATTGCTGAAGAATATCCAATTGCAAAGAAAGAGCACGGTATAGAATTCTTAATGGACAAACGCCACCTATGGCTTAGAAGCCAACGCCAATGGGCCATCTTAAGAATTAGAAATACCATTATTTACAGCATACACCAATTTTTTCAAAAGGAAGGTTTTGTGCAAATGGATGCGCCTATTTTCACCGGCAATGCGTGTGAAGGTACCACCAACCTTTTCGAAACAGACTTTTATGGCGACCCAGCCTACCTAAGTCAAAGTGGACAGTTGTACGGTGAAGCCATGGCAATGGCATTTGGTAAAATCTATACCTTCGGCCCAACATTCAGAGCAGAAAAAAGTAAAACCCGCCGTCACTTATCTGAATTTTGGATGATTGAACCTGAGGTTGCGTTCATGGACATCCATGAAAACATGGACCTTATTGAAAACTTCTTGCAATTCGTTATCAGAGCGGTGTTAGACAACTGCCAAAACGAATTGAAGTTAATTGATAGAGATACCAGCATACTTGAATCTAGTTTGAAAAAATTCCCACGCTTGAGCTATGATGAGGCTGTTGCTATCATTAAAGGTGAAAAAGATGTCAATGGACAAAACAGCATTAAATCGTTGGAAGATGAATTGGCAAAAGTTGAATTGGCAATTGCCGCTGCAAACGCTGAAATTGCAGATAGAGAAGCAAAATTGGCCGTTCCTGGCATGAAAAAAGGTGAAATCAATTTTAACCAAAACAAAATTGCTACCCTTAAAAACGACTTAAAAGATTTAGAGGAACAACAAAGAAATATTCCTCAATGGATACAAAGCGCTAAGAACTTTGAATACGGTAACGACTTAGGTGGTAGCGACGAAACAGTTATTACCAGATTGTTTGACGTTCCTGTGATGGTGTACGATTGGCCACATGAGGTTAAAGCCTTCTACTTAAAGCGCAACCCGAACGATCAAAGATTCGCTAGAGGTGTCGATGTTTTAGCGCCAGAAGGTTATGGTGAAATCGTTGGTGGTGGTGAGCGTGAAACAGACGAGCAAAAATTGCGCGATAAAATCATTGAGCACGATTTACCAATGGCTGAATTCGAATGGTATCTAGACTTGAGAAAATACGGAAGCGTTCCGCACGCTGGTTTTGGATTAGGTTTAGAACGCTTGGTTACTTGGTTATGTAAACTTAAGCACGTACGCGAAAGTATTCCATTCCCTAGAATGTATGGTAGATTGCTACCATAGTCTTTTGATAAAACCGCTATATGCAGCAAGCATAGACACAAAATAATAAATTGCAGTTCGGCTTTAAAATGCCAATGTATTTCAATATTTTTGCGTCGCATGAAAAATTTCCGACTACAAATGGTGTTGCTGGGTTTGCTATTAACCTTGAACACTCAAGTAACTTTCTCTCAGACAACTATTAAGAAAAACGATGGTAAAGCCGCTGCTCAACCTGCTGCGCCTATCGTTCAGAAATACAGTATTTATTTTGATATTGGTAAGGATAAAATCAAACCTGAAGGCTATAATGCGCTTGACTCTTTGGTTTCCTTACTACAAACCAATCCGAATGTTAGACGTATTCAAGTAAACGGATACGCTGACACTACCGGCGGTGCTGAAGCCAATTTGGAACTTTCAAACCGTCGCAGCGATACAGTGTCTAATTACATAACTGGAAAAGGTCTGATGAAGTTTAAAGTAAAATTTGCCTCTGCCTTCTTTGGTGAAATGGCGACAGGTAAAGAAGCCGACTTAAGCGAAATGCGTAGAGTAGACGTTGTGCTTTATATGGCTCGTCCAGACAGAGATACCATCATTAAATCAGGTTGTGCCTCAGTGAAAATTAAAGCCAATACCTTCGAAAATTACAACAACGACGAATTGGTGTTTAGCATCATCTATGTAGACAATGCTGATGACATGAAGAAATACAATTTGAGCAACCTTGACAACGAAGGCAATAAACTTCTAAGTGCTGGCATGTTCAAAGTTACTGCTACGTTTAAAGGCAAACCAATTAAAGGTATATTGCCAGTTGAGGTAGAATTGCCAATGGCTAATCAGGCAACTGACTACAACCTTTACACTGGTATTGAAGAGAAAAACAAACCTGTTACTTGGAAACTTACTGATAAAACAATTTCTAACAATAGAAATACTTTTTCTGCAGGAGATAAACCTTGTTTTACAAGTTCTATCAGCAATGTTAACGTAAACATTTGGCACAATGCCGATAAGAAATTTAGCTGTGGTTACTGCAATGTCGATCCATTCGGAGGACTTGAAACCTTAGACAAATCAAATAAATTGGCTCGATTTGGAGACGATAAATCTATTGTTGTTTTAAACGAATCTTGCTTCAAAAAGATGGATGCCAGCAGCACCTACATGCAAGTTCAAGATGGTCTTTATCCAACTGAATTTTTAAATTTCTGCAACAGTTTCCTTTTACCTGGTGTAGGAAATGTTCCTCAAATTCCGAAATTTGACCGTGAAATCGTAAAGTTTATTGACTTTAATGTTTCTCAAAAAAATGATACCGCTGACATGATTATGGTTAAAAAAACCAAAGTGTTAATCATGATTCCTAAAAGTAAGTTCCCAGCCCATGAAGGCAAACAATATGCTATACTTCCAGCTGAAACTAAAAAAGACAATTTCTTCGATTGGACCACTAAAATTGTTCTAAACGATGCGTGTCAAGGTTTGGCCAATTGCGACTACTGGATTTTTGAAGCACCATTTTCAGGTTTCTATTCTTTATTGGAACTAACCCCACTTGAAAAAGGTAGTTCTAAAGCAGCAAGCGCTGAAACAGATAATGGTGACGTCGCTGGTGCAAATAATTGTGTGAAAATCAAAAGCAAAAAATTCAACAATGTAATGGTGATTTATGGAGCCAAAGAGGAAGATAAAACTACAACAGCTTCTTTTATCAAAAACAAAGGCAAACACAGTTTCAACCAATCATTTATCAGTAAGAAAGAAAAGAAAGCATACGCAGACCATGTCTTCATGGCCTATGTGGTTGTAAATGGCAAACGCTATGCTTGGATTGGTAAAGGCAGTGAGTTGAAAACAAATTTCTTCACCGGCAATTGGAAAACACCAAAATTGGTTTATGTTCCTGATGAACAGTGGGAAGAATTTGTAAAGAAAGCCTGCGAATAATTTTGTAAAGCAATATTTAAAAAGCCTTCCCTTTCGGAAGGCTTTTTTTATTTAAGAGATTACACCGCTACCCACCAATTCATCTTCTAGGTACCACGCGGCAAACTGCCCTGCTGCTATGGCTTTTGTAGGATGCTCAAATAAAATATAAATGCCTTCCTCTCTTTGGTATAAGCGGCCATTTGCCAAAGTTTGTCTGTAGCGAATTCTCAAAAGAAAATCTTTCTCTTCGCCTATTGCTAATTGTAAATCTTCTCTTATCCAATGCACATCTGCTTGGGGAACAAACAAACCATTGCGCAATAAGCCAAGGTGCTGATCGCCCATTCCAACATAAATGGTATTGGTAATTGTATCAGTTGCAATAACAAACATCCCCTCAGCTTTACCGCCTACATTCAAACCTTTTCTCTGACCTATGGTAAAATAATGTGCACCACTGTGCTCACCTACTTTTTTTCCATCTGTTTCTTGGTATTTAATGGCGCGGGTAAATGCGTGTAAGTCTTCGTCACTACTCGAATATCTTGGCGGTTCAATACTCCTATATAAACTAGAATCTGCAGCTATTTCAATAATATTCCCCGTTTTGGGTTTTAATTGTTGTTGCAAAAATTCTGGTAAACGCACTTTTCCTATAAAACAAAGTCCTTGCGAATCTTTTTTAGTGGCAGTGGCCAATCCCATTTTTGCGGCTATTTCTCTTACCTCTGGTTTGGTTAAATGGCCGATTGGAAATAAGGCTTTTGATAATTGCTTTTGCGTAACTTGACACAAGAAATAACTTTGGTCTTTGTTGCCGTCTTTTCCAGCCAACAATCGGTATACCTTGCCTTCTGCTGTATCTATTTCTTCTTTTCTGCAATAGTGCCCTGTAGCCACATAGTCAGCCCCCAGTTGCACCGCTGCATTTAAAAATACATCAAACTTTATTTCACGGTTGCACAATACATCTGGATTTGGTGTTCTACCAGCTTCGTACTCAGCAAACATATAATCTACTATACGCTTTTTATATTCTTCGCTTAAGTCAATCGTTTGAAAAGGAATGCCCAAACTTTCAGCCACCATGATGGCATCGTTGCTGTCGTCAATCCAAGGACATTCATCACTAATGGTTACTGAAGTATCGTGCCAGTTTTTCATAAACATACCTATAACTTCATGTCCCGCTTCTTGCAAGAGATATGCCGCTACAGATGAATCAACTCCACCACTTAAACCTACTACAACCTTAGCCATGTTTGAAGCCGCAAAGATACAAATTAAAAATTGTCTGCTCTTCATCTATTCCAATCTTGACATAAGTGGAATCT
>CANFXY010000165.1 GCA_947451105.1 Bacteroidota bacterium | reverse complement strand
TCACAACCGCTCCACCAACCAATACAGCGCAATACACGCAATGAGCGCTGAAAGTGGGTAGGTCAATTTGGTTTTGTACCATGGCTTGTTGGCAAACCATTTTGCAAAACAAAACCAAGCCATTACGAGCACACTTATTTGACCCAATTCAACACCAATATTGAAAGAAACCAAGGCGGTAAGGAAATTGCTTTTGGGTAAACCAATCTCGCTCAAGGCCGACGCAAAGCCCATGCCGTGAATGAGTCCGAAAATAAAAACAATAAGCAAACGCCATCGCTTGATTTTGCTGTCAACAATATTCTCTATTGAGGTGTAAAGAATAGAAGCCGCAATGATTGGCTCCACATAATTTGAATTGGGTATGATAACCGAGCTTGCTGCCAAGGCCAAACTGATGCTATGGGCTATTGTGAAAACTGTGCATTGTAAGAAAACAGTTTTTAAATCTGAACTCAATAAAAAAAGACTTAATATAAATAGAATATGGTCAAACCCCATGGGTATCACATGCCTAAAACCAAGTTCACCATATTTAATTATACATTCAATGACGTCCACCTTTATTCTGTTTTTGCTAGCCTTATGCTTTCAGTGTTAATTCCGATTACCTGCAAGATATAAATGCCCTTTGGTAAATAAGAGAAATCTTGTTCTTCAATGTTTACGCCTTCATAAATCAAAACACCTAAGGCACTACACAATTTAAAATGGCGATCTCCCTCAGCTGCTTTTACACCTATGAAACTTTGAAATGGGTTGGGGTAAACCACCATTGCGTTGTCTTGCTTGGTGGTTTCTTTCATGCCAATGCTTGGGTAATTGTTCCGCACACACAAGACATAATTCAAATTGGTTTTAACATCGTAGGTCGTAATTCCAAACTGGGTATCCCAATACCATGCCTTTGTGGTTTGGTTTGGTAGGCTGGTGGATGACCAATACTTTTTAATCCCTAAGCCACTGAAAAGGGAATATACTGAGGGGCTAATCGTTGATTCATCGTTCAAGGATTGCAATTCTTTGATGTTGGGTAAACGCCAATCGGTCTTGTTTGTGAAATTTAATCCCTCTGCATACACCAAGGCATCTTCCCAAGTCATGCTGCTGGCATTCGGAATTTTTTGCCACACAAGGTTTGTTAAGTGGTCGGTAATGCTGCCATCTCCATTGTCGGTATAGCGTTGGTTTATCACAGTGGGCGGGGTAAGGTCTCTAACCGCTCTAACATGGAATTTTTTGGTACCACCGGCGCTGATGGTTTCAGCTTTTGGATGGTTGCCTATGCCACCACCTGCATTGGTGCACCAAATTTTAGTGTTGTCGTTCGATTGGTTGAGACTGGTCCACCAATATTCAGCCGCTGTTTTGGTAAAGAAATTTACGTCCACTGCCGGGTTGTTGTTCTGATGGTTTAAAATGCTAAAGGCCTCATGTGGATTGGGTAATCGCCAATCGGTATATCCTCCCAATGTCAGGGTGTCACAATACAGACGTGCATTTTCAATGCTCATTTCTCCACCGTCTATGGTTTGCCACAACAATCCCGTTACAGTGTCGAGGGTTGTGCCGTTGTTGTATTTAATGTAAAAAGGGACATTAAAGGAATAGTCGTTGTCTTCTCCAAAGGTATTGGTATAGCTGTTTTTTTGTCCCGTGTCGGGCAGACGTTTCATGGTTCTTGAAACGGTTTGTCCAATGGAATCATAAAAAGTGATAAGAATAAATACTAAAATTAAGTTTGATTTCATTCCCCTCAAATTATTGTACAATAAATTTTTTAGTCACCATCAGATTCTGTGCTTTGATGCTAACCGTATAATATCCATCTGCAAAGTTTTTAATGTCAATCGGCCCTTTATAGACGTTGCTTCGGTACACCAACTCACCTTTGCTGTTGTATATGTTTAACTCTTGTATGTCTTTAGCAGATAGGCTTCCGCTTAATTGTAAATCTATCTGTGTCTTCGATGGATTGGGAAATATGCCAATGCTTAAAATTTCTCTTTGTGCCTCAACAATTGAAACTGGCAAATTGCATTGCTTGAATCCATTGTAGTTGTTGGTGGTTTTAACGCCCGATTTATAAAAGTTAAAGGTATATACGCCATTGGTATTCCAACTGTACTCTACAGAATCTGTAGCACCTGCTAGGGTGTAAATAAGTGTATAGCCATTTCCAGACTTGTTTGGTTTACAAGAAGTAATTACAGCGCCTTTTAATGGCGTTCCTGAAGGTCTAACAGGTTTAGCTGAAGCTTGGGGTATGATTTGTAAAGTAGAATCTTCGGTAACTTTTCCAACCATATTGCCAATCATATAGGGTGCTGTTGCTGTGCCATGGTAATGGTAAACACCATTGGTGCCTGCATGCCCGTGGTTGCCATCCAATGTTTTCATTGCCGATCCATCTGGTTCTTGACTGCCGTAAACAGCATATCCATCAAGGGCAAAGGCTATCGGAACAATGTCGCTGGTTTGTGCATCAAGAAATAAAGGCGCAATATGGTAATGGTAATCGTCTGCGCGTCCGCAATGGCCGCCATAAGTATCTAATTGTCCATCGAGTAATGCGTCAACGCCAGTGTTTGTATACGGGTTGAAAATCGCCACTCCATTGGCCGCTATAGCTACAGCACCGCGTAAGAAGTGGTTCTGATTAACAGGTACAGGTGTACTTGCTTTTACTGGATTCAACGGGATACTCCATGCATTGCTGCCCGTGTAACACTGTGGGATTGGGAATTGTTGTTGCCAGCCTGTGATGCCTTGCATCATTGGGTGACTGGGAATGCCTTTCGATTCGACATAAAAATAGTTTGCATCCCATCTGGTATACACATTTGGCTTAAATGGCGCAAAAGCTGAATCTACAAAATTTGGATCTGTTGTGCTCAAACTTTGCATCACTTTGTTTGTAAATCCATACAACGAAAAAAACAAGCCTAGAGACAATGTCGGTATGATGTACTTCATCTTGTTTCGCTCAAAATTTTTATAAAAATATACGCCTAGTGCAAGCAATAAAACAGCAAGAAACAGCAACTTAAAGTCTCCAATTGTCAAAGATTCTTTTTTGTTTTCAATGTGTTTGTTTCGTAGATGATTGATTTGCTCAATCTGCGCTTGTTTCTTTTTTACAAAGGCTAAATCTGCCTCGGCTAGTGATGCAATAGGGAAGTGTTGAACATTGTGGTTCTTGTCTTCTATGTATACGTCTTGGTTTTTACACATTAAGAACGAACCTTCAACACGGGTATTAGAAGTTGTCCAATGTCTAAGAATTGCTTGGCCTTCGTTCAAATTGTGTGCATTTGAGAATTGACTTATTGCAATAAAAAATGCGAGAATAAATATTTTTTTCATTTTCATATTATCTGCTTAATAGTATTTTTCCTTTTTTAATTGTTCCATTTTCATTGGTAAAATAATACCAATAAATACCGCTGGCAAGCATATTTCCGTTGCCGTCTTTACCATCCCAAACCAATTGAAATTTACCAGCACCCATGCTGTTGCCATTCAATAAAACCCTTACCAATTGTCCGCTTTCATTGTAGATTGCTAGGTTTATTTTTTCGGTTTGCTCCAATGTGAATTCTATTTTGGTTTCTTGCATAAATGGATTTGGATACACCAATTCATCGGCGTAATAATTATTCCATATCACGGGTACACCAGTGGCTAATGAATCATAACAATTTACGGCTCCTGTAAAATACGTTGCTGATACATCTTTGTTGTGCCTGCTTGCACTTTCTGATTTTGGAACATATACCCTGATATACTCAGTTTTTACCCCATCAGGACCAACACTCACTCTGATATGCCCTGAATTGGGAAGTATTTGTCCTTCGAAATAGCCATAGTCTTTGGCATAGTTTGCATTTTGGAAATTTGGATGACTTGGTTGTGGGGTCTCTTGATAAATTAAACAGCCCTTTTCTTGTTTGCCGAAGAAATGGTCATGGCCATGAAAAAATATAGTCACTCTGTTTTCCTCTAATAAGTCTTTGATGGGTTTGTACCATCCCGGTCTGTTGGCAGCAAAACCAGGCGTGCCATTTAAATTGTTGCCACCCCATTCGTAGCGGTCCGCGAATTCAACACCGCCTCTGCCGTCGGGATCGCCTCCAACAATTTGATGTGAGAATACAAACTTGAATTTAGAATTACTTTTCTCTAGCGTTTCTTTTAACCAATCGTATTGCACCTTGCCTAAGGTCCATCGCCAACCATTCAATGAATCTGGTTTTGTTTTGGTGTACCAATATGGGTCAATCACTATAAATAGCGCATCGCCCCATTGCCAGGCATAATAATTTTCTCTTTGTCCAATATACTTTTGATTGCTGGTGTCGCCCGTATAAAAGGCATCTGGAGCGGGGTTGACAAAATATTTTTTGCGCTCCAATGCACCCCAAACGGCAATATTGTTAGCCGTATTGTTTAGGTTCCATCCCGATTCGCCTTCATGGTTTCCAAGCGCAATATACAATGGTACCGAATGACAAACCGTTTCATAATATTTGCGCAGCAGGTCGCATCTAAATGGAATGGTGTCTTTTGGGACCACTTTGGCCGGTGTTCTTAATTTGTCTGTCATTAGGAAATCACCCAAATCAATCATGAAATCTGGATTGTCTTCCAATTGGTTTTTTAGGCAACGCAAATATACTGCGGTGTCACTTTGTTCGTCAAGGTGTGGGTCGGCTTGCACTACAAATGTAAACGTTTCTCCTTTGGGTCTTGCCGTATGGAAATTGTATTCTGGTCTTGTTTTAAATGGCGTACTTCCTGGTTTTCTATAGCAAACACGGTAGTAATATTCGGTGTTGGCAGTAAG
>CANFXY010000164.1 GCA_947451105.1 Bacteroidota bacterium | reverse complement strand
AGGAATGATAAAAACCAGAAGATATATTGGGTAAGGCTCATTTAATTGTTTGCGAATTACGTTGAATTGAAATGGTTTTAATTTGACTTTTATCCACTTAATTAGTGTTTGTTACTTGGTTTTAAAACCTTGTCAAGAAAGGTTCTGTTATGCTTGTGTTTTTTGTCTTTTTTGAATTCTAAAACAGCTGGTGTTTGTCTTTTTGTTACATCCACTCTTTGGTCAATTGGCTCAACCAATTTGTCTTTTCCATACACGAATTCATTGCGTTCAAATGTGCTTGGAACAATTCTATCGGTTAAGAAAATTGCTTCTTTTGGACAAGCTTCTTCGCATAAACCACAGAAAATACATCTCAACATATTGATTTCATAAGTTGATGCATATTTTTCTTCGCGGTATAAGTTCTCTTCGCCTTTTTTTCTTTCATCAGCAACCATGGTAATGGCTTCTGCCGGGCAAGCAACAGCGCAAAGTCCACAAGCTGTGCATCTTTCAGCACCTGCTTCGTCTCTTTTTAAAACGTGTTGACCGCGGTATACTGGGGCAAATTCTCTTACCTGTTCAGGGTAACGAACGGTTGCCTTTTTCATAAAAATGTGCTTAAAAGTAATGAGCATTCCACTGAAGATAGCAGGTAAATATGCTTTCTCCATGATTGTCATTTCTTTTTTGACCACTTGTTTACTTCTATTTGTAAGCATTTTTCAATTGGTATTTTTTTGTTCAGTTAAGAATTGTTTTTAAACAATAATTGTCTGTGTTTTTTAATTATAATTTTCCCATTCCCCACATCACCATGCCTGTAGCAAAAATATTGAACAAGGCCAATGGCAATAATACTTTCCATCCAAGGTGCATCAATTGGTCGTAACGGAACCTCGGGATAGTCCAACGCACCCACATAAAGAAGAATACGAAGAAGAATATTTTACCGAAGAACACCAAGGTTTGTACGATGGTTAATAGGTTGCCATCTAATCCCAATTCGTGTTGGAAAGGGAAGTTGTAACCACCAAAGTAGAACGAAACGATTACCGCTGAGGAGATAAACATATTGATGTATTCGGCAAATAAGTAAAAGCCCAATTTCAATGATGAATATTCAGTGTGGTAGCCGCCAATTAATTCTGTTTCACATTCAGGCAAATCGAAGGGCGCTCTGTTGGTTTCAGCAAATGCGCAAACCAAAAAGATTAAGAAACCCAAAGGTTGGTATACAATATTTGCTAAGCCAGCATCTTGCTGCATAACAATTTCTTTTAAACTTAATGTGCCAGTGCTCATTACCAAAGCGATAATGGCCATACCCATCGCAATTTCATAACTAATCATTTGCGATGATGCGCGAATAGCACCGATTAAAGAGAATTTATTGTTAGATGCCCATCCACCAATCATGATGCCGTAAACACCTAATGACACAACGCCAAATAAATATAAAATTCCGATGTTTAAATCGGCAATTTGCAATTCGAATACTTGGTCACCAAAAGTTAAACTGCCACCCCATGGAATAACCACACCGGTCATACAAGCAGTTAACATAGCGATACATGGTCCAACAATGAACAGCCATTTATTAGAAACAGAAGGAATTAATTCCTGTTTCATGAACATTTTAATACCGTCGGCTAAGGGTTGCAATAAGCCAAAGGGGCCCGCTCTATTCGGACCAACACGGTCTTGCATCACGGCAGCAATTTTACGCTCACCGAATGTAGAATATAGGGCAACTATCAGTGTTATTCCAAACACTGCAACTACCAAGATTGCTTTAAATAACAATGGATCCATTTCTTTTTATTCTATTGTTTATGCTGGTTGTTAGGGTCAAGGGCACCAATTCCTAAGTCTACTTTCTCTCCATGTGGTTTACCTCCCAACATACGCAAAGTATCCAACTTGATGTTTCTTAATGTATCGTAATGGTTGGCAGAAATAACCGAATGTCTGTTGATTTCTGATGGTCCTTCTACCGTCCAATCGTTGATGTGTTTTTTATCAAAACGGCACTCATTGCAAATCCATGCTGTGCTGCCATCTTCATTGTCCATCACCTCACCCCATTGGTCTTTTCTTGCTGTTACACGCAACACTTCTTCACCTTGGTTCCAAAGTCTTACTTTACCGCAACACTTGTCGCAATCTCTATGTGCATCAACTGGCTTGGTGTACCAAACACGGCTTTTAAATCGGAAGGTTCTATCGGTTAATGCACCAACTGGGCAAACGTCAATAACATTACCTGAAAAATCGTTGTCTATTGCTTTTTCAATATAGGTTGAAATTTCAGCAGCATCACCGCGGTTGATTACACCATGGCAACGACCGTCTGTAATTTGATCGGCTACCTTTACGCAACGGAAACACATAATGCAACGGTTCATGTGCAATTTGATTTTGTCTCCAATATCAATTGGGTCAAACTCTCTGCGTTCAAACTCGAAGCGTGTTTCTTCTTTGCCATTTTCGTAAGCCAAATCTTGCAAGTGGCATTCACCTGCTTGGTCGCATACTGGACAATCCAAAGGATGGTTTACCAATAGCAATTCAACTACACCAGCTCTTGCTTCCAAGTTTTCTGGTGAGGTAATATTGCGCACCACCATACCTTCTGCAACTTCTGTGCGGCAGCTGGCTACTGGTTTTGGAATAGGACGAGGATCTTTTTCAGAACCTTGTTCTACTTTTACGATGCAGGTTCTGCAATACCCACCACTGGTTTTTAATTTGCTGTAATAACACATTGCTGGGGGAGTAACATCTCCACCAATAAGGCGTGCAGCTTGCAGTATGGTCGTTCCTTTTGGAACTTCTACTGGAATATCGTCAATTGTTAATTTTACCATTGCTTAAATTTTAATGAATGGGATTATACGGTTGGGTTGAGTCTGTAATAATGTTTAACGTCTTTTATGCTTTCAGGATTTGTAACATACGCTTCAAATTCTGGTCTGAAATGCCTAATTGCTGCAGCAACTGGCCAAGCAGCAGCTTCACCAAGTGGGCAAATGGTTTTACCTTCTATTTTACTTTGAATGTCCCAAAGCAAATCAATGTCTTTTAATGTGCCTTTTCCTTCTAATATTTTGTGAAGTATTTTTTCCATCCAGCCTGTACCTTCACGGCAAGGACTGCATTGTCCGCAGCTTTCGTGGTGGTAAAAACGAGAGAATGTATAAAGGTTTTTAACGATGCTGGTGTCTTCATCCATTACAATAAAACCACCTGAACCAAGCATGGTTCCGCTTACGAATCCACCTTCACCTAAACTTTCATAGCTCATCAAACGCGGCTCTCCAGCAGCTGTCTTTAAGATCAATTCTGTTGGTAAAATTGGAACAGAAGATCCTCCAGCAACTACTGCTTTCATTTTTCTTCCACCTTTGATGCCACCGCAATATTCTTCTGAATAAATAAATTCTTCAACGGGTAAGCCCAATTCAATTTCGTAAACACCAGGCTTGTTGATATGCCCTGAAGCAGAAATTAATTTTGTGCCAGTACTTCTTCCAATACCAATTTTGGCATACTCAGCGCCACCCAATTCAATAATAGGAACTAAAGCAGCAATGGTTTCAACATTGTTCACCACTGTTGGGCAACCGTATAATCCAGCAATAGCAGGGAATGGAGGCTTAATACGCGGATTGCCACGTTTGCCTTCCAAACTTTCTAAAAGTGCTGTTTCTTCACCACAGATGTATGCGCCAGCACCAACTTGAACATAAATGTCTAAATCGTAGCCAGTACCTAAAATGTTTTTTCCTAATAAACCAGCTGCATATGCTTCATCGATGGCTTGTTCCAATATTCTTGAAACATAGAAATACTCACCTCTTATATAGATGTAGGCACTATTGGCTCCAAGTGTAAAACTTGAAATAACCATACCCTCTATAAGTAGGTGAGGAATACGCTCCATTAAGTAACGGTCTTTAAATGTACCTGGTTCGCTTTCGTCAGCGTTTACCACTAAGTATCTTGGAACACCTTCTGGCTTGGCCAAAAAGCTCCATTTCATACCTGTTGGGAAACCAGCTCCACCACGTCCTCTTAATCCTGAAGTTTTCACTTCTTCCAAAAGGGCATCTGGACTCATGGTTTTTAAAGCCTTTTCCATGGTAGTGTAACCACCATTTTCTTTATAGGTTTTAAGGGTTGCAATACCCGGAACGTGATCGTTTTTAAGTAATAACTTTCTGCTCATGATTAACAGTAACGGCTTTGTTTGTTTTCTTGTTTAAATCCGTCAACTAAATTGTCTACTTTTTCAATGCTTAAGTTTTCATGGTAGTCGGCTCCCACTTGCATCATTGGTGCAGTTCCGCAACTGCCAAGGCATTCAACTGCTTTTAAAGTGAACATGCCATCAGATGTTGTTTCACCAACTTTAATGTTTAATTTGTGTTCTAGATGGTCGATAATGTCTTCAGCACCACACAACCAACAGCTGCTGGTTCTGCATACTTCAATTAAACATTTGCCAACGGGTTGTAAATTAAACATGCTATAAAATGAAGCTACTTCGTATACTTCAATCGGTTTAAGTCTTAATACCTCAGCAACTAGGTCCATAGTCTGAGGGCTTAACCATCCGCCAAACTCTGCTTGTGCAATATGCAAAACAGGAATAAGGGCTGATTTATGTTTGCCTTCAGGATACCTTTTGGTAATTTTCTGAATAAGTTCAAAGGTTTCTGGTTTAAAACTTATGTCTGTGGTTTGTGCCATGAGTTCTTTAATATTCTTTTAAGTGTTACTTAATTTTTTCTTTGTTATGCGTCCAATTCACCTGCTATCACGTTCATGCTACTCATGGTTAAAATAGCATCACTCAATAGTCCGTTGGT
>CANFXY010000163.1 GCA_947451105.1 Bacteroidota bacterium | reverse complement strand
TTAATTCCTTTGTCAAAATCAGCAGGCCCCAATACATTGTTTTGAGCACTTAAAGACAATTGAGCAAATACAAATAAAGCGATAAGCAATTTCATACCACAAAGGTATCGATTATAACAATCATTACTTGCTGGTCTGAATCTAAATATTTTGAATTTAAAATGAAACCACTAATTTTGAAATCAACATTCAAACACCATGAGAAAATTTATTATCTTATTCGTTTCTATTAGTTTATTCGGCAATGTGCTGGCGCAAAAACCCATCAAAGGCGAACGCAGCGCTGAGGTAAATTTAAACTTCCAAACTGGCGCAGCAGCTATCAGCTACGACCTGCCAGCTGAACTAAGATTTCGTTATTTCTTGCAAGACAATGTTGCACTCCGCCTGCGTTTGGGCATGAATGCCAGCAGCAGCAAATACGCCATTTCAAATCCCCAAGGGACCATTATTTCAGAGGTTGTTAGCAAAACTGGCTTTGGTTTTACTTTCGCCCCTGGTATAGAAAAACACTTTGTAGGCACCAAAAAACTATCACCTTTCATGGGTGCACAAATTGCGATGTCATTAAGTGGAGGAGACCGAAAGGATATCAGCAATTCGGGTTACGCCAATCCAAGCAACAATCTTGTTATAGAAGGCGACTATTACCATTCTAAATCAGGTTCTAAATTTGCACTAAACCTTGGCGGCTACATGGGCGCTGACTATTACTTTGCTGAACACATTTATTTAGGGGCTGAATTTGGCATCGGTTTGTTCGGCATGAGCAAGACCAGCGAAGGCAGTGAAAGATATGTTCGCCTAGGCGACAGTGAACTTACCGGTAAAACACTCAGTTCAAGCAGCAGCAGATTGTTTGGCGTATACTCAGGCGCTGTTCGTTTAGGGTTTATTTTTTAAAATAAGTGAGATGATACATGTTGTTGGTATACTCGCAAGCTCGTGAGAAAAGTTCCCCACCAACAACATGCTAACGATGTGTTGGAGATTTCTTACCCAAAAACCCCAAAACATTCCCATTCCAAATATTTTCAATAAATTTGTCCTCCCCCACCCAACCATTTTATGTTTAGATGCGTATATAGGGACAGAAAACCAAAAGTCGATGACAAAGAGAATTTTACTCCTACTAATTTTAAGTGTGTTTGTTTTTAAATCAAATGCACAAACTACCGTTCCCGCTTTAATAACAAGCAATCAGGTATGGACCCTAAGTGGTAGTCCTTATCTTGTAAACCAAAACAGCTACATTGACACCGGCGTTAATGTTACTGTTATGCCTGGCGTTGAAGTAAAAAGCACTGGATCATCTACAATCATGGTGGCAGGCGAATTTAGAGTTCTTGGAAAATGGGATTCTTTGGTAAAGTTTAGAAACGTTACCGTTGCTTATCAAGCGAACAGTAAAAAGTTCAATCCCTCTAATAACCGTGGAGCCTATATCAATTACGCTGATTTTACAACCACCAATGTGAGCCAAACCAGTATTTCAAGCAGCTCAACCAGCATCAAAGTCAGCAACAGCACCTTTATCAATTACTATTGGAATATTGATGTTACTTCACAAACCCAAGACACCGTAAACATTTGGATTGTAGGCAACAAATTTTTAGGTGATCAATATAAAAGCGGCGCTCCAATTCATGCCATGTCTAGCCGCATGAAAATGCAGATTAACGACAACTATTTCACCAACGCAAGCACCTTATATTTAGAAGGTCAGGTAACGTTTAAAAACAACACCCTGTTTAAAATGTACACGGCCAGTTTTTACCTGCATGGATTAAACGACATCAGTTGTAATAAATTTTTACGCTTTAATTCCAATTTAAGCATCAGTTTGTTCTCATACACAGGCAAAGGGAAATTGAGTTTCAACTACAATACCTTAGACAGTATGGGTAGTTTTTCAACTTATCCAATGATGAGCGTTGGGCGCAATGGCTCTAACTCAGTCCCTTTTGGAAAAGTTGAATTCAAATACAACAATTTCTTCCGCCAAGTTGGAACGGTTGGAAAAGTTGGCATCTCCGGATACAACAACACACCAATGAAGACCGACACCTTAGACTTCACCAACAACTATTGGGGCTCTAACGACTCAACAACCATTGCATCTTATATTAAAGACTACAACGATGACGTGAATATTTACGGCCGTGCCAATTTTAAAAATTTCAGCGCCAGCCCTATTTCAAGCTGCTCATACAACAACACAAATTGCGCGGTGGCAAAATTCGCATCATCTATTAAAGACTCAGTGGTGGTATTTACCGACCAATCCATTGGCACAAAACCATATAAAGTTAGATGGGTTTTTGGCGATGGCAAAAGTGACAATAAGAACAGCAAAGTGATTACCCATACGTTTTCTAAACCGGGCTTCTACACGGTTTGTTTGTACACGTATGACACTTTAGAAAACAAATGCGATTCGACTTGCAGCACCATAGAAATTGTCAACAAAACAAAATGTGAAGCGTCTTATTATTTTGCTGTTGACACCAGCGACAACAAATTGGTTTACATCATCAACAACAGCAAAGGCATTAACTCAAAAACCAAATACTATTGGACATTTGGTGATGGCGCTGGCGTGAGCACAACCAACCCAACACACAATTATTTGAAACCAGGCAGATACCAGGTATGCCTAACGATTTTTGACAGCACTGCAAATTGTTTTAGCACCTTCTGTGATTCAATTGTCATAACAGAAAACAACACCGACTTGGTGGTATTAAACCAAGACTTGCTGAACATTAAGAGTCAAAGTACATTTAAATCAATACTAGCCTTCCCGAATCCAAGCACAGGGAAAATTACCTTGTTCATAGACAACAAACAGTCTGAAAACATTCAAATACAAATCATCAATGTTGATGGCCAAGTTCTTGAGACCTCAAATATTCAAACAAACCTAGGTGTTAATGAAATTGATTTAAACTTGAGCAACTACAGCAATGGTTTTTACTTTGTAAAAGTAAGCACTGCGAACAGCAGTAAAACAATAAAATTATTCATTTCGAAATAATTATTTAATGCAAAAAGGAAGTCGTACTTCGGTGCGACTTCCTTTTTTTATAGCATGAACGAAGCGGAAATCATACAAGCTTGTATCAAAGGCGATAGGCGTGCGCAAAACGCCTTATACAAACTGTATTTCCCTTTAATGAGCAGCATCTGCCTCCGTTACACCAAGGACAAAGATGAGGCCATACAAAAACTCAATTCAGGCTACTTCAAAATCCTAAAAAATATTGCGCAATACGACAAGCGCTTTGCCTTCGCCACCTACGCAAGAAGAATTATGGTCAACCATTTGATTGATGAATTTAGAAAGGAAAAACGCTACTTGTCTATAATAGAGTTCAAAGATTACAACGAACTTGAAGAAACAGCAGCATACAACCAAGCTGAACTTGACTTCGATGTCAAGTACCTGCTGGACTTACTAAAAACACTTCCAGAACTTACCCAAAAAGTATTTAACCTGTATGCCATTGATGGCTACAAACACAAAGAAATAGCTGAACTACTCAAGATGTCTGAGGGAACCAGCAAATGGCATGTGAGCGATGCCAGAAAAAAACTAAAAGAACTGCTCGACAAACAAAACAAAAGAACTGAAATAGCATAAGCCATGAACAATCTAGACGATTTATTTAAAAACAAGCTCGAGCACAATGGCCTCGAATTCCAAGAGGGATATTGGAATGAGATGGAAGAACTCATTGACAGCGACAACAAAAAGAAAAGACGTTTTGTACTTTTCTTTAGTGGATTGTTCGTAATCCTAATTGGCTGCGTCATGGGCTTTCTATTCAATGGCAACAATGATAAACTTGCAGTGTTATCCTCAACACCTGCAGCAAGTTCAGAAACCAATACCAATACCAGAAATAATCCAGACAATAAAGCAATACTTGAAAACAATGTAGACAAGGCAGATAAAAACAAACCAAGCACTTCAGTTAAGCCAACGCAAAAGACAAAGCCAAACCAACACGCCCGTATTTCAGAAGCCAAACAAACGGAGTTTAATACAAACACACAAAACAAGAAGCAAATTTCAACCCCTACAGCATCGACAGAAAGTTCAGCGAATAACAACATAGATTGGTCCAACGGAATAGAAACCGACGACAAAGACCACCTGGTGTTTGCGGACTTTATCAAATTGACCACCTCTAAAATTGTACTAGAACAAATACTTCCACATACGTGCAAGAATTGTGCGCATGGACTGAAATTAGATCCAATTACACCCAAAGAGAAAGTCAATTGGGTTTACCAAATTGGCCTCCATAGCCTATACAATCTAAACAGCAGATCGTCTTTAAATACGAACAATGAAAACAGCAAGAATAACTTCGGATATTTGGCATCCTTCTCAGCCAGCAAAAAACATTGGGGTTTTACAACAGGACTGGAATACTACAAATACCAGGAGCAAAACAATTATAAGAACACAACAAAATCGTATACCTACGACACCTCATACAACATGGTCAATGCCATGTATGCAAGTACCCCAAAAGGCACACGCATCGCATTAATAAGTCGAAGAATTGACACTTTAGAATCTCAGCGCCTACAAACAGTTAATACAAGCTTGGGGTTGCATTACCTCAACATTCCTTTGCATGCGTTTTACGCCACTAAGCTAGGCAAGTTCTCACTTCAATTTGAAGCAGGATTAAACACAGGTTTCTTAATTGGGAAAACCGGCACCTATACAAATCTTATCCAAGGAAATAATGTGGTTCAAACAGCCAAGGGCTCAAATGCATTTAGTCCCTTCCTGAACCAAACCTATATCGGATTGGCCTGCAGCTACCCACTTTACAAACAATTCAGCCTACAAGGAAACATCAATTT
>CANFXY010000162.1 GCA_947451105.1 Bacteroidota bacterium | reverse complement strand
GTTTTAATCGGTGAGACCAAACGCGATTTTCAATTCAATGTGGCAGATTGTAATTTTGATGTGGTGTCATCGTTCTTTGTCCCTCAAAAAAATTGCGTAGGCAATCCAATAACTTTTACCAACAGAAGCCAAGGCGGTGTGCGTTATTCATGGAATTTCGGCGACACCAGCACTTTAGCCGACACCTCTAACCTAAAAAACCCTAGTTATATTTATAAAACGCCAGGAAACTATACCATTACTTTAGTAACCAGCAGTACCGTATGTATAGACACCAGTGAATATGAAATAACTGTTATTCCCAATTTTGTGGTCAAACTGCCGAAAGACACTTTGGTCTGCGGCAAGTTCAGCAAACTTCTTTATTCCAACTTGACCAACAGTCCCGGTAAAACGTTCCAATGGAGTACTGGTCAAAATTCAAAAACCATTACCGTAACTAAAGGAGGATTATATTGGCTTTCTGTGAGTGAAACGCCTTGCATTTCTAGTGACTCAATTTTCATCACAAACGATTTAGAAAAAATAGATTTAGGGCCCGACTCCGTTATATGCCGAGATAGTTTTGTTCAATTTACCTACCCAGGAAAACCTGGTTACAAAACCTACTTATGGAACGATGGCAGTAAAAAAGATTCGGTTTTAATTCCTAAACTTGGCACCTATTGGGTTAACATCACCAATAAAAACAATTGCCCATCAGCAGATACCATCACTTTTGTTTTATACCCACCACCGCGCATTCGACTTAATGACACCTTGTTTTGCAAAGGTACTTCTGTCCTTTTGGATGGCGTTAACTATTCGGTCAAAACAAAGCTAGAAACCAAATACCTCTGGAATACCGGAGACACCAGTTCTAAAATTACAACATCCAAACCAGGCACCTACATTATAAAGGTAAGAAACAGACTTTGTACGGTTTTTGACACCGCTGTTTTAACCCATATTGAAACAGGTTTGGATTTAGGCGTTGACACTTTTTATTGTGGCCCTGTTTACCGTTGGCTATACCCTCAAAAGGGATTCGTAAAATACGTTTGGCACGACCTCGCAGAAAACATTAATTACCTGGCTACAACTCCCGGAAAGAAAAAACTAACCATTACAACCAAAGAAGGTTGTGTAGAATCCGATTCTGTATTAATAACACAATACCCTGTTAGAGATGGCGGACTAGGCAATGATACCGCTATATGTTTGTCTTCCTCCCTCAGCCTTACAGCTGCTGACAGTATGATAAATTATCTATGGAATACTGGAGAAACCACTAGAAAAATTCGCATCAGTTCTGGTGGCACTTACACTGTTACGTTTAAATATGGAATTGGATGCATCAATGCTGACAGCATAAAAATAACAGAGGCAGGTGATGCTTTACCGAATGAGATGTTTATGCCTACTGCATTTTCACCGAACGACGACAATCTAAATGAAGTGTATCCTGACAATAAATATGCGGATCCAGGTTCTGCCTATATGTTAAGAATTTACAACCGTTGGGGTGAGAAAATATTTGAAAGCAATACGCCTCAAATTGGGTGGGACGGAAAATACAAGGATGAACAAGTCCCTCAAGACGTTTATGTATTCTACGTAAAATATGTGGGCTGCGACGACAAAGAGCGCTGGTTCAGAGGCACCTTCACCCTCCTGAGATAATTCGATTATTTAAAAGGACTGTCCTTTTCTTTTGCCACGGTGTTATATACCAATTTATCCAACAAACGCGGGAAAAATTTACTTAAAAACAAAGTGGCTTTGCCTTGAAAACTCAGATATAAATAAGACTTCTTTTTATGAATGGCTTTAAAAATTTCATCGGCCACCTTCTCCGCTGACATTAGTTTCGATTCATCAAATGGACTTTCTGATTGGCTTTTACCCTCTTGGTTCAAAGCCGCATTTCTAATATTAGAGGCCGTATATCCAGGGCAGGCAATCAAAACGTTTAATCCCGTTTTTAAATTCTCAATGCGCAAAGATTCCAAAAAGCCATGCATGGCAAATTTAGACGCTGAATAACCTGTTCGAGCGGGCAATCCTTTAATCCCTGCAATAGATGAAACACCCACTACAGTCCCTTTAGAATTCAATAAATGAGGCAAGGCAAATTTTGTACAATACACTGTACCCCCAAAATTAATATCCATTACCTGCTTGATAACAGACAAATCGCAATCCTTTAACAAGGCGCGCATACTGATACCTGCATTGTTGATTAAAATATCAATACCAGAAAAAGCAGAGACGGTTTCATCAATGATGCGTTGACAATCGCTTTCAACTTGAACATCAGCTTTGACTGCGATAACCTTGGCACCAAGACTTTCGCAATTGGCCTTCACTTGGTTTAATTTTTCAAGATTTCTAGCCGCTAAACAAATATTTAATTTCATTTCAGCTGCCCGATAGGCCAATGCTTCACCAATACCTGATGAAGCACCCGTAATAATTACTGTTTGAGACATCTATAGAATTATTTCTTCCAAAGCATGTCACAGCCTTGGGCTGGCAATTCTGGATAATCGATGTCAATACCATCCAAGCAATATTCAATGGCATCTTCTAAATAGGCCATCATAACCTGTGACTCATTCTCCCATTGATCATCAATAATTCCTTTATACACCAACTCGCGTTTTGAATTGAATAAGAACACCTCAGGCGTTTTTGTTGCTCCAAACCTTTTGGCCAAAGATTGATCTTCATCTTTTAAGTATACAATTCTTTCTGCTTTCAACCTTTTCAAAACGGCCTTCATTCCCTCAAGTGACTCATTGCTGTCTTGTAATTCATCATTTGAATTGACAACCACTAAAGCCATGTTGTCCTCTTCGTATTGATCCACCAATTTAATAATTCTGTTCCAATAGGCTTTTGAATATTCACAAGTATTGCTCGCAAAAATGATACACAACGCATATTTATCTGCAAAAGCAAAATTACTGTATAGCTCACCATTGGTGGCTGGCAGTTTAAAGTTAATGAGTTTATCGCCTATATTCATATCAAAATAATTATTAGGCGAATATCATATAAAATATTTGTTTTGAAAAACAGAATCAAGCATTCTTGTAAATAAAAAATGAAACAAAAAAACACCTTAGTTATCGGCGCCAGCGAGAATCCAGAGCGTTATTCAAACAAAGCCATCCGACTGCTAAATCAACACAAACACCCCGTTTTTGCAATTGGAAATAAAATTGGCGAAGTAGATGGCATACAAATAGTCAAAGAACTCGATAAAAGTCTTTATCCAGAAATTGACACCATCACTTTATATCTTGGACCCAAAAACCAAGCACCCTATTTTGAATTAATAGAAGACATCCACCCCAAAAGGGTCCTATTTAATCCAGGAACTGAAAACCAGGAATTAACAAACTTTTTAGATGAAAACAATATTGAATGGGAGCAAGCTTGCACCTTAGTCTTGTTGAATACCAATCAATATTAGACCTTATTAATCAGACCTTTAATGCAAAAAAATAAATCTCGTGGGTTTAAACTCCTGCCTTTCAATTGCGTCAAAAAAACAGCGCAAAATGACTGTTTTTGAGCAAAACATTTCTGAAATAAAAACTAAGTAAAAATACTCATTTTTGACCCGAATTTTAAAGTTTACGATTTCATTCAGGCAGGAATCCGAAAACCACTGAAACAGAAAAAGCATGCTAAAAAGCTTGAAAAATATTTCCAGGGAGCAAACTTGGGTAAGTGTAAATTCATGGACCAACCAGAAGGGCTTAAACAAGCGCTAGAAACCTATAGACGCCAAAAACCGCATCATTTCTGACACGGCCTTTGACAAAACTAAAACTATGAAAACACTATAATAGTGTAGAGCAAATTTAGGCACGAAATTTAAATATACAAGTATTTTTTTTTGATAATTGTTATAAATTTCACTGCCCAAACATTATTTCACTCAATTTCATCAATTTAAATGAGTAAAAATACTCATGAAATTTATTTGAAACCCCATTTTTTAGTGCTTTTATAAATATTGCATTACTTTTGCTCTTTCAATTAAATGAAATTTTTCGCCTTCATCTTTTGTATTGTCCTTATACATCCTATTTATGCCCAAAGCATTGCTGAAGAAGTATATGACACCGCTAAAAGAATTGACCCAATTTCAATTTCTCAAGAAGGTTTTCTTCGCAACAGCCAATTCAACACCCGCGTTGACAGCAGTTTATTGTTTTTTCAACAATACGACCGCACAAAGAAAAACAACATCGCCATTCAAAACCTAGGCGATGTGCACACGCCATTCATGGATCTGCAGTTCAAACCATTCGAGAAAACAGGGGTCGTTGCAGGTATGAATCCGTTTCAAAACCTTTATTACAGTATTGAACAAGCGCGTTTCTACAACACGCCCCTTCCCTATACCGAATTCCAATATGCCCAAGGTAAAGGTGGCAGAAGGGGTATGATCGATTTCGATGCCATGCACACGCAAAACTTTGGAAAGAAATTTAACATCGCTGCTTTATACCACAGCACGTCAAACGACGGCTATTACAGCAGACAAAGTTTATCCTGCAAAAACCTTCTTTTAAGCTCATATTACAAAAGCAAATCTCAGCGTTATACTGCTACCTTCGTTTTTACTTGGAACAAAACCAATTTTTTAGAAAATGCTGGTATCGTTCAAACAGAAAGCAATGAAGCTTTGTTCAAACGCTTGCCCAGCAACTCACGTATTGTTCCTGTTTCGCTCAACAATGCCCGCAACATCAACCGCTACCGTGAAATGAAATTTTCTCATGTCTACTGGATAGTCATGGGTGCAGATTCAGACACTGGAAAATCGAGTACTGGTAAACTGGGGATTAGCCACAGTTTTTCAGCACTCAAAAACAGCAATTACTACACCGACAAGTCTGCCGACTATGGCTTC
>CANFXY010000161.1 GCA_947451105.1 Bacteroidota bacterium | reverse complement strand
GCTAGACGCTGCCTCTCATATAACTGCCAAAATGATTTTACAACTGTTGTCGTGCAATTTAACGGAATACTTCTTAGTTTAGTTTTTAAATTATTTACATTTAAAAATGCATATCCTAAGACAGGATCTCTTAATGGAGATGAACCTTCATAAGAACTATAGTTAATGCTTTTTGTAATACCAGAATACTTAACAGTATCAGTACTCAAAAAAGTCATGGCCAGCGGGTTATAAAAGCCTTTTTTTATTGCTTCTCCTGCAGTTTGAGTATTGATTAGCAAATTGTCATAAACATAACTCTCGTTAATATCTCTACATTTTCTGTAATAACAATATTCAGGGTGGAAATATAATAGCGACTTGGCCCATTCAGGATTGTAATATTTTATGTAATCATTATAATCAATTAGCTGATGGGGCCTTGCATATGTAACTCCATTTTTGCTTACATAAGCCGATGCAGCTGGTATTCCATTTTTTACTTCTATAAATGCCTCTTGACCCACCTCATCTAGATACACATATTTTAGTGAACCTGTTTTACCAATATTATAAGGCTGACGCCACACTTCTTTTCCATAATCAAAATTTACAGAATTATTCAAAGTTTGGTTACACCACCATTTTGGGTCTGCTAATTGAAAGATACTTCCTTCTGAAAGCTTTCCTACAGGAACAACCGCAGAGTCATTTCCATCCCAACCTGCAATGGCATATTTGGCATATTGACCTCCAGGACTTAAATCAGATAAAATAGCGTCATATAAAATATCACATGGCGTTTTATCTAAACATATATTTGAACAAATCTCTTTTACTTCTGAATAAATTTGTTTTGCAGACCATAAAGGTTCATAGGTTGCTGTATCGATATTATGAACCACACAATAATCTACTATACTGTCAATATCATTGTATAATTTCAATTGTTCTACCCGACATTGCTCGCAATTCATATCACAGTTAAGCCCCATTTTCGCCTTCTCTTCACTCAGAAAATCATCATAAGATTTTAAACATTTGGCACTATCTAGCCATGCTTGCTTAAATTTCGCTTTTACATCCTCATCAATTCTTAATGTCTTGACCAAAGTGTACTCTCCAGGTTCAAGAATTAAAACAATTGGACTTGGGGTTATACTAAACTTCTGAGAAGAGTTACAAGTCCCTTTTGAAGGCAAAGGATTTCCAACAAACTGATTACTTGGAACACTATTGGGCAACAATTCCTTCCCAATCTTGTCTTTTAAACTTAAAGTTAATGTATAACCACAAGTAAAACACAAATTGGTATCACAGGGTATGTTAAATGAAGGAATCTCATAATTATATTCAAACTTCCATGTGTCTTTTTGGGTGACTAAAAAACTATGAGAAATCGTTTTTTCTCCAGTTTTTGGATCCTCAAAAGAATTGGGTAAGCTAAAGTAATAACTTAAACTATGCGAGGACGATTCCAATGCATCAAGAATGCTGGTATCAGCATCACCTGCAAGTGCGGTAGCAATAGTTCTTCCATATGGATCAATGTATGCAACAGAAATTTGCTTGTTTTGATCCTTGGTCATTACCTTTTTATATTTTTGGGCATATCCAACTTCATTACCAAATAAAACATCCAATTCAGCTTGAAAAGGTGTGCCATCCCAAGAATAAACTTCATGACCACCCTGCAATGCATTATTTTGGTCCCATGCTTTTAATTGCAAAACTTTACCTACTCCTCCAGTGCGTATACTTCTACCTGTTGGGTCTCTTGTATATTCAGTTTGTGCAAACGAATACCCCTCAGCATCAGGAATAAAAGCATGCATCTGCTTATCTGCTTCATATAGAGTTGTGTTGGAATTAAGCCAAATCATTAAATTAGGAGAATAAAATTTACTGGCTCCGCAATTGGGATCAAGTCTATTCACAATAATTTCATCACTTCCAGATTTATTCAAGTCAAAGTCTGTGTAATTGTAGGCTGTTTTGGTCTTATCACTAATAACAAAGTTTTCCCTAAAAGTATACCCACTATCATCTAAGGCTATGGTCGGAATTAACACTATAGATTGTCTACCAGCAAAATCAAAAATAGTCTGAGAAATATTATACGTTTTTGAAGCCCGTGAATATGCCACAGACTGTCGGCCCCTTAAGGTACCATCAAAGTATGTAACAGAAGAAGCAACTCTACCTCCTTCTGCGAAGGTGAAGCTACTTACTGAGTTTTTTGATTCATAATTATTGTTCCAAGTTTTAGAAACTGCGGTTGTTTTAATGGCTCTTCCAGCCGAAACTTCAGAATTTAAATTTACTACAACCTCATCATTCCTTGTCCATAAACCCTGACGCCACTCATTCACATTTTTATAATTCTTCCCAACAGGTCTTATTCTATAAATTATATAGCCATCAGGAAACAAATTTGGTATTTCATAGGTGGTCATTTGACCTTCTAAGAAAACCCTAGTAGAGCCGTTGACGAAATTTATAGGACAATTGGAAGGGTTAACTTGGTTTTGTGTAAAGCCATAACTTCCAGTTCCATATACATTTCCATAAGTTGAATAATTCACAAAAGCATATTCAAGTTCAACTGCTTCTACCCATGATGGCAGGGTATTCCAAGAAAACCTCAAATGCTGTCCTCTATTTGAAGGGTTAGGATTGACTTCTTGTATCTGGTAATTGGAAATTGTATATGCCATATTCATTTTCTCTACCCTTTCAATATCAATGATATTTTCAAGCAATATTCCTGGGTGCCCAGCCGGCGCAGGATATGAAACACCTAAAGAATACAATACACTTTTAACCGTAACTTTAGAATTTACTGCATCCGGAAAAACAATAGTAACTTGGTCTTTTTCTTTAGCCATATAACCTGTATCATAGCTAAGAGTAATATCCATACTATCTTTAACATTTACGAGTACTGATGAATTTGGCGCATATTTTTGATACTCTATTCTAAAGTTGACAATAATATTTCCAGAATTTTTAATGTGCCTATTTTCACCTCTATTAATTTTAAAAACAACTTTATTTTTAACATCCACATTCGTGAAACTATTATACCATGCTCCAGAATAGCTACTCAAATATGGATCTTGAACCGTATAAGCAGTCTTTATTGCAGGATTCGCAATGGGCCCAGTTGAAGCAGGGGGTATAATTGCTGCGTTAATTCCATTATTAATAAACACAAACAACACAATGACAAAATATTTTAATGTATACTTCATAGTTTATTGCTCATTTAAGTTTTCAAGGGTGAAACCGTAAGACTTATATGCCGACTTAATTTTTGTTGAATCTGGTTGAATATCAACCAGGGTATTTTCTGAAATAAAACGCCGAATTAACTGAGGCGAGTTTTCATTCTCTAACAAAACATAAGCTATAGTTCTTAAGACTTTATGTGTTGCATAAAACCCATTTTTGTCTGTTCCATCTTCTATCTCTTCACTTGTCATTTCAATTGATTCAACTAAACATAAATCAGGTTTAATTTTAATCCGAATTACAAATCCATTTATGCTACCTTGGTAGGTATATTCCGAAATAGAATCGAGTATATTGTCCTCTTCAAATGCAAAGTATTTTGCTAAAGAATCAATATCTAAATTACTTGAACTATATTTTTGTTTTCCAACAGGTGTTTCTTTTTTGATAAAGTAAATACTTCTATCTTCAAACTCAGTAATTAAAGTGTGGTTTGTAGTCATAAATACACTCACATTGCCGTTAAAATTGTTAAATAAGGTATCCCCAATTTTTGATTCAATATAAGAAAACGAATCATTGAGTACTCGACCATCGATTGAATTTGTGATTTTCCACCAATTGGTGTGTTGCGATTCAAATGTTAACTTAATGCATTCTTTAACACTGCAACTTTGAGCATTGATTTTAAAAAACAATGCGAAAAATAAAACGAATAATAGATTGTGTTTTTTCATTGTTTATTTTCTATTGCTTTTTCTGCTTTCACTTACCGTCATGATACCTTTTTCAGTTTCAATTTTTTTGCGCACCAATTGACCCTCCTCATCATATTCATAGAAAGTTGCAAAATTATTGTCATCCAAAGTTGCCATAATCCTTAGTCTATTGTAATCATAAACATATGACTGCATATTACTTTGCATTGGCATAATCCTAATATCATCTAAGAAACAATACTCAAGCTTTCCTGATTCAAGCGCTTTGTTTATTAGACTTATAAACCCGAGTCTTTGGCTTGGGTCAAGACTAAATTTAAAACTAATTTGACGCCATCCGTCTACAACAACAGATGAATTGATTGAGGTCTTTGTTATATTGGTGTTATAATTGTCCTTTAATTCTATTTCAAATTGATTGGTAAAGGTCTCTTTAACCCATAGACTGACAAAATACTCTTTAGAAGACTCAGGATCGAAACGGTCAATGATACTTGAGTTTTGCAAAGTAAAATTAGTCATAAAACTTCCATTAGATTGAACATTTGGTGCAAGTATTGCATCAATTGGAACCGAAGTGGTACCTCTTCCCAATTGAACTGATTTCCAACCTGTATGACTTACTTTATCTGTAATTGAATTATTACCACCTAAAAAAATCTTAGAAACAGGCCAATGTCTGTACGAATTAATAAATTCATTTGACCAAGAAGATCCAATTATTGGATTATCCAATTTTACATTTGAACTACTATCGCAATGCCATCTGTAAAATGCGTTTGCATCAATATCCTCAAATCCATCAAATAATATGTTTCTAACTTTGGTATTAGCGGATTGTGCTGTAATTAACCTTCTGTTATTATAACCATAAATTTGGGCAGAAAAAACATCCAATGCATTCACCGCTTCTATAGGATTTCCTAAATTATCAATACTATACATCGACTCCTTCCAAGTCCACGGATTAGTAACAGATTGGGCGGTAAAAGGTGACCAAATATTTGAACTATATTGCCAAAATTCTTTATAATCAACTAGCCT
>CANFXY010000160.1 GCA_947451105.1 Bacteroidota bacterium | reverse complement strand
GGCTCTAGGCCTAATGCTATCGCAATATTGACCAACCATTATCTGCTTTTCCACAATTCACATCTCCAAAAATATTAACAATATTTGTTAATATTTATAAGATTTAATTGTACTGCAAGTCTAATGGATGGCTATCGGGACTCTTGTTGCTGTCTCAAGGGTGTTTTTCACCCTTGAGTTGTAAACGTAATCTCAAACATATTCCGACTGCCCCGCCCTTGCACTTGCTCTTGCTCCTTTCTTCCCGTATCTTTACCCCCATGAAAATCCTCCTCAATGCCCGCGACTATATTCCGTTTTTTGCCAATCAATTTGTTGAAGATGACAGTGAAGACATTGAATTTGATTACCAGGCTTACAACGATTTAATCAATACGAACCGCGCCCGTTTGCATGGATTTGAAAAATACATCAGCCGTTTGCACGACAGCTGGATCAAGGGTGTTGAGGTGAAAGACGATTCTATGCGTATTTCTTTGAACGATTTTGATACCCATGTGTTTGCCGATGCTTTGCTTGAAAAACACAATTTAAAAATCAAACACGAAGCACTGAATTTCCCTTTGGTGCTTACTTTCTCTGGCAATCTTTCCTATAGAGCCTATACCGTTGTTGATGGCAGCGATGGGGATTTAAAACCAATGTATATCGGCACCCTAAATGAAGAGCTTCCAAAAACCCAACAGTATTTATACGAGCAAATTTTAGAATTGGATGCCGAGCATATCAAAATGGCTTTCGCTCTTTGGAACTGGGAAGGAAAGTATTTAATTCTTGAAGTCACTGCCAATCATTTCAACCTAGAAGAAAACCAAGAAGAAAATTGGAACACAGTTTTTGAAGGCAAATACCAAGAAGAACTAGAGTATTTCGAAAACTTACGCTTCAGCGCCTACCAAGACATGGGCATAGCGCAATGCCGCAAAATACTAAACCAATATTACGCAGAACAAGAAAAATAATTTAAATAGATTCATATATGCGCATTATAATTGTATTTGGCTTCATATTCTTTATGATGGCCTGCCAAGAAAAGAACAACAAACAAGAACTGAAAACATATTTCACTTACAACGATTCTATAGAATCTGCTGGAGTTAAAATGATACCCATACAAACGCCCATTGGGAATTTCAAGGTATGGACCAAACGCTTTGGCAACAATCCAAAAATAAAAATACTCTTGTTGCATGGCGGACCTGCCATGACCCACGAATACATGGAGTGTTTCGAAACTTTTTTCCAAAGAGAAGGATTTGAGTTTTACGAATACGACCAACTCGGTTCTTATTACAGCGACCAACCCAAAGACAGCAGTTTGTGGACCACCGAACGCTTTGTTGAAGAAGTAGAACAGGTGCGCAAAGCCATTGGGGCAGATGCTTCCAATTTTTATGTATTGGGCAATTCTTGGGGCGGCATTTTGGCTATGGAATACGCCCTAAAATACCAGAAAAACATCAAAGGTTTATTGGTGGCCAACATGATGGCAAGTGCTGTTGAATACGGTCAGTATGCCGACAATGTTTTGGCCAAACAAATGGACCCAAAAGTATTGGAAGAAATCAACACCCTTGAAGCAAACAAAGACTTTAACAACCCAAGATACTTTGAATTGTTGATTCCAAATTTTTACAAGGTGCATTTGTGCCGACTAAACGAATGGCCTGATGGTCTAAACCGTTCTATGAAACATGTCAATTCAGAAATCTACACCATGATGCAAGGTCCAAGTGAGTTTGGCGTTAGTGGCCGTTTGGCAAAATGGGACATCAAAGCACGCTTAAAAGAAATTGCAGTACCGACCCTAATGATCGGCGCTAAATACGACACCATGGATCCAAAGGCGATGGAGGAACAAAGTAAATTGGTGCAACACGGCCGTTACTTGTATTGCCCAAATGGCAGCCATTTGTCGATGTGGGACGACCAAAAAGTCTTTATGGGCGGGGTTGTTACATTTATCAACGGTGTCAATTCAGGAAATTTTTAAAACAAACCATAACAACAACAGAACAAATCAGCGCGTATCAAATGAAAAACCTTAGCTTAATTTTTATTATCAGTTTAGCTCTCTGCATATTTACCAATGGGTGCAAAGAAAAAGATCCAGTAAAGCCAGAAATCAAAACCATCAAAGTCGCAGGATTGTTTTCTAAAACAGGTGGATTGTCATACCTAGGCATCACATCTGAAGATGCTATAAAAATTGCGATAGATGAAATCAACAACGACTATGCCCAAAGATCAATTCCTTACCGCTTTGAGCTAACTGTATTCGACACGAAGATAGATGCCAATCTTGCACTTGAAGCCATGCGCACGATTGGGGCAGGTGGCTTTAAATTGGTGATAGGTCCACAAACCAGCGCTGAGTTAATTGCCATTAAACCAATCGCAGACAGCCTAGGCATTATGGTGGTTAGTCCTTCTAGCACCACAAGTTTACTTTCTGTTCCAAACGACATGGTATTTAGATATGCCCCGGGAGAACAAATCGTTGGAGAAGCAATGGCGACAAGTATTTACTCTAAAGGCAAACGCGCCATAGTCAGCATTTCACGAAATGATGCAGGCAGCTTAGGCCTTAACAATGCCATATCAAGTAATTTCACAAACCAAGGTGGCGTAACGGTTTCTGCTGGTGTTTTTAATGGAACCGATGTCGATTTCAGCGCAACACTTAGTGAAGTTAAGAAGCAAATAGAGAACTATACTAAAACATACAGCAAAGCGCAAATAGGTGTGTTATCAACCTCATTTGACGAAACAATCTTATTGTTTAACCAAGCCAATTCAGACACCACCCTTTCGAGTGTCAATTGGTATGGAGGTGTTGGCTTTTTCAAAAACAATGCCATTACTTCAAATACAGCCGCATCACAATTTGCGGTAAACACAAAATTCTTTAGTCCTGGATTTAGTTTACCAAATTCAGCTTCTAATATTTGGTCACCATTGTTGACTAAAATAAAAGCCAACACTGGTCTAGATGGAGATGCACTGACACTAAACGCCTACGATATTATGCATGTGTTTGGCATTATGGTAGAAGCCCAAAATGGGATCCCTTCTACCCCAGAATTACTTAGATCTGCATTTCTAAATGCATCAAATAGCCATTCAGGCGCCACAGGTCCAATTATGCTAAACGCAAACGGCGACAGGGGCAATGGAACATTTGATTATTGGGGATTGCAAAACAACAATGGCAACTTTCAATGGTATTTTGTTGGACAATCGAAATAAGTACAAGAACATTCTAACACAGAATTTAAAACTATGATCGACTTTATCCAAAACCTTAAAACGCGCAATGAAACCATGTTTTACTTTGGTTTGATTTGCTTGGTGTTTTCAATCATCTGTTTGGTTTTAAGCAAAACCAGCAGCGTTCAGGTCAACAATGTGAGCGCTTGGTACAAACCATTCAAATTCGCAGCTTCTACTTTTTTGTTTGTTTGGGCAATGGCCTGGTATTGCTATTATTTACCCTCATTTAATGTCAACCTATTCAATTGGAGCATTATCATCTTGCTTGGTTTTGAAATCATTTATATTGCCATTCAAGCTGGCAGAGGACAATTGTCGCACTTTAACATGAGCACACCGGCATACGCCACCATGTATTCTTTAATGGCTTTTGCGGCAACGGCCGCGACGGTTTACACCGCTTACGTCGCGTATTTGTTTTTTACCACGGAGTTCCCTGAACTACCAATGTATTATGTCTGGGCCATCCGATTAGGATTACTCATATTTGTTGTCTTCTCATTTGAAGGTTTTGTTATGGGATCTAAGTTAACCCACACCATTGGTGGTGCAGATGGCGGACCGGGCATTCCCTTGCTCAATTGGAGTACCAAATTTGGCGACCCGCGCATCGCTCATTTTATTGGCATGCATGCCTTACAAGTATTGCCAATACTCTCCTATTTTCTGTTTAAAAACAGCAAGCTTACGTTTGTATTTGCAGCTCTGTATTTTCTATTGGCCTTGTTTACGCTCGTGCAAGCTTTGAAAGGAAGGCCATTGTTTAAGGGGAAAGAAACACAAATTGAGACTAAAATTTAAAGGTTATCGAAACTATGCCAAATGGGTTCGACATTTCAATCCTATGGAGATTTTATAATGTCGCTCCTACAGAGCTCATTTTCTAATCGGTATATCTCCTATAATAATTTAGCCCCTACAGGGCAAGCATAATGACGCTCCGATGGAGCTTTTTATCCAAACGAAATCAGCGCTCCGTAGGAGCGGAATTATGATTAACCGCTCTTGCGGTGCAAATTAAAAAACGCCTTTGACTCGCGCTGTAGGTGCGAAATTATTGTAGGAACGGCATTATGATACGCTTCCTTTGCGGTGTGATTTTCCCATAATTTTTCTATTTGGAAGATTAAAATATTTGTCCTAAATTTGTAGACAAATGTCCAAAACTACAACTTTATCAAATAAAAATAAGTTAAATGCAAACTTGAACAAAGAGGTTTTGCGCCTAATGAATTTAAGTGAATTTAAGTCCAATAAAACTGCTTCAAACAAAGACATTTCTTACCAAGAGTTTATAAAAAATAAAATGCTAATTGTGTATGCAATTAGGACTGGCATTCCCTACACTTTTTTTGAGCAAATTCAAGCCCATACACCATTTACAGAAAATGATTGGATTGTCTTTTTAGACCTTTCTAGCAAATCATTGCAACGTTACAAAGCTGAGACTTCCCATACCTTCAAACCCAGCCATACCGAAAAAATATTTGAGGTTGCAGAGGTCAGCGAATACGGTTTGGAAACTTTTGGCAGCATGGATAAATTTAAACTGTGGTTGCAAACCCCCAACTATAGCCTTGGCAAGTTAACCCCTATGGAATTGTTAAAAGATTCTTATGGTAAGGAAATGGTAATGGCTGAGTTAACCCGCATCAACTACGGAATTTTAGCTTAATGGAGGTATTCCGACTTTCGCGGGCTGCTTTTGCAAAACCTTTGTCAGGAATTGGTGCCTCGCTT
>CANFXY010000159.1 GCA_947451105.1 Bacteroidota bacterium | reverse complement strand
GAAATTTCGTTCAAATACTTGTCTAATGATTTGTTTTCGCGGTTGGTAAACTGTTTGGATATTTTAAGCTGTCTCATGATTCTATTGGTTGGTCTGTAAAAATTTACAAAGGTTGCAAATATACCCTTTTTATGCGATAAACACACGATTTTAAAGGATTTTCCTGCTCTTCCTTAAGCAGCAAAAATCGAGCCAAAGTATTGAATTCATGTCATATTTTCCGTATAAAATGTCCGTCTACTTCAAGCAAAGTCACTCAAATTGTGTTGTAGTTTCTTTTTAATCATATCTTTATTTCAGTTAAATTTGCATTTAATAAAGGCTAGCTTTATTTCAATTTATCCATAACATGTCAGTGAACACCACCATAAGAAATATCCTTAACCAACGCATCATGATTATTGATGGGGCTATGGGAACCATGATACAAACCTATAATCTTAGTGAAGAAGATTACAGAGGCGAACGTTTTAAAGACATTGAACAATTGGTTAAGGGCAACAACGACCTTTTGGTGCTTACCCAACCGCAAATTATTTCTGACATCCACAAAGCTTTTCTTGAAGCAGGCGCTGACATTATTGAAACCAATACGTTTAATGCCCAATCCATTTCTTTAGAAGATTACAAAATGACAGAATTGGTGTATGAACTTAACCTTGCAGCGGCAAAAATTGCACGTGGAGCAGCAGATGAATATACCGCCAAAGACCCGAGCAAACCGCGTTTCGTAGCTGGTGCTATTGGCCCAACAAACAGAACCGCGTCACTAAGTCCCGACGTTAACAACCCTGGTTACAGAGCAGTTAACTTCAATGATCTTTGCAACGCATACTCTGCACAAATGCGTGCATTAATTGAAGGTGGTGTTGACTTAATTTTAATTGAAACCATATTTGATACATTAAATGCTAAAGCAGCTTTGTTTGCCATCAACAGCATTAAAGACGAATTAAACATCGACATTCCAGTCATGGTTTCAGGCACCATTACCGATGCCAGCGGACGCACGTTGAGCGGACAAACGCCAGAAGCTTTTTGGAACTCCATGTCGCATGGTGAAATTTTAAGCATCGGTCTTAACTGTGCTTTAGGGGCTAAAGACATGTTGCCACATATTTCTGAAATAAGCAATGTGGCTTGGGTATATGTTACGGCGTATCCAAATGCTGGCTTGCCAAACGAATTTGGTCAATACGACGAATCGCCTGAAGCGATGGCTAACGTGGTTGAAGAGATGATCAAAGAAGGCTGGGTAAATGTGGTTGGCGGTTGTTGCGGCACAAGACCAGAGCACATTAAAGCCATTGCTGAGCGCGCCAAATTATACAAGCCTAGACAAGTGCCTACGTTGGCAGAAGCCTAATGGAAAAATTAGCCAAGCTTAGCTCCATACTTTTTCATCCCTTAATTCTATTGAATTTTGGTTTGTTTAGCGTCTTGCGCTACCACCCTTATTACGTCAGTAAATTTTACGACACCCATTTCTACACCATCAGTATGTTTATTGCGGTAAACACGCTGGTGATGCCCCTATTGAGTGTTTATTTGTTAAAGAAGTTTGGGTTTATCGACGATTTCTACATCAGCAATCCTAAGCAACGCTTATTGCCTTATGGCATATTGGTTTTGCTGCTTGGCTTCACCATGTACCAACTGTATAAAATTGAATTAAACGGAATGCCTTTAGTATTCATGGGCGCTTCAGCAGTTTGTTTGATTTTCAACATCATCATCAACACCCGTTACACCATTAGCACCCATGCTATAGGAGCGGGCGGACTTATAGCCTTATACGCCTTCTTAACGGTGCAAAAACATGTATCCTCATTTAACCTCTTATTAATTGCTGCCATATTAGCAGCGGGCATCAGTTTGTGGTCGCGTTTGTTTTTAAACGCCCATACTGAAAAACAAATATACAGCGGATTGGCCCTTGGATTTGCGGTGGTATACGGTTTTTTGTTACTGTTTTAGCAAACAGCAACAGCAAGTGCAAGAACTTAGCGAAACGGAGTGTAGCGTTCTCACGACCAGCGGGAGTAGCTTGGGGAAGGCATCGGAATTGCTTCATTTTTTATTCTAAACATGTCGCATTCACTTTCACATTCACTTTCACATTCACTCTCACTCTCATACCGGGGGGGGCATCGATATATACATGTTGTTGGTGTCCCCGCCAACAACGCATTTATTGAGATGACTTGGCAGTTGTTTACGATTTCTTTGAAACATTAATATCAATTTCATTTTCATCGTTCGCTTCAGAATACCTATTCAGTCTGCCATTCCCAAGCATACACTTTAGCCAGCTGCGTCAGGAAATGCGAATTCTAAGTAGATTTTACATGGGCTTACTACCGCGCGCCATGTATAACTTTTTTAAATAACTTTAGTAAACGCATCTGGGCTGCCGTTTCTATTTGGGGCAGTCTCGTATAACTTAGAAATAATCGGTTACAAAATGATCAAATTAATCATGAGAATTATTACGTTTCTAAGAAATCGTAAAGGTGTACCAGGTTATTTTGATTATGGCGTTGTTGGCGGGGAACTTTTCTCACGAGCTTGCGAGTACTCCAACAACATGTATTCATTGGTAGTGGGAATTTTTAGGTATACCAGGTATCGAAATCACATCGAGATATCGAGTAATATTTAAACAATCCGGATAGCTATCGGGACATAAAAAAAACGGGCACATATTCATGCACCCGTTATAAATTTTAATATTTTAATTACAAAGCAGCTTCGTAGCGGCGGCTTACTTCATCCCAGTTGATGATACTGAAGAATGAAGAGATGTAATCTGGTCTACGGTTTTGGTAGTGCAAGTAGTATGCGTGTTCCCAAACGTCTAGGCCCAAAATTGGTGTACCGTTTTGAACGCCTTCCAAATCCATTAAAGGATTGTCTTGGTTCGGTGTGCTGCTGATAAACAATTTGCCATTGGCTACAGACAACCATGCCCAACCGCTACCAAAACGGGTAGCTGCGGCTTTGCTAAACTCTTCTTTAAAGGTATCCATTCCGCCAAGGTCATTGTTGATTGCTTCAGCCAATTTGCCTGTTGGTCCGTTGCCGTTGTTCGGTTTTAAAACCGTCCAAAACAAACTGTGGTTAAAGTGTCCACCACCGTTGTTGCGCACTGGCATTGCGTATTTGCTGATGTTTTTACAAATATCTTCTATGCTGTGGTTTTCTGCATCAGTACCCGCTAAGGCTGCATTTAAGTTTGTTACGTAAGCATTGTGGTGTTTGCTATGGTGAATTTCCATAGTACGTGCATCAATAACGGTTTCAAGCGCATCGTATGCATAGTTCAATTCAGGAAGTGTAAAAGCCATGATTTTTATAATTTTTAATGATGCGAAATTACGCGAGTAATGTCAAGCATAAAAATAAATTTGATTGATAAAGGTATTTATTTAGTTCACGGTTGGCTCTTATTTTATAATTCAGCATCAAGAAAGCAAGAGCAAGCGGCAAGAGCAGGGCGGTCGATTTAGCCTCAAAATTGCTTTTATGATTGTTTAAATGTTTGTTTATTTGAGAGACGCAGGATATTTGAAGTTCAATTTTGCATTGAGGCGTTGAAGCATTTCCAATTGCCATCCTCAGCCCTCTTGTTTCACCCTGTGGTGCGCATGGAAAATAGTGGAATGCTCTACCACAGGGCACTTGCTGTATTATTTGCATAAAAAAAGACCGTTGTGAAAACGGTCTTTTTAAATATTGATTTGATGTGCTTATAAATGTATGCACTCATCGTAAGCCTTGGCAACAGCTTCCATAATGGCTTCGCTCATTGTTGGATGCGGGTGAACTGACTTAATAATTTCGTGACCAGTGGTTTCTAAGTTTCTCGCTACAACTGCTTCTGCAATCATATCGGTAACACCTTCACCTACCATGTGGCAACCCAACCATTCGCCGTATTTGGCATCGAAAATTACTTTTACGAAACCGTCTTTATGGCCGCTGGCAGAAGCTTTTCCGCTTGCAGAGAATGGGAAGTTACCAACTTTAATTTCATATCCTTTTTCTTTTGCTTGCGCTTCAGTGTATCCTACTGATGCAACTTCAGGATGGGTATAAGTACAACCAGGAATGTTGTTGTAGTTTAATGCATGTGGGTGTAAACCGGCAATAGCCTCTACGCATATAATACCTTCTGCACTTGCAACGTGTGCCAATGCTGGTCCGTGAACGATGTCACCAATTGCATATACACCATCGATATTGGTTTTGTAGTTGTCGTCAACCAAAACTTTTCCTTTTTCAGTTTTAACACCTACTGCTTCTAATCCTAGGTTTTCTAAGTTAGAAACAATACCAGCCGCTGACAACACGATGTCTGCTTCAAGCACCACATTACCTGTTGGTGTTTTTACTGACACTTTGCAACCTTCACCTTTGGTGTCAACGCTTTCTACTGCGCTGTTGGTCATTATTTCAACGCCATTCTTTTTGTAGATTTTCTCCATCAATTTAGAAACTTCTTCATCTTCTACTGGAAGAATTCTTGGCATGAATTCGATAACGGTTACTTTAGTTCCTAGTGTATTGTAGAAATAAGCGAACTCCATTCCTATTGCACCAGAACCGATAACGATTAAAGTTTTTGGTTGTTTAGGCAATACCATTGCTTCGCGGTATCCAATTACTTTAACACCGTCTTTAGCAACACCTGGAAGGTCTCTGCTTCTAGCACCGGTTGCTAAGATAATATGATCCGCTTCGTAAATTTCTTTTTTACCTTCACTTGTTACTTCTACTTTTTTGTTTCCTGCCAACAATGCAGCACCTTTGATAACGGTGATTTTGTTCTTTTTCATCAAGAACTCAATACCTTTACTCATGTTACCAGCAACACCACGACTGCGTTTAACGATGGCTTCAAAGTCAACGCTTGCATCTTTCACATTGATACCATAATCGGCACTGTGTTTTAAATATTCGAATACTTGTGCAGATTTAAGCAATGCTTTGGTTGGAATACAGCCCCAGTTTAGGCATATACCGCCCAATTCAGCTTTCTCAACTACAGCTACTTTTTT
>CANFXY010000158.1 GCA_947451105.1 Bacteroidota bacterium | reverse complement strand
TTGGTTTACCAGCTAGCAAAAACAAGGTTGGTTGAAGCAGTATTGCCAGCAATACAATTCGTCTCATATTGAATGTCATAAATTTAATAAGCTTACAAAAATAGGATTTTTTTTTGTTAGTTTTGCATTCTTTAAAAAGACATGACTGCTCTAAAAATATATGATACATACAAGCGTGAAACCTTGTCATTTGAACCACATAAAGCTCCATTTGTAGGCATTTATGTTTGCGGTCCAACAGTCTATGGATTTCCTCATTTGGGCCATGCCCGTGGACCAGTTGTTTTCGATGTTTTACACAGATATTTGAGACATTTAGGGTTTAAAGTAAGATTTGTAAGAAATATTACCGATGTAGGGCATTTGGTTAACGATGCCGATGCAGGTGAAGATAAAATTGCCAAAAAAGCCAAATTAGAGCAACTTGAGCCAATGGAAATTGCTCAATTCTATACAGATAGCTACCATCAAATGCTGAATTCAATGAATGTTTTACCGGCATCCATTGAACCCAGAGCAAGTGGACACATTATTGAACAAATTGAAATGATACAAGAAATCATTAGCAATGGCTTTGCATACGAAGTAAATGGATCTGTATATTTTGATGTTTTGAGCTATAGCAAACAACATGACTATGGAAAGCTCTCTGGCAGAATTATCGAAGACCTCATAGCTGGAGCAGGCAATGACGCTAGAGTTCTAGAGGGTCAAGACGAAAAAAGAAATTCTAATGATTTCGCCTTGTGGAAAAAAGCAGGCGAAGAGCATATTATGCAGTGGAATAGCCCTTGGGGTAAAGGATTTCCCGGATGGCATATTGAATGCTCCGCGATGAGTAAAAAATATTTAGGGGAAACATTTGACATTCACGGTGGCGGCATGGATTTGTTGTTTCCACACCATGAATCAGAAATTGCTCAATCCATTGCTTGTGGTGGACAACAACCTGCAAAATATTGGATGCACCACAACATGATTACAGTGAATGGTCAAAAAATGGCTAAATCGCTCAACAATGGAATCTCAATTGATGAGTTTTTCTCTGGAAATAATGTGCTTTTAGAAAAAGCCTATTCACCGATGACACTCAAGTTTTTCATCTTGCAAGCCCATTACCGAGGCACATTAGACTTTAGCAACGCTGCCCTTCAAGCTTCAGAAAAAGGCTTGAATAGACTTTTAGCAGCTTCTGAAACACTGTATAAAATCAACCCAAGCGCCAACAATGAAGTTGATGTAGACAAACTCGTTGAAAAATGCTACGATGCAATTAATGAGGACTTGAATACACCTATTTTAATTGCGAATTTATTTGAAATGGTTACAACCATTAACAACATTGCTGCTGGAAATATTAAAATTGGCACCAACGAACTGGAAATTTTACGAAAAAATTACAATTCATTTGTGTTTGATATTTTAGGATTAAAACTAGAACAAGAAGTAAATTCAGATAAAATTGATGGCCTAATGCACATGCTCATCAAAATGAGAAATGAAGCTAAGATTCAGAAAAATTACAGTGTTTCAGACCAAATCAGAAATGAACTTTCTTCATTAGGTATTGAGTTAAAAGACGGCAAAGACGGCACCAGCTATACCTTGAACTAGATTACTTTTTTTGCAGCGCTTTAAATTCATTTTTTAAACCGCTGTATGAAGTTAAATCTACTTTAATAGAACCTACCATAATTTTAGCCTTAACACGAATAGGTATTTTATTTTCATCATCACTGATCCAAACGGTCATGTCCTCTTGGTCCTTAAATACCCTGTCAACTATTAAAGTTGGAACCAATTTAATGCATTTTACCTTACCTATATCAGTTGTGATGGTCTCTTTGCCTGCATATTTAAATCCTAGATTATAAATTTTGTTGTCTAAGTATACATCCAATGGGAATTTATCGCCCACTTTTGACTTAGTAAAATCAATATTTCTAACATAGTAAATTGCTGATATAACATCGTGGGTATACACTGGCATATCAAGCATCCCTTTCACACCAAATAGTTTTTTAGAATTGTGCTTAAAAGTAACAAGGTCATTGTCCGTGTATTTATCTTCTTGTATATTTTTATTGTAACTGATGGGTGCAATTGCTTCAGCATCTATATAAGTTTCAAATCTATCGCGAACTTTGTAGGCCCAATCGAATGACTTTAAGGTTTTACCTTCTGCTTTAACATTGAAACATTTGCGGTCATATTTTTGAACCAAAGCAGGCCCGACCTCAAATACGATAGATGCGGCATTTATCAGCCCATAATGCACCCTAAATTCAAGCTTTTCATTGTTTGTAAAAGCATTATTTGTAATTTTTCTATATTTAAAAACATCCTCTGCAGTTGTTGCTGAACTTAGTGGCTCTATAGTAAAAGAACTTAATGCAGCTCCAGTTAAAATAAGGGAACTTAATAAAGTTAAAGTAAAATAAAATGGCTTAATATTCATCATCTAAAGGATTTTAAACATAAGAAATCAATAATCGTTCCAAATTATTACATTTGAAAACTCATTCAAACCCTTCTAAAATGAAAATAAAATCACTTTTAATTTTTTTGGTTTTTGGTTTAATACTTAATGCAAATGCCCAGTTAAGAAATCAAGTTTTTGATCAAAATGACACGCTTATAAAGGGAGATACGCAAACTTTAAAATTAAATCTTGAATTTTTCAATTATTACAGAAACACCGAATACTTTGATTTGATTGAAAAAGGACAGACATTCTTTGGTTCAATGTTGCAAGCACATCTTAGTTATCAACCCTACCAAGATGTGATTCTTAAGGGTGGAATTCAAACCAGACAAGATTATGGAAGTCCAGGGTTTGTGTCTGTGCAACCCGTATTTAGTGTCTCCATTTTCAAAAACAAATGGCGCTATAACTTAGGGATGCTGCAAGGGACAACAAATTATGGTTTTATTGAGCCCATGTACAACATAGATAGAGCTATAACAAACCGCGTTGAAAATGGCATGCAAGGCATCTATAAAAGTAAAACTTTTTACTTTAATAATTTCTTGGTTTGGAATGAACCAACGTATAGAACCAGTACAAATCAAGAAAAATTTACAATTGGAATTTTATCTGAGAAACAGCTAATCAATAACAAGAATATCTATTTTTCGATTCCTTTTCAAGGAACCTTAGCCCATAGGGGTGGTCAGCTTAATGGCAATCCTACCCCAATATATTCTAGAGTTAATACTGCAATTGGTGGTAAATTAACCTTTAAATCTGCAAATGGATTTACGGTTAAAACTGAAAACTATTGGTTGCACTGTGAAGATTTTTCTCCCAATATTACCCAGCCATTTAAAAATGGAAATGCTTCATGGCATACACTTTCATTTTTACATAAAGGATTTGAAGTCATGTTTAATTATTGGGCAGGCCGTGAATACCAATCGCCAGTTGGAACACAAATTTACAACAACTACAACTATTACAATGTATACGAACACCGCCAATACAGACATATGATTATGTCAAGGTTTATGTATACCCAAGCCATTAAAAAGGGAATGTTCTTAGACTTTAGGCTTGAGCCATTTTACGATAAAGAATATGGCAGATTCCAATACAGTTACTCCCTATACCTTAAAATCAACTTAGAGAGAAATATTGGTAAGATTTAAGAAACTAAATATTATCAATAAAGTATTGCTTTAATTCAGTGATCTGCTTGTACACACCTTTGAAAAATTGATTCCTTTGCTTTTCTGAAACACCACTTACTAAGGTTGATCGTGCCATTAAATTGTTCATCCATTGCTCGTTTTGAGCATTAAAACCAATATTATTGGTGGACATAAAATTAAATGTGCTATAGCTGATATATGAAGCTGAGATGTTTTCTGTTTTAGCCAAAATACTATTCGTACCAATCATCACATCGCTTATAAATAAATTGTATCGCGCATTCACCATGGTGCCATTGCTTGAAAATTTATATGCCGCCTCTGCCTGCTTTTGAATGTGTTGAATACAAGCAGTCAAGTCATCTGCTACATTGTTGGCGTCATCAATGGAATTAAAAAATCCGGCGTCCCAATAAAATTGTATTTGTTTAATGGTGCTTTTAACCGTCTCTGTAGTCCAAATCTCTGTGGAATTTAATTTTGAAAATGCTGCAAATATTTCGCGCGCTAAGTTTAAAATCTCTTCTGATATTTCTATCTCACCGTAATTCTTATTTTGAAAATCTTTAACCATCATTAATGACTTTAACCAATACGTTATTTTAAAACGCATTAAGTTTTCTTGACTGTAATGGTAATACACAGGAATATCTTCTGCTCCGAAATATATATGCGCAGTCTCAAATTGATTCATCCTTTTCACATTTTGCAACATATTTTCTAAATAATGTTTATAGGACTCAACATCATTACTTAACTGATTGGTTTTAAAACTAACCACAGAATGCAGTTCATTATTCAAGGCTTCCAATGGCAAATTAAAATGGTTGGCAATCTTAGCAGCCTCTGTTAAGGTATACTCGGTATCATTCCTCAATCTGCGGTAGGCGCTATCCAAACTTACTTCAAGCAATTCACTAATTTCTTTGGCCAATGAAAGGTTGCTAGGCACATGCTGGCTTAGAATTTCATTCCATTTTTCTTGATAATTATTATTGTTTTTTGCCATAAATGATATTATGTTTTATTATTTAATGCAATTATAATCAAAAGAAAACTAAAAATCACAAAAAATAAAGCTCCAATAGCTTAAATACGCCCTATAAACTACATATTGTAATAACAGTATTCAAAATTGAATTAATAATAGATAAAATATAAAATACGATACCCAGCAATTTTGCATCAATAAATTTTTATAAAATCATGAACATTAAATTCATTTTCTCTATTGCTTTCTTATCCTTGTTAAACTTTAACAATCTATTTTCACAAAGCAATTTAAAAACAAAGGTTGCACTCATTGAGATTGACACAAAAAGCATCATGCAAACTGCTGGCGCAAACACGACAGCATCTTCTATAACTGCATTAACCAGATTGGAATTAGGGAAACTTAATATCTACTCCTTAATCGATCCATATGACCTTGAATACAT
>CANFXY010000157.1 GCA_947451105.1 Bacteroidota bacterium | reverse complement strand
AGAAATGAAACAGTCAATTTTAGATATTATATACATGATCGGTGCCGTTAGTTTCATCTTCGGCATAAAAATGTTGGGTAATCCTGAAAAAGCAAAAAAAGGAAATCTAGTTGCTGCTTTTGGAATGGGTATCGCCATTTTCGGTACCATATTTTTGTACGAAAACAATGGCAAGCCACTAAACAACTATGCTTGGATTTTTGGTGGTCTAATTGTCGGTACCGTCATAGGAACCATGATGGCAAAAAAAGTGAAAATGACAGGCATGCCTCAAATGGTGTCTTTCTTCAATGGTATGGGTGGTGCTTGCGCAGCTCTAATCTCTTTGGTGGAATTTGACCACTTGTCTCATGAAGGTGATTTCACCCAAGCTCCAGTATTAAAATTAATCATCATATTCTTAGGTCTTATTATCGGTTCTATTTCATTTGCAGGTAGCATGGTAGCTTTTGGAAAATTAGATGAGAAGATAAAAGACAAAACCCTTCCGCTTCAACAAGTAATCAATGTTGGATTAATGGTGGTTTTATTGGGTATTGCATTCGCCGCTTCTTTTGGCTTGATTTCAAATCCAATGGTATTGTATCTATTATTGGTATTATCACTTGTTTACGGCGTGTTATTCGTAATGCCTATTGGTGGTGCAGACATGCCAGTTGTAATCTCATTATTAAACTCATTTACAGGTGTAGCCGCTGCTATGGGTGGTTTCTTATACGACAACAAGGTAATGTTGTTCGGCGGTATCTTAGTTGGTAGCGCAGGTACATTGTTAACGGTTGTTATGTGTAAAGCCATGAACAGATCTTTAACCAATGTATTGATTGGTAATTTTGGTGGCGGATCTGCCGCTGCAGGTGAAGGCAAAGCAATCACAGGTAGTATTAAGGAAATTAGCAAAACAGATGCTGCTGTGTTAATGAAATACAGCAAAAAGGTTGTTATCGTTCCTGGTTATGGTTTGGCCGTTGCTCAAGCCCAGCACGTTTGTCATGAGTTAGAACAAGTTCTAGAAGATGAAGGTGTTGAAGTGAAATATGCCATCCACCCAGTTGCTGGTCGTATGCCAGGTCATATGAACGTATTGCTTGCAGAAAGTAACGTTAGCTATGATAAACTCATTGAAATGGACGACATCAACCCAGAATTTAAAACAACCGATGTTGTATTAATTGTAGGTGCAAACGACGTTGTTAACCCTGCAGCCAAAAACGATCCTAGCTCTCCTATCTATGGTATGCCAATTTTAGAAGTAGAAGATGCTGCCCATACCATTGTTATGAAACGAAGCATGAAAGCTGGATACGCTGGTATTGAAAACGAATTGTTTTACAGCAGCAAAAACAGCATGTTGTTTGGCGATGCGAAGAAAACATTAACCGACTTGGTTACTGAGCTTAAAAGTTTGTAACATTTAATATAGTACAAAAAAGGCCGATACGAAAGTATTGGCCTTTTTTTATCTCCTTGTTATAATTCCTTTTACAAGAACCTCACCCCAAACTGAAAGCCAGAGTATACTTTCTGTGCAAACCTTGCTTCGTGCGACCAAATTGCATCAGCTCCGAAGTTTTTGAAATGCTTAAGGTAATTGCCATCATTTTTATCATTGATCAAATGATTTAACGACCCTGAAGCAAATATTGACAAGCCTTTGAAGATTCTATATTCTAATCCAAGATCAAGTCGGTTGTGCAAATTCAAATGGTTTGAACGAAAGTCTATGGTCATATGCCTACTGCCTAATGCCCCATTAATATAAAAGTGTTTGCTAAGTTTTATATTTGAACCTAAACTATAGCCGTAGGTAATTATGGTTCCAGAATCTGAATTTATATTCTGGGTGTTAATTAAAGTGATGCTGTGTAATTTTTCCATACCCGAGCGGTAGGCCAATCCGAATTGATTTGATTCATTTGTACTTAGCTCTATTTGATGAATTCCATTTCTAACAAAATTAAAAATGCCAAACATAAATCCATTAACAGTATCGGCAATGTTGATGATACCCAATTGCATGCCTTGAACTTTTCTGGCTACATTTAAAAATCCAGCTACTTGCATGCCTTGAATTTCATTGGCTACATTCATAAATCCTGCCGCCTGAAACAACTGTGATTTTCCACCACTGGCATTCATAAAACCTGCAAGCTGAGTTCCCCTCGATCTATTGCTTAAATTCATAAATCCTGCAGCCTGTATGCCATTTAAACTTCTGCTCACATTCATAAACCCTGCTCCTTGAATTCCCTCGATTTCCTTGGTGTTAATATTCATAAATCCAGCCATTTGTAGGCCATTGACATATCCATGGTTCATGTTGTAAAACCCTGCACATTGAATTCCATGCATACTGCTCAAGTTGTGGTTAAAAAAACCTGCAAATTGAGCCCCATTCACATCTCCTCCAACCACATTTCCAAATCCTGAAAACTGCGCCCCATACATGGTCGATTTTAGTACATTCAGAAATCCGCCGAATTCAGCGCCATCCAAACTGCCATTATACCCTCCAATCAAGTTAATTGACAATCTATTTTGCACCAAACCACTTAATACACCATTTGTTCCAATGCCTGGCAATAAACTTATTTGCCAATCGCGCTGAAATGAATCGCGTATGTTTTTTTCATTTAACTTTTGCACTGTACCAACAAACCATTTTCCTACACGGGTATCCTCTATTTTAATTTTCGCAATTACACTACTTGTATCACTCCATGCAATAACAGATTGCGTGTTGCTGTCTGTATTTAAAGTATCAGTAATAATTGGGGAAGCCACAAATGGGCTGTCGGTTTCTGTTTGCAATTCTGAAGGAAAAACAGACTGCAAACTCATGTGCATTTCTATTAAACCATTGTTCTGAAATTTCACATTAACCAATGTATCTCTATAGTCTTTCCTCGTATATTTCACATATATGCTTGGTGACTTGCTTATTACGGCCAAACGGTAGTATCCATAATCAGATGAAACTGTCCCAGAAAGCGTTTGCTTTTCATAAATACTGCTGCCTACGATTCCATCTCCACTTTGAGAATTTCTGATATAACCTGTAATTAAATAGTTGTATTTGTTCGGCTGACCAGTGCTTGCATCAATCTGAATGGTTTTTGCAATGGGTTTCTTTTGCAAAATCAAATGTGCTCCGATTTGCTGGTATACAAGTTCATGGTTAAATAGCTGATCCAATATTTCACGCACACTGCGGTTTTCAGCCATTATACTTACAACCTTATTGCCTTTAACAACATTGCTGTTGTATGAGAAATGAAAATTGGCTGTTTCTTCAATTACACCAAGCGTCCTAGACATACTCTGCTTAATAACCTTAATTGATATTTTACGTTCCAATATGGCAATATTGGATTGTGCAAAAAGACCATTTATACAGCTCAGTATAGTCAAGCATATTATTATTTTTCTCATGGTGTACACCCCTTTCCTTCTATTTTATAACAATTGTTTTTTTGATCCCAAAACACCTCAACATTCATAGTGGCTTTTATCACCGCCAAGACATTCTCTAATTTCTCATCTTCAAAGTTTGCGCTCAGTTTACACGCTTCAATGTCCGACCCTAAAACAATGCGCCTGTCTTTGTAATATTGGTTCAAACTTGCCACAACCTCTCGCATGGGCTGGTCATTGAAATGCAATTGTTTGCTGACATATGAAAAAGTATTTTCATCCTTGATTGTTTCGTCTTTAATTTCATGCGATTGAAACATATAATTCACCGCTTGATTGGCCACTAAAATGCGTTCTCCATCAGGGCTACTGAATTTAACTTTACCTTCTTTCACGATAACTTGTATACTTGAGGCAGATTTTCTCAATTCAAACTGCGTTCCCAAAACGGTAACTTTAGCTTGTCCAAGCTCAATAACAAAGGGTTTAGAGGCATCCTTTGCCACTTTAAAAAAGGCTGTTCCATTTTCTAAAACCACAGTGCGTTCTGACTTCTTAAATTTTTCAGGATAAGAGAAATTTCCATCTCTTAAAATGACTTCGGTTCCATCCTCCAATTTGTATTGAATATTTTCTTGAACATTGGCGCTTAAATGCAGCATTGGGTCTTGTTTAAACACGTTGTACAGGGCAAACGAAACACCAAGCAATAGTATCAAAGATGCTGCTGCAAGCCATGTTTTGTTGAGTAGGAATACCTTCCCTTTTTTCTCTTGACTGATTTGCGTATTTACTTTGTTCCAAGCTTTGTCGACATCAATTTTTACAAACTGTTTGCTGGCTTTTGAACTGGTCCAAATACGTTCGTATTCTTTAAATATTTTTTCATTTTCTTTGGATGAATTTATCCAATTCTGTATCAGGGCATTTTCATGTGCCTCTGTTTCACCGGCTAGGTGTTTTACAATTAATTCTTCGTTCATTTTTTTACTTTTTAATAAAATAAATTACCAACAACAGTAGGGTTAAAAAGTCTGACAGATTGTGTCGCATTAGTCTCAATGCTTTTCCCATTTGATTCTCTACTGTCTTTATTGAAATATTCAAAATATCGGCAATTTCCCTATACTTTAATTCTTCGAACCTGCTCATGCTAAATATCAATTTACATTGCTCTGGCAAAGTGTTAAGTGCTTTCTCAATTCGGGTCTCCAGCTCTTTTAAACTCTGTTCAGATTGTAGTTCGCTTTCCTGAATCTCTGACTGTTTCATGTGTACATAGTCCTCCTTTATTTTTTGATGTTTAAGGGAATTTAAAGCCGAATGGTAAACTGATTTATATAGGTAAGATTTTAAAGAAGTACTGATTTGAATTTTCTCTCTTTTCTCCCAAAGTTGCACAAACACCAATTGAACTATTTCTTCTGATTCATCAGTGTCCTTTAACCACATGGTAGCATATCGACACAATCCTTCATAATACGCCTTAAATACAGCTTCAAACTCAGAATGGGTATTAAAATGATTCATTGCTTCTGTTTTCTCTCACAAAGATATTACAATTACTTTCGACTAAAAATGATGCCTATTGCAATGACTTAATTTTACCACTTCCTGAAATATTGCTGTTGATTACAGGATTGCCTCTATAATAAACCATTCCACTTCCTGAAATTTTCACGTCTAAAGTTTTTACCGCATAAACCCTTTGATCGCCTGAGCCACTGATATTTGACTCCAAATTATC
>CANFXY010000156.1 GCA_947451105.1 Bacteroidota bacterium | reverse complement strand
CGTGATTTAATGAAAGAAAGAAAGAATATCAAATATTTGGTGCGCGATGAGGTCATCAATCTCTTAAAATTATATTAAGTTTGCAACATGTCATTAGGTTTTGAGATTAAAACTGCGGCTCAGTACGCATCAGAGGGAAAAACACCTGAAGTATTATTTTATGTTGGTTGTGCAGGTAGTTTTGACGAACGCGCACAAAAGATCACCAAAGCATTTGCAAAAATTCTTCACCACTGTAATATTGATTTTGCCATATTGGGCAATGAAGAAGGCTGCACAGGTGATCCAGCAAAACGCGCTGGCAATGAATTTTTATTTCAAATGTTGGCGATGAACAACATTGCTGTACTAAATGGCTATGGCATTAAGCAAATTGTTACCACCTGCCCGCATTGTTTTAATACTTTGAAAAACGAATACCCTTCTTTGGGTGGAAATTATCAGGTGATGCACCACACGCAGTTTTTACAAAACTTGATCAACAATGGTCAGTTAAAAGTAGAAGGTGGTGCGTTTAAAGGAAAGAAAATCACTTACCACGACTCTTGTTATTTGGGTCGTGCAAACAGCGAATACATTGCGCCCCGTTCTGTTTTAGAAACATTGGATGCAGAACTGGTAGAAATGAAACGCTGCAAGACCAATGGTTTTTGCTGCGGAGCTGGTGGCGCTCAAATGTTCAAAGAAGCTGAAAAAGGCAACAAAGAAGTTAATATCGAACGTGCGGAAGAGGCAGTGGAAACTGGCGCCAGCATTATTGCGGCCAATTGTCCTTTTTGTATGACCATGTTGCGCGATGGCGTAAAGCACCAAAACAAAGAAGCTGAAGTTGAGGTACTCGACTTGGCTGAATTGGTTGCAAGAGCCAATGATTTGTAATTAAAAAACAAAGCTAACTTTGATCAAGTTGGATTTGTTTTAGCTTTATAAGCCAAATATGTTTAAACTTCTTCCCTCCTATTCATTTGTTTTAAATTCACATTTATGTGCAGAAGAATGCAAAAGAAAAATCAGAGAATTTTCTGAAGAAAAGAAAACATTCAAACTGGATTGGAAAGCGCCAGTGTATAGCAAATCATATATTGGATTTGTAGCAGATGGTGAATTTGAAATACACAGAAACATTGCTTATAGAAACTCTTTTCTGCCCGTTATTCGCGGTAAAATAACTTCACAAACCAATGGCGTAACAATATCAATTAACATGCGCGTAGATAGCTTTGTGAGCGTATTTATGGCTATTTGGCTGGGCTTTACTTTTCTATTTTGCCTACTTGTACTATTTATTGCATTCAAAGCCAGTTTTAGTCCTTTCTTTATCATTCCTTTTGGGATGGTTATTTTTGGCATGGTGCTTTCACATGGCGCATTTAATTATGAAAGAAAAAAGAGTGTTGAAGATTTGAAAAATTTATTTGGAGCAGAGATAAAAAATCAGGATACATTTAGCCGCATTAAATGATGCAGAATCTGGGTATAAAATTAAAATACATTTACTTGCCCTTTCTCTTGATTGCTCTGGCATTTATCATTGGCTATAATTTTCTGTATTGGTTGTTTATCATTCAATTTGGAATCAGCTTTCAGTACCTTGATACAGTTCAAATAATCTTACCCAATTTATTGGCTTGGGTTCCTGTGCTTATATGGCTCCAAAAAAGATTGAAATTACTCAAATTAGACCCTAACAGTAGAGCCCATTTTTTATTTTTACAATTGGCAGTTTTTGCCATTGGAATTCCTGCATGTATTGCTCAGTTTTATTTTGAAGAAGTTTGCGGAAAATGCACAGCCCTTGAAACCATTGAACAAATTAACAATGTTCCAAGAACTAAATTTTACACCATCAAAAAGTACGGCTTAGATCTATTTCATTACACCGATTACCAAACCTACTATACAAGCGGAAAGAACAATCAAAATTTAGAATTAGAATTCTACATAGCCATTCCAATCTTTACAACACCCAATGACACCAATTCAAAGGATTGCAAAGCCTACCTTAGTTACAAATATCTAAAAACACTGGATGCCAATAACAGCGATTTAAAACCAAAAGACAGATTGGCCTTATTTGTAGAAGAATCGCTGAAAGATTATTGGCAGACCGACTTCTCCGAGTTCACATATTTGGAATATCTAAGACCTATTCAAAAAAACTATTATGCTGCACAAAATGACAGCAGATACAATTCAAAAAACGCTGTGGTATTTGATGCACATTACACCCCGTTTGAAAGTCGAGCAGACGAAATACAGTTATACTTAATTGGCTCCCTAGGTATTGGTTTTTTACTTTGGTTTTTCATCTTATTGTTTCCTAAAATAAATATTTCAAATTTGGAGCTTCTTATGAGCGGTAAAACCTATAAAATAAACCCATGATATTCAAAACCAGTCTACGCACCATTTACCATTGTTCGCTCGAAAGGGCTTTCAAAACACCCATGCTTTGCGACGTTTCAAAAGTCCACACAGGATTCGGAATTATGCCAAAAGTAACGCATTGTACAGACGATGAAAATTGGGGCAAGCCGGGTTTTAGCAAAAAAGTTTATGCCGCAAAATCGCTGACGCAAAAAGGTGGTTGGGCTTCAGTCGACAAAGTGATAGAGCGCAGAGAAAACCAATATTGGAAAATTGAAGTCAGTCAATTTCAGGCCTGGATGCTGGGGTTTACAAAGTTTGTTGGCGAATATGAAACCAAGGAATTAGAACCAAATAAAATTGAAGTCATATACACCTACAACATGCACAGTGAAAGTCCGATATTTTATCCGCTAAACTGGCTTTTCACCAATACATTTTGGAAAATCTACATGAAACAGGTGCTTGAAAACATCCGCAAAATGATAGACGAAAACGAGCCTTATCTTTTTGAATAAGCATTGAACAATTGATTTCATTAAAAATTATTACTTATATGCAAAAATGAATTTCAAAAAATTTATTTAAATTTGTAGAGTAATTCCCTACATGCTTACCGCCATTCACCCCAAAATTCCGATGCGTAATAAAAACATTACGCGTAAATTTTATATTGAAAAATTAGGATTTAAAGAACGTGGAGCAGAAGTGGTCGCGTTTGATGGTTATTTAATCTTAACGAATGACCAGATCGAACTCCATTTTTTTGAATTTCGCAGTTTAAATCCTAAGGAAAACTATGGTCAAATTTACATCCGCTGTGATGACATCGACAACTATTACCAAGAATTGCTAGACCGTCAGGTTGAGATTCACCCCAATGGCGAACTGCGCAAAAAATCATGGGGCGTAAGGGAATTCGCTATTCTAGATCCTGATATGAATTTAATCACTATAGGTGAGGAACATTGAGTTAGGTCCCAGTGGCAGAGAACTCCGTTTCACGCTGTTCACCCTGCACTAGATCCCGCTCAGAGCTGCGGGAACAGAGCAGGATAAAGCGCCACGGGATGAATTATTAGTTATTAACCGAAACGAACAAGCATCATCGATTGCCTTCCTCTTGCTAAAGCCCGTGGTGTACTTTTGGCTTTGCAAAAGTTCTACCACTGGGGCCTTGCTCTTGCTTTTTCTCCTGCCCCTAACCCCTATATCATAAATTAGATTTTGCGTTTCATTGTTTTTTAATTTAATTTGTTATTAAATCAACTAAAATGAAAGCCACCTTTAAACTACTCTTTATCTTTTTACAATGCTCTGCACTATATGCCCAACAATGGAAAGACAAAAAATACCATTACGACAGCACCTTGAATGTGGTATATGGGAAAGCCATTAATTTCAATGGCGGCATCGATACTTTGAAAATGGATATTTACACCCCTTATTGCGATGACAAAGCACATATTGCAACCCGTCCTTTGTTGCTTGTCATACACGGTGGTGCATTCTTAGCGGGCGATAAAGGCGAAAGCAATATCACCTCCATTTGCAAACAATTTGCGAAACGGGGATATGTAACGGCCAGCATCAATTACCGCTTGGGTTTTATATCCGACAAGTTGGCTTGGAACTGCAATTACCCAAATTATTCATGTGTATTTGCAAGCGACAGTGCAGAATGGTACCGCGCCTATTTTAGAGCAATACAAGATGGCAAAGGCGCATTGCGTTATTTAATCAACAGACATAAACTATTCAGAATAGACACCTCCAATGTTTTCCTAGCTGGAGAGAGTGCAGGTGCTTTTACCGCTTTAGGCATAGGGCTGATGGATACCGCTAGTGAAAAACCAGTGCAAGCTTATGCAATTAATGATGCTGTAAAACCAAATGCAAATGCTTTCAATTGCCAATACAATACTGGCAAGACTTTTTCAAACAACATTGCACGACCCGACTTAGGCAATATTGAAGGGAATATTGAACCGAGCACTATACATTACACAATTAAGGGCATTGGAAATATGTATGGAGCAATGCTTAGCAATTTGCTTAAACAACAAAAAACAAACACTGTAAAACCAGGTATTTTTTCTTACCATCAACCTTGCGACATTGTTGTGCCAATTGACAGTGGCCGCGTGTTTGCTGGCCTTTCTTGGTGCATGACAAACGGATATGGCTGTTATGGAATTGCCAATACAGCAAAACTTTATGGCAGCAGGACATTTAGCCAATGGAACAGCAGCTTCAATTATGGATATAACATACACAATGAATTTACCAGCACCAATTTTCCTTATAGTTTTTTAATTGGCAAAGGCAGTTGCAGCGACCAGATTAACAATCCCTGCCATGCGTATGACAACTTCACATTAAGGTTAGATAATTTAGCCAATTTCTTTGCACCTTTGGTTAGTACAAGTCCGATTTGCGACACGACTTTCTTCCCTTCAAGTTTGTCCAATAACGATTTTAAAAATAAAATCAATCTGTATCCAAATCCGGCAAACACATCAATCACCATAGAACACTTCAGCAGCAGTCAACTAAGTGTATCTATATACAATAGCGTGGGACAAACAATGCTGAATAATATGTTACTAAACGAGAAAAAAAACCACCTAGACATCCGCTTTTTACCAGCAGGAATTTACAGTGTGCTTATTAAAGATTCGAATGGAGTTGTACAGGTAATGCGGTTGGTGAGGGAGTAAGAACGTTAATGGATATTAGTTATTGGTTAATAGTTATTAGTTATTAGTTTGTCGATGCCTAAATAAGGGTGACCGTCTTAAACTAATTTGATTTTTATTCAAACCTGCGCCCTTACTTCATCCGAAAATGCGCCCAATCGGAGCGACAGCCCGGGTGTTACACCGTGTTAATTATGAAACTTTATGCAGGGCGGCGTGGCAACAAGCCCCTGCAAATG
>CANFXY010000155.1 GCA_947451105.1 Bacteroidota bacterium | reverse complement strand
GCGGGATAAAACCAACAAAGACTATTACCGTGAATTAAGCGGCCAAGTTTCGATGCATCAGGCATTTGGTGTTCTATGCTTAAACTTTGATCCAATTTGGTATGGCCATAAATCCTTAGAGAGTAAGGCGTATTTAGAACTCGAAGAATTTTTTAAAATCTGTGAAAAAGAACTTGATTTAATTTGAAGAGTAAGTCAAATAAAATATGGCCATTTGTTCTTGCGATATTAATGATCGGCATACTTTATTGGCGTTGGGCTAACCCACCGAAAACAAAGTACAATTGGGTAAAAACTTATACGGATGGAGAATACCAACCTTACGATTTTGGCGTTTTTTTATCCATGTTGCAGCACAGCAGTCAAGGTCAATTCAAAATATTCAACCATGGCCTGGTTTCGGGTTTGCCGAAACAAAATATTGAAGGTGCGACCTATGTATTTATAGGTAAACAGGCCTTTTACAGCGATACAGAAATAATTGAATTGTTTAAATTTGTTGAGAAGGGGGCTGATGTATGGATCTCGGCCGAAGTTATGCCAGAGACGATCTTGCAAATAATTGGAGGTAAAGATACAAGTCTTTTAATGGGGCAATTTGCTAGCGAGCAGGTAAAAATTTCCTGTTACAATCAATTGGATACACCTGTGCGTTTTAATTGGAAAGTTCGTTCATTTGATAAGCAGCCAGAAGAATGGGAATGGCATTATATTTCAGGAACAAATTTCAACTTCAATACTTTTCCTAGAGGGAATATTGACGAGGGCCTTAATTACATAGAATATCGAAGAGGTAAGGGGAAATTATATCTTCACACATCTCCAGTACTTTTTAGCAATTATTGCTTGAGAAATGATACAGGATTTGGGTATTTGACTTCCGTCTTTGCAGGGATTGACTTGAATAATATTTACTATGATTTGGGGTCAAGAAAGCCAAAGAATGAATTGGATAAGAAGGGCAGGAACACGGCTACGCCACTTTCTTATATATTGAGTCAAAGATCCTTGCGCTGGGCATGGTACTTATTTGTTTCAATGGCAGTTTTGTTCTTTGTTTTTTATACCAAGCGGAGGCAAAAGCTTATAGCTGTATTGCCCAAAAAACACAATTTCATTTTGAGGTTTATTGACACCTTGCTTGCTTTGCATTTAAAGCAAGGAAATTATAAATACATGGCGACGTTAAACATGGGTTTATTTCTAAATTCAATAAAGCAAAAATATGCAGTTAACACAGCTGAAGTTGAAGCGGGTAATTATGAAAGTTTATCCATAAAATCAGGTGTTTCAATTCAAAGTATACAATTGCTATTTGAGCGTTACAAACAAATTCAAAATTCAGACGAAATTAGTGCTGAGATGTTTTTAGAATTAAGCAAACTAATTAGACAGTTCAAAAAATCACAAAAAATAAAATAATTAAATATGGAAGAAATACCATCATATCAAACAACTAGATTGGATAATTTTAACTCAGTTCAAGCTTCTGCTGAGCGTGTACGTAAGGAAATACACAAGGTAATTGTTGGTCAAGATGAAATGATTACTTTAATTCTTGCCGGCTTATTTACAGGTGGGCATGTATTAATAGAAGGTGTCCCCGGAATAGCCAAAACAATGACCGTAAACTTATTGGCCAAGGCACTAGATCTTAATTTTAAGCGTATACAATTTACGCCAGACTTAATGCCAGCAGACGTAACGGGCACCAGTGTTTACAATGTGCAATCGGGTTCCTTTGAATTTAAGCCAGGACCAATATTCTCGAACATTGTGTTAATAGATGAAATCAACCGATCGCCTGCGAAGACACAAGCAGCTTTATTTGAAGTGATGGAAGAATTGCAGGTGACAGTTGACGGACGTTCGCACCAAATGTCAAAACCATTTATGGTACTTGCCACACAAAATCCAATTGAGCAAGAAGGAACGTATAAATTGCCAGAAGCCCAACAAGACAGGTTCCAATTTAGAATAAAAATTGATTACCCAAGTTATGCTGAGGAGCTCGAAATTATTAAGCGGTTTGAAGGTGATTTTGAACAATCGAGTATTCGTGAGGTGCAGCCAGTATTGAGTTTTATAGAATTAGAAAACTGCATGAAGACCATTCAAAGTGTATATATAAAAGATGAGTTAATTGAGTTTATTGCTAAAATAATTGACAAGACCAGAAGGACTACAGATTTGTTTTTAGGTGCTTCACCGAGGGCATCATTGGCAATAGTGAAAACGTCAAAAGCTTTAGCAGCCATGCAAGGAAGAGATTACGTCAGTCCAGAGGATATTGTGCAAGCCTTATTTCCTGTTTTAAACCACCGTTTGATTTTGAGTGCTGAAAAGGAAATGGATGGTTTTGATGTTAAAGAAGTTTTAGATGAATTGATCAAACAAGTAGACGTTCCTAGGTGAAATTAATCAAGTCATTATATCTTGGATCTCGCTTTTTCTTGGTGTTAAGTGGAATAATTATCTGCTTTGTAGCAGCTTATGTCTATGCCATTTTATTTTATCCAACTCTTTTGCTGTTTCTTGGATTTGTTCTTTTTTTTATTTTTGATGCCATTCATTTGTTTTCACCCAAAGCACCCATACAAATTGAGCGAATTGCTGAAAAAAGATTTTCATTATCTGATGAAAACGATATTCATTTATTTGTACACAACAGAAGCAAAATACCATGGCAATATGAACTAATAGACGAACTGCCCGTGCAATTACAGATCAGAGATTTTGTACTTTCAGGAAAAATTATTCCGTCGGGTACAAACCACCATTTATATAAAATATACCCTAAAAGCAGAGGTGTGTATGTTTTTAATTCAGTGAATTTATTTTTAATTGGGAGACAGGGATTTTTAAAGCGAAGAATTGTTTTTGATTTACGACAAGAGTATGCTGTTTATCCAAGTGTCAAGCAAATGAAGGCAGCAGAATTATTTATGTCTTCTAAAATTGCCAGGCTTCACGGAATAAAGAAAATGCGCAGGTTGGGATTGAGTTATGAGTTTGATCAGATTAAACAGTATGCTGTAGGTGACGATGTGAGGCAAATAAATTGGAAATCATCGGCACGACATCAAGAATTGATGAGCAACCAGTTTGAAGATGAAAAATCACAGACCGTTTATACCCTTATCGACAAAAGCAGAACGATGCTAATGCCTTTTAATGGATTAAGTCTTTTGGATTATGCCATCAATTCCAGTTTGGCCATAAGCAACATCGCTTTAAAGAAACAAGACCAAGTGGGTTTACTTTGTTTTTCAGACAAAATAGGTGCTGTTTTAAAGGCGGATAGGCGTCAAGGACAATTGCGTTCAATTATGGAGTTGTTGTATAAGCAAAAGGAGCGCAATCTAGAAGCCGATTATGAGAATTTATATTTGAGTATTCGGAATTTAATAAAGACCCGCAGTTTGTTAATTCTATATACAAATTTTGAGAGCAGCTTTGCCTTAGAGCGCGTATTGCCCATTTTAAAGCGGTTAAATGCCATGCATTTGTTGGTTGTTGTATTTTTTGAAAACAGTGAATTTGATTCTATACTAAAATCGGAAGGAGAGGGAATAGAATGGCATTACAGACAGATTTTAATTGAACAATCAATGGCTGATAAGGTAGCCATGACAAATGAACTAAATACTTTAGGAATTCAAACGGTAATAAGTAAACCAGAAGATTTAAGCATCCAAACCATTAACAAATATTTGGAGATAAAAGCACGCGGACTTATCTAAAAATACATAGTTCAGACCCCGTCTATTATATTGAACAATTAGAACTATGGCAAGCATATCTGAATGTAATAATTTATTTTTTAATACCCTTGATCTTAATAAGTGGAAATTGCGACACACTGTTTTTGATGGATTCATTCATCTGTAAAACAGTAATTTAAACTCAGAAAGCTATTAATTCTGATAAATTACTGAGTATAAAATACTAGAGAAATAAATTTATAAACTCTAATTCTATGGTTTTTAAGATTATGCACACATTGTTAACAGTCAATTAATCAGTTACTTAGATGTAAATTAGGGGAATAGCAATAAAAATTATCGAAAAAAATAGGTCATTTAGTACATTATACCTAAAATTTTTACCATCTTTGCAGCGAAGAGAAAATGAAGACAGTTTTTGGTTTTTAATAAAATCCTCAAACTTAGTTTTCATGATTTCCATCCGTAGGGATGTAGGCTACCAAAACGAAAAACACAAATGCACGAAGAAATGAAATCACAATTCCAGGCCGGTCTTATACCGGACGGATCTTATTTAGGATCCGGGTTAACAGCTAAAAATCAGATCAATTCACTACTTTTATTACAATCTTTATTTCTATGTTCTGCATAGCTTCGCGCTAGGATTTAATTTTTTTGATCACGATTAATTGTTAAATACGGAATAGCAATGTCAGAAGCACATTTAAGAAGTCAGATTCTGGAGGTTTGGAACGAACATGTTTCAACTGTTAATTCTGAAAAGAATGCGGAAGGTCGTGCAGGTAACAATATTGACGACAGCCGTATTTATGCTATTGAAGTAGTTAAGATTATCATTCATAACTTTATGAAAGGTGATTTTGACGTGAATGATTTTAGAACCGCTTTAGATAGTTATAACAAACACAACAATTTATGGGGATTCACGGCTAAATTGGGTCAAATGTATTTTAATCAAATGATTAAATACAATGAGAACAGTTTAGATAAATTAGGTGCTACATTAAAGGACCTAATCACTGAGCCTAAAAATTTGCGTGAAGCATTGTTGAAAATCGAGACTTTGGAAAAAATGACCATTGCCATTTACACCAAAGCCAAAGACAAACACAATGCACCTTATCCTGGAGCCGTTGGGTTTTTCTTGTCGTATTTTTGGCAAATAAAAAACCACAAGAAGTGGCCTATCCTATATTCCAATTTAATTAGCTCTTTCAAGGAGTTAGGCGTTTGGGAAGACCATAAGACACAAAAGGCAACGTATGAGTCTTATGTTTCAATTTACAACCGAGTAAAAGTAATTTTAGAAGAAATTGCCGGAAGAGAAGTATCGTATTGGGAAATCGAGCATGCACTTTGGAATTATAAATTCAAACCAGAGGCCTTATCTTATGTAGCAGAGTTAATTCCTAGTCCAAAGGCTGAGCCATCAAAGGCATCGGTTCAGGAATCGCTTAAAGAAGAAGTTGTAGAGCAAGTCACAGCTGAGGTACCCAATACAAATGTAGAGCCTGAGGAGAGAAGACAAGAGCAAAATGACCGTGTTATGGCAAGTAAAGAAGCCATAAATTACCAGGAATATTTAATGCCCCGTTTGAGCCGCTTGTTAAGCAATGAGTATGTTCAAAATGACCCTGAGAATAGTTTTTCAGCTTTGGTATTAGAAGCATTTTC
>CANFXY010000154.1 GCA_947451105.1 Bacteroidota bacterium | reverse complement strand
GCTTTTAAATAGTTTTTTCTTTGTTCAGAACTTGCCACCAAACTGCTATTTCCCCAATTAAATTTATTCCTGTCCAGCAGATGAACTGCAATTAAATCGGCCATAATTCTAGAGTGTCTACCATTGCCATTGGGAAAACAATGTATGGCAACCAAACGGTGTTTAAACCGTAATGCTATTTCATCAGGTTCATAGGTTTGGTACTCAACCCAAAACTTAGTATCGTCAAGCAACATTCTCAGCTCAATTGGAATTCTTGTCCATTCTATTCCAATATTGGTTTCTGTGTGACGAAACTTACCTGCCCATTTCCAGACCATACCAAACATGCTTTTATGCAATTGAACAATAAAATCCTCAGAAAGTATATTCTTAATTTTTCTTTTAGAGCTTAAACCCAACAAAGCGTCATTGATATTGGCTTGCTCAAATTCATTCAATTGCGCTTGGGTTACTATGGTTTTAATTTTCAACCCATTGATTTGCTCTGTATTTAAAGGTGTTTGCCCATCTTTGTATCGAAAAATCAATCCCATAAACTCCCCGGCATTTTATCCATAATGTCTTTAGCTAGTCTTTCCAATTCTCGGCCTTGACTTGATTTGCTAGTCTCTTGATCTTCCAACTTCATTGTCTGGTTCGATTGAATTATGATCTCATTCGCTTTTTTCAAAGCTTGTTTTTTAATTACGGTTTTCAACGACCCATCTTTCGGCTTGAAATAATACACCAATTCCATATCCATTGCTGCCGCTGCTTTTTTTAATGTTGCGATAGAAATGGTATCTGCTTGTTCTCTATTCTCAAAATCCTTAAGCGCAGGAGCAGAAACACCAATTCGTTCAGCCAATTGCCTAAGCGACATACCCAAGGCCAAACGACATGAATGAATCCAGGTAACAGACAATTGTGCGCTTTGTTTGCCTGCAGCAAACGCTTTCAGCAACTCATCCATTTGCTTTTGCATTAAATTTTTCTGTAAAACAACCATAATCTTATAAATTAATAAAAACAGTACAAATATAAACTTATAAGTTAATAAAAAAAATAAAATAATAAACTTATAAGTTAATAAAAATATCTATATATTCAAATTTTCAAGGATTTTATATCCATAAGAAACTGCTGTATAAAGTTAAAAAAAAACGATGAATAAACAATTCCAATAAAAAAATTTTATTATTTCAAAAAACTCCTTACTTTTGCACTCCATTTTCGGAAGGAGAAATGGCAGAGCGGTTGAATGCGGCAGTCTTGAAAACTGTTTTAGTGAAAGCTAACGGGGGTTCGAATCCCTCTTTCTCCGCAAGATGAAAATCGAAACCCACAAGCGCAGCTTGTGGGTTTTTTTATGCCCCAAAAAAATTCGTCCAAGCGGCTCTGAGCTTGAGTGAATTTTTGAAGGGGCATAAAATCAGATTTGCGAAGCAAAGATGTTTTGATTTTCATCTTTAGCCTCACCACTATGGATCACAAGCGAAGCGCGTAATCCATAGTGGTGAAAAAATTCGTCCAAGCGGCTCTGAGCTTGAGTGAATTTTTGAAGGGGCATAAAATCAGATTTGCGAAGCAAAGATGTTTTGATTTTCATCTTTAGCCTCCTCATTTGGGATCACGAACTTAACGGAACGCAGTGGAGTGATTTCACGACTGAAAGGAGTACACCAAAGGGAGTACTCCCAAATGGAAAAATTCGTCCAAGCAGCTCTGTGCTTGAGCGAATTTTTGAAGGGGCATAAAATCAGATTTGCGAAGCAAAGATGTTTTTGATTTTCATCTTTAGCCTCCTCCTAGAGGATCATGAGCGAAGCGAATAATCCTCTAGGAAAAAAAATTCGTCCAAGCGGCTCTGTGCTTGAGTGAATTTTTGCCGGGGCATAAAATCACCTCTCCACATGGTCTTGTTGTGTGTTTAGCAAACGTTTGTTGTGAGAAATCCGAATAAACGAAAGCTAGGTAAAGAACTGGAACGCTCTAGCGTCACCAACAAGTCTCGCATAAAAAGAATTGTCTTACAACCTATACCCCACTCCAACACTTAAAGAAGTTCCATACCCGAAACCATTTCTATAATATGGAGTAAAGTAATGTTGCAAGCTTGCCCTTAGCGTGATTTTTGAATTAAATTCACGGTGTATGTTTACAATCAGTGGCATTGACATTTCATTGGATTTATAAACCATCTTTTCTTCTGATGTCCCAATAAGAAATCCTCCGATTCCCTGATTGATATGGTACACATTATAACCTGGCTCATTGTATTTGTGCCAAGTATAGGCAAAGCCTATGCCTAAAGACAATTTGTATTCTCTTTTAAGCTTAAACAACTTTAAACTTTGACAACTTATCGTATTGTCCGAGTAATTAGAATTTACACCTCTTGGAAAAGTAGAAAAACCGGGGGTGAAAAATTGCAAGGCGCCTCGCTGAAAGGACAACTCCAGTCTCGTACTTTTGGAAAAATCTCTGGAAACATAAACAGCCTCTGAGTTTGAAAAACGGGGTCGGCGGAAATGGTAGTTGAAATTATAATAATTACCCACTTTTATCCCTACTTCATATTTCGAAACCTTTTGAGAAAACCCTAAAAAAGCAACAAAATAAACACAGGTAAGCAGTATAGACTTAAATGTTATTTTCATACGTTAATTCTAATAAAGACACCCTCTTAACGCCGTTTACATAAAAATATCGGCTAAGTGTTAAACGCTCCCGTATTTTATATTCCTTAACATTCCATGAACTCATGATATAGTCTCTAAACAATTTTGAATTAAGGTTGCATGTTTGACAAAACAAACGGTCAAATTGAACCATAGATAATTTTTTATCATTGGTTTCTATCTGACACAAAAAATCAAAAAACTCATTTTGTAAAACACCATATCCCAAGGTTTCATCCGACCATTGGTTTTGAACTGAAGGAATCATCATGGTGTAATATGAATTTATCCCACTATAGGTTGTGTCAAACTCGGTGAGCAATACGCCTTTTACGGAATCAATAAACACGCCTTCTTGGTGTATTCTATGAATACGCCAAGTACCTGAGAGTTCGTTTCGTATGATGTTGTTAAATTCATCTTCTTTTTTAATGCTGCTGCAAGCCGCAAAAAGCACGAGGACAAAAAGAACGCTCAAAAATTTCATACACAAATAAACTATTTCTAAAAAGAATTCCCAAATCAATTTTCCGGCAACTTGCTGGTGACTTGAAAAAATCCAACAATCCTCCATAACGAAATAAATCCTACACACCCCGCACCGTGACGCAACATAGTGGAGTCTCTGGTACTGGGGCGCTCTCCTTAAGCGCCCCTAAAACGATTCTCTTTCTTGCGCTGCTCTTGTGCAATTTTCACCACCGTGGTAATGCTTTTGTTTAATTCAAATCCAACCAAAATGCACAAGGTGTTAAAGTAGATCAACAACATCAAGACGATAATGGCTCCAATACTTCCATAGAGCTTGTTGTAGCTATCAAAACCATCTACATAGTTAGAGAATGCATAGGTGGCAACTAAAGATAACACCGTTGAAACAATGGCCCCTGGAGAGAAGAATTTCCAACGCTCTTTGGCTGAATGCCCGAAATAATACAAGGCGCTCATGATAAAAAACACCAAAGTACTTAGGGTAATAAATTGCACGATGCTAACAAAGACGAGCATAACCGCTTTGTTTATCAATTTCTTTTTTATGATCCATACCGACAGCAAATTTCCTGAGATCAAGACTGTCAATGCCAATAAAATCAACATGGATATGCCAACCGTAATTAAAATAGACTTGCCGCGTTTTTGAAAAAAGTTGCGCTTCTTCTTTTCGCCTTCATTGAAATTGCTGTCAAAAGCCAACATCATTGAAAACACACCATTGCTGGCAAAATACAAAGCCGAAATAAAACCAAAAGACAAGAGACCTGAGCGCTGGTGTGAGATGATATCACGCACCGTTGTCCTCACTATTTTATAGGCATCTTCTGGCAAGAAAAAGTCCATCTGCAGCAATATCGTCTTCTGCAAATTAAAGCCAGGAATATGAATGTAAGCGATTAAGGTAAACAGGAATATTAGCGATGGAAATATCGCCAAAAAGAAGTTCCATGACAAAGATCCGGCGTACAAATTGAACTTGGGGCTGATAATGCCTTTAAAGAAAAATTGACATACAGAATACAAGGAAGCGCCTTGAAAACCTGGCAAATAAATACTGTCTAAAAAGTCGATGACCTTTTTAACCAATACAAAATTCATGATGCGTTCTTGAATCGATATTTTCTTTTTTTGACCCATTAAAAACGAATGGTAAAATGTTCCTTTTCTTGTTCTGTTCTAAAAAATATAATGCCCATTGAATACAAATCAACACTCACCGTTACCAATGGGTGGTTCTTTATCTTATTCCATGCCAACAACATCTCATCGCTCCAACGGATATCGTCAAACACAAAGACGGTACCTCTATGTGCTTTTTGCAAACACCATTCAAAATACTGAAGTGTCGCATCCAATTGGTGGTTGCCATCAAAGAACACGTAATCGACCCTTGGCAACTCATTAAGCAAGTGAGGCAAGGTGTTTTCAAACAAACCTTCGCGAAACTGGACCTGTGGCAATTCAGCTTGCTCGATGTTGTGCTGGGCAACCTTAATGCTGTCGTGGTTTCCCTCCAAAGCAAACAAATAGCCTTGTTTAATCCCTGCCGCTTGGTACATGGTGCTCATGCCAACAGAGCTGCCAATTTCGATTGCAAACTCGGGGTTAAAATACGCACACAAACGCTCTAACAGTTCTGCATACTTTGCCGATTTCGCACTTAGCTTTACAAGATCTCTTAGTTTTCTTTTCCCTGCAAATGAAGAAGCACCTATAGGTTTTATCTCAATATCTGCATTGCTCTTAAGCATTTTACTGCGGATCAATTCATAGGTATGGTATTCAGGTTTAATGCGTCGGGCATTGATCACCTTAGTCACCAAATCATAGATAAACGGGGAATGTACAGAGTGCTTGTTACCTGAACTAAAAAAATAAATCAGGTAGTTTATTGCAAAGTGTAAGCGGTTAAGCATAGTAATCTATTCAGAAATTAGAGTTTACCTAGAATTCCTGTAAGATTGTATCAATTTAAGTTCTTCTTGCAGTTTGGCAATTTGTTGGTTTGCAACCTCAATTTTTTGTTCAATTTGCTTTCTCAATGCATCTGCATTTTTTGATTTAGCAAAGAACTCAATATTGTTTTTCAAGGTCGCAGCATCCTCTCTCAAAACGCGCAACTTGTCGTTTATTTGACGCTCTTCATAACGAATTTTATCGTCGCCATTCGGCGCGGTTGACAACGTTTCTAAATGTTCTTTGAAACGGAATGCTTTGTTTTCATCTGCTGATTGCTTGAACTTTTTATAGATTGCATCTACAGCCTTGCTGTATTTGTTTTG
>CANFXY010000153.1 GCA_947451105.1 Bacteroidota bacterium | reverse complement strand
AGACCAAATTGCATTAATCACCAAAAAAAATGACACAACCGTTATCGGTCCTATCATATTTAATTTAGGTGGTAAATTCACACCTGGTTCAGGAAGTGGAGACTCCGTTTTTCAATATCCCACTTATCAAATAAATACCACAACATTCACAGATGTGGTTCGTGTCAAATTATACAACAACATTAAATACAATGAAATCTTTTTTGCAAAAAATATTGGTTTGGTAATACGCAAAGAAAAGAACAATAAAACGTATTATGTTAAAAGGTATAGAAAGCTATAGCCTATGCGTTTTCAATCGCTTTGTGAGCGAATGATAAGGCAAGTTCATTTTGTTCTGCCTTACTGAGTTCTGAATTATCTATAACAATAGCATCTTGAGCCTTTAGCAAAGGGCTGTTTTCTCTATTTGAATCAATGTAATCGCGTTCATTTAAATTCTTTAAAACCTCTTCAAATGAGATGTTGAGATTTCCATTCTCCTTTAATTCATTGAGTCTTCTTTGGGCTCTAATTTCTGCTTTGGCGGTCATGAAAATTTTCAGTTCAGCATCCGGAAAAACCACTGTACCAATATCTCGACCATCCATAACAACACCTTTTTGGGCACCAATTTCTTGCTGTTGTTTAACTAAAAAATCTCTTACAATTTGAATCTTGCTCACCTGACTAACCAAATTAGAGACAGGCATAGTTCTAATATCATTCTCAATATCTTCACCATTTAAAAACGTATGGTAAAAATCACCTTCAGGAAGGTGTTTGAAGGTAATATTTAAGCTTTTTAACAATTCCTCAAGTTCAACTAGATTGTTAACGTCGATGCCTTTTTGAATCATGGCATAAGTAACCGCACGGTACATTGCACCGGTATCGATAAATATATAATTTAGGGATTTTGCAATAACCTTAGCCAAGGTGCCTTTGCCGCAACTTGAGTAACCATCTATTGCTATATTTATTTTCTTTGTCAATTTTAGGCTTTTAAATTATCGAACATTTGCTTGATATAATTCAGCGCATAATCTGCTTCTTCAAAAGTATTTGACTTTCCGAACGAAAATCTAACTGGGGCATGGTCAAGATTAGCTCCAATGGCTCTAATCACATGAGAACCGGAATTACTTCCTGCACTGCAAGCGCTACCGCCTGACACTGCAATACCATTTAAATCAAAACTAAACAACAAGATATCTGTCGCCAATTCAGGAGGAAAAGCCAAACTTAATACGGTATAAAGACTAGAGCCTTCTGGATCCCCATTAAATTTAATTTTCGGGAAATCAGCTTTAATTCTGTCAATAAAGTACTTTTTAATGGAAGAAACATGTTTTTGTTTTTTCTCTAGGTCTCGGTATGAAATTTCCATTGCTTTGGCCAAACCAACTATACCGTAAACATTCTCAGTACCAGCCCTAAGTTCACGTTCTTGAGAACCTCCTGTGATAAGGGGTTTAACGCGGTTTCTTTTGTTGTGGTATAAAAACCCAACCCCTTTAGGGCCATTAAATTTATGCGCTGCACCTACTGCAAAATCTAAATCAATTTTTTGAAAATCGAATTGATAATGAGACATGGTTTGCACGGTATCGCAATGAAACAGCGCGTTATATTGTCTACATAGTTGACTAACTTTTTCAATATCTAGCAGATTACCCACTTCATTGTTCCCGTGCATCAACGAAACCAATACATCAGAATTTGATTTCAACAAAGATTCTAGGTGGTTCAAATTCACATGGCCATTGGGCAATAACTCCACTAAATGCATGTTTACTTTATTGGCATGCGCCAACTCTTCAACCGTATGAAGCACCGCATGGTGTTCCACTGGAGAAGTAATTATATTTTTTACATTTAAAACCTCAACACTGCCTCTTATAGCCATATTATCTGCTTCGGTACCACCTGATGTAAAGATAATCTCTGCAGGTGTAACATTTAACAATTTGGCAATAGTTTTTCTACTTACTTCTAAATGCGCCTTAACTTTACGTCCGAATGCATGAGAAGATGATGGATTTCCAAAATCATTTTTCAGAACTGGCACCATAGCTTCAAAAACCTCATTGTCAAGAGGGGTTGTCGCAGCGTGATCAAAATAAACTTTCATTCTTATATTTTATTGTAATGGCAGCAATAGCCCAGTAATTTATACAATAGTTTTGCCAAATTAAATTGGGTTAAAATCTCACCTTCTTTTGGTGCGCACTCTACGATATCAAAACCAATTATTTGTTTCTTTTCTGCCACTTTTTTAAGAAACTTTAAACCTTGGTGCCACATTAAGCCACCAGGTTCAGCGGTTCCAACTGCTGGCATAACAGATGGATCAAAACCATCTGCATCAATAGTGACGTATACTTTATCATTTAGTTTGGCTATACAATCATCCATCCACTTATCATCCTCTTGAATCATGTGTGCATACCAAGTATTAATGTTATCCGAGGCTTGAATAAGGTCGTATTCTTCTTTGCATTGCGCACGAATACCTACTTGACAAATTGGAACATTTAAATCGTGAATTCTTGCTAAAACACTGGCATGGGAATATGGATTGTCATGGTAAGAAGATCTCAAATCGCTGTGAGCATCTATTTGCAACACAGAGAAATTATCAAACTTTTTTTGAAATGCTTTTACAAAACCTAAACTTACAGTGTGCTCTGCTCCAAGAGAAATGACAAATTTGTTGTTGTTCAGATGCTCAAGGGTTTCGGCTTCAATGAGATCAATCGCATCTTGGTTGTACTTTCCTTCAAAATCCATAGGGTGCATGGTAGCTATACCTACTTTTTTGTATGCTTCTTGGGCAGTTTCTTCGTCGAAAAACTCAACAAAATGACTGGCCTCGATGATGGCTGATGGGCCTAAATCACTCCCCTGAAGGTAAGATGATGTGTATTCGTAAGGAGCTGATTGTATGACTACCTTACTACTTTCATAGTTATATAGCGTTGAATCTTCTATCCCTAAAAAGTTATTATCTGTATCAAAAACTTGTTTCAAAATATGTGTAGATTAATTATAAAATTAAAATAACTGAATAAGTGTATTATCCAGTCATTTCAAGAATGTCTATGAATTGAATTATTTAACTCTTTCTACGTATTGAATGGTACGTAAATCAATTTTAATCTTGTCGCCCATGTCAACGAATAAAGGCACCATTAAACTTGCACCTGTAGATACAGTTGCTGGTTTTAAAGTGTTGGTAGCAGTATCGCCTCTAACACCTGGTTCAGTATAAGTTACTTCAAGTTCAACGTGGGTTGGAGGTGTTCCGCCAATAGGATTATCGCCTTCTTCAAATGAAACCAATACTGTCATACCTTCTGTCATAAAAGGAGCAGCATCACCAAAATAATTTTCTGAAATATTGTATTGTTCGAACGACTCATTGTCCATGCAAACTAAAGAATCGCCTTCCTTATACAAGTATGCCAATTCTCTTACTTCTACTCTAACGATATCTACTTTTTCACCAGGGTTAAATCTGTTTTCAACTGATTTTCCAGTTTTAACATTTTTCATTTTACCTTGATAAAATGCTCTTAAGTTACCTGGAGTACGGTGAATGTATTCGATAATTTGTACCAATTCTCCGTTATGACGAATAAATTGTCCTACTGATAAATCTGATGCTGTTGCCATATTAATTAATGATGCGAAAATAGCTTGAATTCACTTCATTACCAAACATTGTCCGATCAATTAGGTATACTTTTAAGCCATTCTTTGGCTTTTTCTACATCCACAAAATAACTTGTTGGATAATTGTCTTTTATAAATTTAGAATAAAAATTAATTACCATTTTTTGATACAGAGAATGAACAATAATTGCCTCTGCAATTACATTGTCTTTGACTTTCAAACTCTCTTCGTGACCAAATAGTCTAGCTTCTTTTGTTATTTCAGTGTTTGCGCCTGTAATGACTAACTTTTTTACCGGTAAATGATTGGTAAATGAATTGACTAATTCAAAGGCCTCAGCCATATCATTGAGTTCTATTCGAACTTTATCTTTAAATACAATTTCGCAAATATTACCATCTAACATTTGGATTGAACTTAACACTTTACTTTGCATCTTCATCATAATTTTATTCAAAAATACAATAAGTTCATTGAAATTTAACATCAAAATACCTGATAAAATAATAGTTTCTTTTTAATTCGTTGATTTGAAATTAATTCAAAAAAAAGCCTCAACATAATTGTTGAGGCTTTTTAATTAAATATTTAAATATTAGTTAGAACTTGCCACTTCTCCGTCTTCTTTAGAAGCCATTAAGCGTTCAAATTCGTCTTTACTTCCTACAACTATGTTGTCGTATGCACGCATACCTGTGCCAGCTGGAATTAAGTGACCAACAATTACGTTTTCTTTTAGACCGCGCATAAAGTCAACTTTACCTGCGATTGCAGCTTCGTTTAACACCTTAGTTGTTTCTTGGAAAGACGCAGCACTCATGAAACTTCTAGTTGCCAATGATGCTCTGGTAATACCTTGCAGCACAGCATCTGCTGTAGCAGTTACGGCATCTCTAACCAAAACTTGCGTTTTATCTTGACGTTTTAATGAGCTGTTTTCTTCTCTTAATTCACGTAATGAAACGATTTGACCAACTTTAAGTTTTTCAGAATCCCCAGCATCAAGAACTACTTTTCTGTCAAAAATCCAATCGTTTTCTTCAAACAATTCTCTTTTCTCTACGATTTCGTTTTCTAGGAATTGGGTGTCACCTGGTTGCTCAATGATCATTTTTTGCATCATTTGTCTAACAATAATTTCAATGTGCTTATCGTTGATTTTTACACCTTGTAAACGGTAAACTTCTTGAATACCGTTCAAGATATATCTTTGAACAGCAGTTGGACCTTGAATTCTCAAAATATCTTGAGGCGTGATAGCACCATCAGACAAAGGAGCACCAGCTTTGATATAGTCATTGTCTTGAACAAAAATATGTTTAGACAATGGAATCATATAATGCTTTAACTCACCATCTTTACTAGTAACAGTGATTTCTCTGTTACCACGTTTGATGCCACCGTAGGTTACAACACCATCAATTTCAGAAACAGTTGCAGGGTTAGAAGGATTTCTAGCCTCGAATAATTCTGTTACACGTGGAAGACCACCTGTGATATCTCGAGTTCCACGAGCTGATCTTGGAATTTTTGCGATAATATCACCTGCACTAATTGCTTTACCATCATTTACAGAGATGTGGGCACCAACTGGTAAGTTGATTTCTTTAAGTACAGTTTTGTCTTTTCCGATGATTTTGATTGAAGGTGATTTTGTTTTATCTTTAGTTTCGATAATCACTTTTTCACCATAACCAGTTACTTCGTCGTTTTCTTCTCTGAATGTGATACCATCAATAATGTTTTCGTATTGAATTTTACCCGCTAAATCAGATAAGATTACTGCGT
>CANFXY010000152.1 GCA_947451105.1 Bacteroidota bacterium | reverse complement strand
TCATATTTACTAAAAATTGAAGACTGTATTTCTTCCAATCTTGAAGAACAAGCCATTGATTTTATTTTAACTAATGCTCTGATTTATCATCCTTACACACAGTCTATGATTTATGCTTTCATTTCAACATAAAAACATCTAACCTACACGGTGTCCATAAAACTTTTTTCTACCTTATTGAAAGCTACAATACCTACAAAAAGTAAAACAAACATATAAGTTGCACTTATTGCTAAATTGCTTAAACTGAAAACACCTTCACCCAAAAAACCATATTTAATGGCTTCAATAATTGAACTCATTGGATTCAATACATTTAACCAAAAACGTAAGTCTTCAGATAAAATACTAAACGGATAGATAATTGGAGATGCATACATTAAAAGCTGAACACCAAAACCAACCAAAAAACTAAAGTCTCGGTACTTAGTGGTAAGCGAACTTATTAATATTCCAAAACCTAAGCCCAAACCAGCCATCATCATAACAAAAATTGGCAACAGAAACACAGTCCAATTGGGTTGAATAGCACCTGTCCACCAATAGTAAAAAAAGACAACTAAAAACAATAAAAATTGGATGCCGAACTTGATTAAATTTGAAATAACCACCGACAAGGGAGTTATCAACCTCGGAAAATAAACCTTTCCAAACATACCAGCATTACTTACGAAGGTGTTACTAGTGGCTGTAAGGCACGAGGCAAAATAATTCCAAAAAGTAAGTCCACTCAAATAAAACATCAATGGAGGAATGCCATTTGTAGAAATCTTAGCAAAATTACCAAAGATAAAGGTAAAGGTTATAGTGGTTAAAAGTGGTTGTATAAAAAACCAAAGCGGGCCTAAAATTGTTTGTTTGTAAACCGAAACAAAGTCTCGTCTTACAAACAAAATTATTAAATCTTTATACCTCCATATTTCTTTAAAATCAATAGACCAAAGACTGTACTTTGATTTTATAACAAAATTAAAACTTTTATTTTCTGACATTATACTTTTTTCAATAGCTTAGGGTCTATTTTTACTTGCAAAGAACTTCCCATATTTTCAAAATTTAATACAAACCATTCATTATTTGAAATAGAAATTAATTTACCTATCAATCCCTTTAAAGGTCCTGATAATACAATAACTTCTGAACCTTCTGATAAAACTTCTATTTGTGATGCTTCGCCAACGTCATAGCCATTTTTTATGATCGTTTTTAATACATCTATCTCATTTTGCTTAACGATTGCAGGCTTGCCATTGTAATTTAAAAAAGTAACGAAAGATTTAAAATTCTTGAAATGAATTTTATCACAAACGTCTTTAATGAACACATAGGAATTAAATAAGGGAACTTCAACAACTTTCTTTCTATCTGACCAAATAGAAACTTTGTTTATCAAGGGAAGATAAACCTCAAAGCCAGCTGCTTCTAATTGTGAGGCTAAGACTTTTTCTTGCCTTGAGCGGGTGTAAATTACATACCATGAGTTTTTATTTATCATGTTCCAATGCGCTGCCCTCTCAGTCACATTTAGCGATGAGCGGTTTGTATAAAAAAGCCATACCAATGGTATGCTGTAACATTAAAAACCTAGTTCAAAAACAAAAAGAAATATTCCCTCGTAAATGAATTAAATTTTCTTTCACAAGATTAGCCATATATAGTTATAATATTTACACAACTTATCCATTGAATTCAAGATTAATGTACAATAATTTTCAATGAAGATGGTATTTTTATCCAAAATCGAGATTGTGTTAAAAAAAGAAAGTGTATAGATAAAATGACAATAAATATCGATTTAAGAATTTATTTTCTAAATAAAAATATTATGAGTACTATTGCCGAAAATAGAATACAATTAATGAAAAAAATCAGGTTCATCATTGTTGGCTTTGGCCATATAGGTAGAAGGCATGCAACCATAGCAAATGAATTTTCTGGATCAGAGGTTGTTGCCATTGTAGATACAAATATAGAGGCAAAAAAAAATGAATTATACCCGGTCAATGTTCCCTTTTTTAATTCAATAGAAGAACTAATTTCATCTATGGTGGATGCTGATGTTTTAACCATTGCCACACCAAACGGTTACCATTGTGAATATGCCATCAAAGCCTTGGATGCTGGCTATAATGTGGTTATTGAAAAGCCTATGGGTTTATCGAAATCAGAATGTGAGGCGGTAATTTTCAAATCCTTACAAGTAAACAAACAAGTATTTGTAGTAAAACAAAACAGATATAGTCCGCCGAGCCAATGGATGAAAGAAATGGTAAGCAGTAAGCAGATTGGTGAGGTATTAATGGTTCAGGTTAACTGCTATTGGAACCGTGATGATAGATACTATAAACCTGGCGCTTGGAAAGGTAATTTAAAATTAGATGGTGGAACTTTATTTACACAATTTTCGCATTTTGTTGACATAATGTATTGGGTTTTTGGCGATGTCAAAAACATTAAAGCCACTTTTGCTGATTTTAACCACCACAAAAGCACAGAATTTGAAGACAGTGGAGTCGTGAATTTTCAATTTGTTAATGGAGGTTTGGGTTGCATTAACTTTAGCACATCGGTATGGGATTCAAATATGGAAAGTTCAATTACTGTAGTTGGAACAAAGGGAAGTTTTAAAGTAGGAGGTCAATATATGAATGAAGTTGAATACTGCCACATTGAAAATTATACCATGCCCGAATTACCGCCAACGAATGCGCCGAATGATTATGGTCCATTTAAAGGCAGTGCAGCTAACCACCATTATGTTATTGAAAACGTTGTAAATACCTTAAATGGAAGTGATACAATTACAGCAAATGCCTTAGAGGGATTGAAAGTTGTAGATATAATTGAACGTATCTATGAAACCAGGGATTTGAATAAATTGAAAGGAGGTTTGGATGTCTAATTTTTTTGCGCATCCAACGGCCGTTATAGATGAAGGATGTACCATTGGAAATGATGTGAAAATATGGCATTTTTCTCATATTATGCCTAATTGTGTTATAGGTGATAAATGCAATATTGGACAAAACGTGGTCATTAGTCCAGAGGTTGTTTTAGGCAAAAATGTGAAGATTCAAAACAACGTTAGCATATATACTGGAGTTATATGCGAAGACGATGTTTTTTTAGGACCATCAATGGTTTTTACAAATGTTATTAACCCTCGAAGTGCCGTTAATAGAAAAAATGAATATGCCAAAACTTTGGTTAAAAAAGGTGCCAGTATTGGAGCAAATGCAACCATAGTTTGTGGCAACGATATTGGAGCATATGCCTTCATAGGTGCTGGCGCCGTAGTAACTAAAGATGTGCCCGATTATGCATTATTGGTAGGAAATCCAGCCAAACAAATAGGTTGGGTTAGTATAAATGGACATAAATTAAGCTTCAACAGCTCGGGTATTGCCATTTGTCCTGAAACAAATGAGACTTACACATTAAAAAATGGAAAAGTTGAATTAAGCGAGGATTAATTATTGAGGTCCTAGGACTAAACCAATAATGAATCAATACTTAAGATTACTTGACTTGCAATGAAGGAAACCGTTTCTTTGCTCAATTCAGTATGCATGGGCAATGACAAAACTGTTTGACACAATTGAGCACTGATCGGATAAGTTTCCCCAGCTTTATGGTATATTTCAAAAGCCTTTTGTTTATGCAATTCAATCGGATAATACACCATAGAAGGAATACCCTTTTCTGCCAATTGAGCTCTTAATTTATCCCTATCGATTCCCACCAATTGTATGGTATATTGGTGAAAAACATGCGTACTATTGGCATTTCGTTTTGGTACTATAATATTGGCATTATTACCTAATATTTCATCATACCAAGAGGCAGCATTTTGGCGTGCAACTTCATATTCTTTTAAATGCGGCAATTTAGCATTCAAAATTGCAGCTTGAATACTATCTAACCTAGAATTAACGCCTATAACATCGTGGACATATTGAACACTCTGGCCATGGTTACAAATCATTCTAATTTTTTTTGCTAATTCATCATCATTGGTCATCAATGCACCACCATCACCATAACAACCTAAATTCTTACTAGGAAAAAAGCTTGTTGTTCCAATATGACCTATTGTCCCAGCTTTTTGAGTTATTTCATTGTTTGATGAATTTTCCATTTTGTTTGAAATAGAATTAAACTGATACACAGAGCCAATTGCTTGAGCCGTGTCTTCAATCACAAACAAATTATGTTTCTTAGCTATTCGCATAACCTCATCCATATTTGCACATTGTCCAAATAAATGAACCGGAACGATTGCTTTTGTTTTAGAAGATATTTTGGATTCAATCAAATTGGTGTCAATACAAAAAGTGTCCACATCAACATCAACCATTACTGGAATTAAACCTAATAATGCAATAACTTCAGCCGTAGCCACATAAGTAAAAACAGGTAAAATTACTTCATCTCCTGGCTTTAAATCCAATGCCATCATTGCAATTTGCAAGGCATCTGTTCCGTTGGCACAACCAATTACATGCTTGACTCCAAGCGTTGCTGCTAGATTATCTTCAAAAATCTTAATTTGAGGTCCTTTTATAAACTGGGTATTGTTTATTACCTCATGAATTCCGGCATCAATCTCCGTTTTAATTTTTTCATATTGACTTTTAAGGTCAACCATTTGAATCTTTTGCATTTTGTCTTTAGTATTAAACATTGAATATATCTAGAAAAGTGTAGAGTAGTGTATTTTTTTATTTAGAAAATATGTTATATTTTAGGATACAATAAATAGCCCTAAAACCATCCTTTGCACCAATTTTTTTCCCTTCAAAATAAGTACGTCCATAATAAGAAATTCCAACTTCATATATTCTAATTCCGGGCACTCTTGAAATCCGAGCTGTAACTTCTGGTTCAAAACCGAAACGTTTTTCTTTAAAATTTAAAGATTTAATTAAATCTGTTCTAAAGAGTTTATAACAGGTTTCCATATCCGTTAAATTAAGGTTTGTTAGCATATTGGATAAAAACGTAAGAAACTTATTGCCAATTGAATGCCAAAAAAACAAAATTCTATGAGGCTTTCCACCCATGAAACGACTTCCATATACCACATCGGCAAATCCATCAATGACCGGTTTTAACAAAATATTATATTCTGTTGGGTCATATTCCAAATCTGCATCTTGAATGATTAAATATTCTCCCGTTGCCTTTTTAATTCCAGTGTGTAAAGCAGCTCCTTTACCTTGATTTATTTCATGTTTAAAGTATTGAATGTCAACCGAAGAATTTTTATCAATGTATTCTTTAATTGACTCTTCTGTATTATCTGTAGAACAATCATTTACAATAATTATTTCTTTTTCAATTCTATTTAACAATTCCACATTCTTTATTTTGTCTAAAATCAAGTGAATGGTTGCTGCTTCATTATATGCTGGAATAATTATTGAAAGTTTTTTAATGAGCATGATTCTTGTTTTAATAAATATTTATTTTGATGCACGGAAGCAATTAGAGGCTAATTTGAAGAAACCAATGGTGGAAAATCTAATAGGTGTTTTCATTAACTAAATTTTGAGTTTCGTCTTGATTGATGTGGTATGAATGGTCACATAAATCAATAATCCTTTTCTTATGTGCAATGATAACTAAAGTTACATTTTGTTTTTTAAGATTTTGTAAACTTTCTATCACAATATCTTCTGTTTCAGAATCTAATGAACTTGTTG
>CANFXY010000151.1 GCA_947451105.1 Bacteroidota bacterium | reverse complement strand
CAAAAGGATATGATCAAAGCAAATAAATTGCTTGATGCCAAAGTAAAAAATGGTGATTCTAGTGTATTAGCAAATTTAGCATATACTTTTAGTAGATTACATAAAGTTGAATCAGCCTTTAAATATTACTCATTAGCTGATGCCAAAGGAGTTAAATTCAATGTCAATGAATTAATTGATTTTGTTGATTTATCACGCGCGCGAAATTCAAATCCCCTAAAATACAGTAAATATTTGGAGGAACTAAAATCCATGGGCTACAGAGATGCGAAGGAAGCACAATTGTCCTATTACTCCACCGCAGTTATTCAACCATTATGTTTCAATACCAATGGAGATGAATTTGGATTTTTGCCATTGGGGAAAACAAATATTGTTTCAGCTACCTACTATAATTTGGTTAGTGATGTAGAGAACTCAACCGTTAAAACATACCAAATCGGAGTTGGATGTACTTTTAATCCTTTTAACCTAAATGGGCTGCCAAATATAGATAGTAAAATACACCAAGGTCCTGCTTATGTTAGTCCAGATGCCAAATGGGTATTTATGACTGTTTCACGTGAGTTGCCTGATAAAAAAGGGGAGTATAATTTGGATATTTTGTACACCTGCAAAAATGAAAATGGAAGATATACCAATTATAAGAGTCTTCCTTTTTCTGCTGATACCTTTTCCATTCAACATCCGTTTTATGATGAAAAAAACAAATGCCTTTATTTTTCTTCCAATAAGCCAGGAGGGAAAGGTGGATTTGATATTTATAAAACAACATGGGATGGAACCAATTGGAAAGCTCCTGTAGGCATAGATGCTATCAATACTGCAGCAATTGAAGCCTTTCCATTTATTGATGGTGTAGGAAATTTATTGTATGCTGGAAAACCACTAAATGGGAATGGTGGTTTGGATTTACTCCTTTACAAATGGGATAATCAAACACCAGAGTTATTGCCTTCTCCAATCAATTCACCTTATGATGATTTTGGTGTTTCATTCCATTCACCTATTAAAGGGTATCTTGTTTCAAATAGACCTGGTGGCAAAGGTGGTGATGATGTATATGTTTTTGATTTAGATACCCTTTCTTTTAAAGTGAAATTAGTGGTGCTAGATAGTATAACCAAACAAGTAATTTCAAATGTATTATTTACTCCTCTTGCAGAGAATTATAATAAAACAGAAAATTTAACTGATAAAGATGGCATGGTAGCATATACCTTTCCTTCTTATCAAAATTCAGATGTACATTTTGGGTATAAATTAAGTTATCCCGGTTACAAGGATTTTGAAATTGAATTCCATCCTCAATTTAAGAAAACTAAAAATATTGAATATTACTGCTACTTAGCCCATAAACCTTTGGAAAAACCTGTTTTTAAAATAGGTGACGACCTTGGAAAAATTCTTGCCTTAAAACCAATTTACTTTGATCTCAATAAAGCATTAATTACGCCAGTTGCTGCCATTGAATTGGATAAGGTGGTTAAATTGATGCTTGAAAATCCAACAATGGTTATTGAATTGGGTTCACATACCGATTCTAGGTCAAGCGCAAAATACAACCAAGCCTTGTCTCAAAAACGTGCAAACGCAAGTGCTGCATATATAATCTCAAAGGGTATCGACCCTAGTCGTTTGAATAAAATTGGTTATGGCGAAACCAAATTGCTGAATGAATGTAGTGATGGAGTGCCATGTTCCAATGAAATGCATGCTTTGAATAGGCGTACAGAGTTTATTATTATTAAAATGTAAACTTGTGTGCAAGTGAAAAGATATTTGCTTAAAACGTATTAAAACAAAAAAGGCTAACCAAACGGTTAGCCTTTTTTGTTTTAGAATATGTTGCAGACTAGTATCTGTACATTTCAGCTTTAAATGGACCTTCCACTTTTACGCCAATATAATCAGCTTGCTCGTTGTCTAGAACTGTTAATTTAGCACCAATATGTGCCAAATGTAACTTAGCTACTTTCTCATCTAAATGTTTAGGAAGAACGTATACTTTGTTTTCATAATTTGCACTGTGGTTCCACAATTCAATTTGAGCCAAAGTTTGGTTCGAGAATGAATTACTCATTACAAAGCTAGGATGTCCCATTGCACAACCTAAGTTAACCAAACGACCTTCAGCCAAAATAATGATTTCGTTACCATCTACATTGTAGATATCAACTTGAGGCTTTAACGTGTTTTTGGTTGAACCGTAGTTTTTGTTTAACCATGACATGTCAATTTCATTGTCGAAGTGACCAATGTTACAAACGATAGATTTATCGCGCATAGCTTTGAAATGACGCTCACCAATGATTTTTAAATTTCCTGTTGCTGTAACAAAAATGTTTGCACGTGAACATGCTTCTTCCATTGTTACTACCTCAAATCCGTCCATGGCAGCTTGTAACGCACAAATTGGATCAATTTCAGTAACCAATACGCGTGCACCAGCGCCACGTAAAGATTCTGCCGAACCTTTTCCTACATCACCGTAACCAGCAACTACAGCAACTTTACCAGCCATCATAATATCAGTAGCTCTACGGATAGCATCTACCAATGATTCTTTACAACCGTATTTGTTGTCAAATTTAGATTTGGTAACAGAATCGTTTACGTTGATAGCAGGCATCACTAATGTGCCTTTTTTCATACGCTCGTATAAACGGTGAACACCAGTGGTTGTCTCTTCAGATAAACCTTTGATGTCTTTGCATAACTCTGGGTAACGGTCAAAAACCATATTGGTTAAATCTCCACCATCATCCAAAATCATATTTAATGGCTTACCACCTTCAAATGCATGCAATGTTTGCTCAATACACCAGTCAAATTCTTCTTCGTTTTGGCCTTTCCAAGCATAAACAGGAATACCTGCAGCAGCAATAGCAGCAGCAGCATGGTCTTGGGTTGAGAAAATATTACATGAACTCCAGGTTACTTCTGCACCTAAGTGTTTTAATGTTTCAATTAATACTGCAGTTTGGATTGTCATGTGTAGACATCCTGCAATGCGCGCACCTTTCAAAGGTTGCTCTTGTCCGTATTCTTTACGAATCGTCATAAGACCTGGCATTTCTGCTTCGGCTAAACGGATTTCTTTACGTCCCCATTCTGCGAGGGTAATGTCCTTTACCTTGTAAGGAAGGGCAGTTGTTGCATCTGACATATTATAGCTTTTAAATTTTTTAAGTCTGCAAATTTAGCGCTAAGTCATTGATAATAAAAATAAAATTTGGTCAAACTTTTGTCCTTATTTCTTTTCATTTCTGCCATTTATGCCGATTTGTAAGTTTTGGACTTATTATTGAGAAATAGTAAGAATTATTCCATTTTTGTAAAAACAATAATAATCAATCCCATGGCATATCCAGAAATGTTAGTTGCTCCAATGAGACAACAATTAGAAGCAGTAGGCTTCACCTCACTCATGAACGCTTCAGAAGTTGAAAATAAACTCAACAGCAAACAAGGCACCCAATTGCTTGTTTTTAACAGTGTTTGTGGTTGTGCTGCCGGTACTTGCAGACCAGGTGTAATCAATGCTGTAACTTCTGCAGATAAAAAACCTAGCGAATTGCTTACCGTTTTCGCTGGTCAAGAAGCAGATGCTGTTGCTAAAGCCCGTGAATTTACCTTGCCTTATCCACCATCATCTCCATCAATCGCATTGTTTAAAGATGGTAATTTGGTGCACTTTATCGAGCGTCACATGATTGAAGGTCGCAGCGCAGAAATGATCTCGCAAAACCTACAAGCCGCCTTCGAAGAATTTTGTTAATACGCACGGACAGGTCGCCTTTTGTACGGACAGGTCGCCTTTTGCGTACGGACAGGTCGCGACCTGTCCCTACAGCGACCTGTCCCTACGTTATTTAATAGAAATCGTTTCGTCGCCCTTTTTATAAGGTACGTACGTTACAATCAATTGGAACATCTCATCGGTGGTTTTCATGCTGCCATTTCTTTCGGCAATGGTTCTTGGTGGATTAAATGGATTGTTGGGATTTGAAGCGGTATTGTCATACACCCCTTCAACATATATAACTGATCCCCTTGGAATTTTTAACAGGGTTTTGGGTTGATAAAAATATTGCCACCTGAAATCCCAATTATTGATGCGAATTAAACGTATCGTATCCCCGCTAGGTTTTATAGCATAAGCCCAAAATTTCTTTCCTATCAAATGCATATGGGGCACCAAAGTTAAAATGGATATATCTTGAACCACTGGGAAAGTAATATTAAAAGTTTTTACCTCGTTTGGTTTTACCACTAGTTTTGGTTCCACTGGTGCCAATCCCAATGTTCCTATTTGAAATTCAGAAACAGGTCGGGTTGGCGCTTTGTCTGTAAAATATATTTTAAAATAGGAGCTATCTAATTCATCAAGCGGACTGGGGCCAAAATGCATGTCATTTAAATAAAAGGCATTTTTCTTTCCAATTTTGTAGGAACCAATTTCATTGGGGTAAAAACTAAACTGTGCCCCTGGCAAATAATTGCAAACACTTGGTGTCATTGGGGCATAACTGCCATCATCATTTAATAATCCCAATTCTTTATGTATCGTTTGGCTCTTGCTTTGGTCTTGGTTAACCCAAAATAGAGCAGTATCTAAATTTTTCTTTTTGCCTGGTTCAAACTGAATGATATGGGCATTCATGTGGTGCACCAATCGTTTGTTGCCTGGCACAAATTCAATGGCTTTGATAAAGGTGTCGTTTGGCAATTCAAAAGGAATTTTTACCACCAAAAACATATCGGTATTGTTACCCTTTACCAGAATGGGTTTGGGCATCCTAACAATTAAGTCGGGCGCTGCTGTTTGCCATTGCTTTTCCAATAGTTCGGGTCGATCCAAATTGGCTGTATCTCCGGGCAGACAGCCTCCCTCCACCCAGCGGGCAATGAGTTTAATTTGTCCGTCACTTAAATAGGTTTCATTGGCAAAGTGGCTGTAGCTAGGATCGGCAGGCCATGGCGGCATAATTCTTTTTTCCGTAACATAGGCTACCAATTTTGATTTACTGGCCACATCTTTATAGGTTATCAATTGAAAGGGGGCCGCACCTGAAGTGTTATGACATTTGCTGCAATTGGCATGCACAATGGGTGCTATGTGTTCAGCAAATAAAACCGGTTCACCCTCATTAGGTAATGCATTTGGCTCTGTACACGAGGCAAAGAGCAAACAGAATAAGGCTAAATTTCTTAATTGATAAAACATCCTACTGCATTTGTTTTACGAAATTTCACTTCCTTGTTTTGATCCAAATTTGATAAAACATCCAGTAAATCATGTTCGGTAATAAGCTTTCTTTTGCGTCCTAATTCAAAGGCCCAATTATCAATCCGGCCTTGGTATATTTTCTGCCCTTTTGCGCTGTAAACAATTGCTTCAGGGGTAATGCTTGCATGGGTGAATTTAACCAATTCAAGTTTTGGGTCGAACCAAAATTGAAGGGCCATTAATTGGTAATGCGTCCTAAATTCAATGACACTTTCTTTTGAAAATTCCTTTCCTGGAATGATGGCAATAAACTGAAACCCCTTGTTTGCGTAAGTTTTTTGGAGTTTGTTGATGGTTAATGAGTAACTTTGGCATAGCGGACATTCTGGGGAGAGAAAAAACAACACCGTTCCTATAGGGCCTTTTGCTAAATTAATTTTTTCTGATTGCCCAGCAAGATTTACCAATTCAATTTGGCTTAATTGGGTATTGTTCTTTAT
>CANFXY010000150.1 GCA_947451105.1 Bacteroidota bacterium | reverse complement strand
GCACCAGGAAATATTTTTACATTTTTTCCAATTCTGGCACCTTCAAAAATGGTAACACCTGAACCTATCCAGGTACCTTCTCCAATTTCTACATTTTTATGAATGGTAACGAAAGGATCGATTACCACGTTTTCTGCAACCTTCGATTGCGGATGAACATAAGCTAGGGGTTGAATCATTTTTCAGTAATTACTCTATATACAATTTTGGAGGCTTTAGCCCCCAAAAGAAATTTTATTTTATTTTAACAATTTGCGCCATCATTTCTGCTTCGCTGACTAATTTTTCACCAACGAAACATCTACCGCGCATTAAGCATATTCCTCTTCTTACTGGTTCTAGCATTTCAAGCTTCATCACCAAGGTATCGCCAGGGACAACTTTGTCCTTGAATCTTGCTTTATCGATTTTTAAAAACAAAGTGGTGTAGTTTTCCGGATCTTCAACTTCACTTAAAATCAAAACGCCTCCAGCTTGAGCCATGGCTTCTAATTGCAATACACCAGGGAAGATTGGATCTCCAGGAAAGTGGCCATCAAAGAAGTATTGGTCGCCCGTGATATTTTTTATTGCGATCACATAGGTTGGGGTCTTTTCTAAAATTTTATCTACCAATAAAAACGGATGCTTGTGTGGTAAAAACTTAGAAATTTCTTTGTATTCGTACAACGCTTTAACATTCGGATTGTATACTGGAGCATCGCTATTGGCTTTCTTTCTTGTCTTTTTAATTAAGGCTTTTATCTTTCTAGCAAAGGCAACGTTTGAAGCGTGACCAGGGCGGGCAGCCATAATTTGCGCTTTGATTGGCATACCAATTAGAGCTAAGTCACCAAGCAAGTCAAGTAATTTGTGACGGGCTGGTTCGTTTTGGAATCTTAATTCCAAGTTATTCAAGATACCTTCTTTTCTAACTTCAACTTTTGGCTTGTTGAATACTTTGGCCAATCTTTCCATTTCCTCATCTTCAACCACACGGTCAACAATAACGATGGCATTGTTCAAGTCACCACCCTTGATTAGGTTGTTGTTCAACATCATTTCCAATTCGTGAAGGAAGCAGAAAGTTCTACAGCTCGAAATTTCTTTTTCGAACTCGTTCAAATTGGTGATTGTAGCGTGTTGGCTACCAAGAACGGGACTGTTATAATCAACCATTACTGTTGCGCGGTAATCGTCTAGCGGCATAGCCACCATTTCAATGTGGTTTTGATTGTCGTTGTAATGCACGTTTACTGGAATATGAAAATATTCACGTTCGGCATCTTGTTCAACAATACCAACAGACAATAAAGCATCCACGAAAGGCTTAGAACTTCCGTCCATAATTGGCATTTCAGGACCGTCTATTTCTAATAATACGTTGTCAATTTCCAAACCGACCAAAGCGGCTAAAGCATGCTCTACGGTGCTTACACGGGCGCCGTTTTTTTCCAAAGTGGTACCTCTAGACGTATCAACAACCAATTCGCAATCGGCTTCAATGATCGGTTGAACTTCTAAATCGGTTCTTTGAAATTTATACCAATGGTTGACAGGTGCGGGAGAGAAAGTCAAATTTACAACAGCTCCAGTGTGCAGACCGACGCCTGAAACGGTTATTGAATTCTTTAGTGTCGTTTGTTTCATTTTGATGTTAATTCTTTTATGCGTTTTTCAAGTTCTTTTATTCTATTTTCTAGTTGAGGCAAATTGCGCAAGATCACTTGGCTTTTAAACGCCTCTTTAATTGGCATCGCGGGACTGCCAATAAATTGTTGGTTTGGATCTTTAATGGTTTTGGGAATTCCACTTTGACCACCTATTTGGGTTCCATCGGCAATAGTGATGTGACCTACGATACCCACTTGAGCACCTATCACACAACCCTTACCGACCTTGGTACTTCCGGCAACACCACTAAGTCCAGCGATAACCGTATTTTCTCCAATTTCAGCATTGTGTGCGATTTGCACCATATTGTCGAGCTTCACCCCTTTTCTGATGATGGTAGATCCCATGGTGGCTCTATCAAGGCAACAGTTGGAGCCTGTTTCCACATTGTCTTCGATGATTACATTTCCTATTTGAGGAATCTTGGCATAGGTTCCGTCTGGAGTGGGTGCAAAACCGAACCCATCAGAGCCAATCACCGTTCCGGCATGTATAATGCAATTGTTCCCAACGTGGCAATCTGAGTATAATTTAACCCCTGAGTAAAACAAAGTATTGTTTCCTATTTTCGCTTTTTTGCCTACAAAAACATGCGGATACAACTGGGCATTATCGCCAACAATGGCCTCATCTTCTATAACAACATAGGGACCGATAAACACATTTTTACCAATGCTTGCCGATTCTGCGATAACGGCTGTTGGGTGCACCCCTTCACGTTGTTGGTGGGGATTAAACCAAGCGTTCAATACCATACAAAAACCATAGTAAGGCATTGGGTGTCTTATGATGGTGCATTGAACAGGTTTTTCTAAAACCAAATCATTTGAAACAATTACTACGGAAGCTTTTGTTTCATAAATAAAGTTAAGGTATTTTGGATTGGCTAAAAAACTAACCTGTCCTTCGGAGGCAGTTTCAATTTTCCCGGCAGCAAACACGGATGCAGAAGCATCACCTTCAATGCTACCTTGGATAAGTTCTGCTATTTGAGCGGCATTTATCTGCATAAATCTATCCTGCGAAGATACGGCTTAGCGGTAATAGCATAAATAATATTTTTTAACAGTCTGATTCAAAGCTTTTAAGTTGTAATTATCGCTTGCATCCGTAACGTCTAGGACCTCTCCCGACTTTTTCAATATGCGGATACCGGTACTCTTTTCCACTTTATAGGCATCATTCGCCAGGGTGTTCATGGAAGCAAAATAGATGCCTTGTTCAGGTTTCAACTTGAATTTCTTCACCATTTGTTCTTGCATTTCTGCAACTTCTTTCATTGGAATGGCCTTTGAAGACAATTGAATTTTTGGCAAATTTCTATTCACTAAATTCTTAGCCAGTAGAGCCAAGACTTTATCGTCGCAAAACTGCCAATTTTTTATTGCAGATATCACATCAGAATCGTCTAGTTGTATAAACTGTTTTAACACGTTCGGGTCCTCCATAAACTGTTTAACATCGATGTGGTTTTTCAAAAAGAAATCGAGGGCGGGAGAAGCATAAAGCTGCATGCCCTCTTTTGAAACTTCGGCTGCCCTGAGCATGGTATTGGTTAGCAAAACATCGGCAGCAACAACTGTTTTATGCAAATACACTTGCCAATACATCAAACGTCTGGCGATAATGAATTTTTCGATGCTGTAAATGCCTTTTTCCTCAACCACCAATTCATCGTCCACCACATCCAACATGTGAATGATGCGTTCAGATCCAATAATCCCCTCACTAACACCAGTGTAAAAACTGTCACGTCCCAAATAATCGAGGCGGTCCATATCCAACTGCCCTGAAATCAATTGATGTAAAAAGGCCTTTTTATAGCGGTTGCTAAAGATCTGAATACAAAGGTCTAATTTTCCTTTGAATTGAACATTCAATTCCTGCATCATCATCATTGAAATGCTTTCATGCGGAACCGAGTGGATTATTGTGTGCTCAAGCGAATGGCTGTATGGTCCGTGACCAATATCGTGCAAGAGGATGGCACAGTATAAAGCCTCTGCTTCGGCATCTGAAATCTTCACATTTTTTTGCCTCAAGGTAAACACCGCATTCATCATTAAATGCAAAGCACCAAGGGCGTGGTGGAAGCGAGAATGCGTAGCGCCAGGGTATACAATTTCGGTCATCCCCAACTGGCGTATACGTCTAAGCCTTTGAACAAAAGGGTGCTCAATAAGATCGTAAACCAGTTTACTAGGGATGCTCAAAAAACCGTAAACAGGATCATTTATAATTTTACTTTTGTTCATTATCTGCAAAATTGATGATTTATTGTCATATTTCACTCATTTTATTGCTTAAATTCTACTATTTCAATACATTTGTATGATTGAAAAGAGCCCTACTCATACTACTCTTAATTTTTCCCATTTTCTTATCGGCCCAAAAGACCAATTCAGGGACGGAATTTTGGATGGGCTTTATGGAGAATTATACCACCAGCGGGCATACTTTGAGGCTTTATGTTTCTTCATCGTTCAATTCAAAAGTCTTGGTTCAAATACCAGGCATTAGTTATTACGACACACTATATGTTCCCAAAGACAGCGTTCGCATTGCCTATATCCCGGTTTTAAAAGGTGAAAACAATTTATACGATTCTGTAGACAACAAAGGCATTTACATCAAGTCAGATTATCCAATTTCAATATCTGCCATGAACCTAAGTGCGGCAACAACGGACGCAAGCATTGTGCTTCCTCTGGCAAACATACCCTATACCGCGACCTATGTGGTAGGTAACCCCAACCCCTCACTAAATCAAGTCTTATTAATTGCTGCCGCAGATTCTACTTTAATTAGCATAACCGGCGTTAACAATATAAGCAAAAATACACTAAGGCCTCAATCAGGAACTTATAGAATCAAATTGAACAAGGGCCAAACCTATATGCTTGGTTCTAGCAGCAACCTAAGCGGCTCAGTGGTTAAAGTTCTAAACAACAAAAAACTGGTGGTTTTTTCTGGAGACCGCTGCAGCAATTGGCCTTGCGGGGCATGCGACCATCAGTATGAACAAGTATTACCCAATGATGTTTTAGACACCGCTTACGCCATACCACCACATTTTGGACACACCAATGGTTATTTGCTAAAATTTGTACCCCTCGATACAGCAACCACATTAAAAATTAACGGCAGAACGTACACAAATGTTTCAAGAAAAAATCCATTAATTATTGATGTAAAAGGCGACAGCGGTTACTACGCTTCTTCTAACAAACTCTTTCACACTTTTCAATTCTTAAAAGGTGCATCATGCAATGGGTATGTCACTGGTGGTTATGGTGACCCTTCAATGCTTGAAATGGTAAGCACCAAGCATTTTGGACAAAGTGCATTGTTCAGCACCGTTAATTCAACCAATTTGCGGGACCATTTTGTGAGCATAGTTATTCCAACTTATGCCAAGAACAACGTTTACCACAATAAAACGAAAATAGATTCCTCCGAATTCAAACCCTTCCCATTCGCAAGATCATTTTCCTATGCGGAAATAAAAATCAATAATGGCCTGCATTTATTGGAATGTAGCGATGGGTTGCTCGCCTATTGCTATGGAATAGGAAATTATGAATCTTACCTTTACCTGGCAGGATTTAGTTTGCCCAACTTTGACCTCGACTTCAAAGATTCGGTTTTGGCCTACGATTGTAAAAACAAAAAAATCAACATCCAATTTAAAGCCGTTTCAAGCAAAACACTTAAAAAATACACTTGGACATTTGGAGATGGTTATTCTGGAACAGGATCTCCTGTTAGCCACCAATATTCTAATACAGGGTTTTACACGGTGAAATTGGTCGGTGAAGATTTCAGCGGAAAGAAAGATTCAATTACAAAAAACATTAAGGTTGATTACCCAGTTTTTGACCCAGTGAGAAACAAGATTATCTGTGGCATAGACACGGTTAAATTTGAAGAACGCAATCCGTTTTTCACCAATTTCAAATGGCAAGACAGCAGCACCTTAAATAGTTATAAAGCATGGAGCAACAAAAGCATTTGGGTTAGAGCTACCGACACTTCTGGCTACTGTCATTTTGTAGATACCGGAAAAGTTAGTAAAATTGATATTTTATCAAATATTTTTATTGATTC
>CANFXY010000149.1 GCA_947451105.1 Bacteroidota bacterium | reverse complement strand
TTAAAGCAACTAAAATTGTATTTTTACTATCTTTGTAGTAAACACACCCGAAGTTAATTGTTTAAAACTAATAAATACCGCGGATTTAAAATTGCTTTTATGCTTATTTTCAGCATAATAGGTGTTTCAATTAATTTAAATTCTCAAACTTATTTTCTTGAAAACAAAGGCCGACTGCCATCATTTGTTCAGTATACGGCTCAAACTTCCGGTGGAATGATCTATTTTAGTAAATATGGTTATACTGTATTGATGAAAGATGCAAAAATGTATGACAGTTTATGGGAGCATATACACAAATACAAGACGCTTAAGCATGATTTCACCATAAATTGGCACCGCTTTGATGTAGATTTTATAGGGGCAAATTTATCAGATATAAAAACCGAAAGTCAATCAATTACAAAATACAATTTTTACAAAGGAAACAATCCTGCGAACTGGCACACAAACCTAAATTCTTTTGGAGCCATAACTTACCAAAATATATATCCTTCAATAGATTGGCGTATTGAAAGCCTTCAACAAACGGTTAAGCATAGTTTTATTTTAAAACCTGGTTCTAATCCTAAGAACATTAAAATTAATTATTCTCATACAAATAATATTAGAATTGAAAACGGTAATTTAATTATTTTAAGCGAAGTTGGCCAAATCATTGAACAAAAGCCATACGCTTATCAAATTATCAATAAGGATACTGTGCTTATTGAATGCAATTATGTATTGAAACAAAACAAGGATAAATATGAACTCTCTTACTTGCTTTCAGACTACAATTTCGCTTATGAACTTGTTATTGACCCGATTTTAGTATTCTCCACATACAGTGGTAGTCAAGGAGATAATTTTGGATTTACTGCAACATATGATTCAAAATCACATTTATATGCTGGTGGCATTGTTGACGGAGGAACTGGCAGCAACGGTGGTCCATTTCCAGTTACGCCTGGCGCATTCCAAACTGTTTATGCTGGTGGTGTAGGGCAAGCGCCGGCAAATCTCCCTTGTGACATTGGCATTAACAAATATGACAGTGCAGGAACTACATTGCTTTATAGCACTTATCTTGGAGGCAGTAGAGATGAATATCCTCATAGCTTGGTGGTTGATCATCTGGATAATTTACTGGTAATGGGCACTTGTTATTCTCCTGATTTTCCAACGGACACCAGCGGCTTTGACATAACCCACAATGGTGGAACAGATATTTTTGTAAGCAAACTTTCAGAGGATGGATCTAGTCTTTTAGCAGGTACTTTAATTGGTGGTGCAGGCAATGATGGCTTAAACTCAAACTCTTTACGGTATAATTATTCAGATGATTTTAGAGGAGACATTGCCGTTGATACAGCAAATAATGTATATATAGCTTCTACAACCAACAGCAATAGCTTCCCAATATCAAAAGCTATACAGATGGCTAGGGCATCCAACCAAGACGGATGTATACTGAGTTTAGACAAACAATTACGTAAACTTAGATTTAGCACTTATTTTGGTGGAAATGGAGATGATGCTATGTATAGCATTAGACTTTACGATACATTCGTGTACGTTGGTGGCGGTACTACAAGCAATGCAATGTCATTTGCCGTAAATGGATTTCAAAATAATTACTATGGCGGTAAAGCAGACGGTTTTATTGCTAAGCTTTCTCTAAAGGGCAAACTAATTAACAGCACTTATATAGGAACAAGCAGTTATGATCAAGTATACTTTTTAGACATAGATGCAAGTGGACAGGTATATGCAGCTGGGCAAACGGAGGGTTATATTCTAAGGACTCCGAAGACTTATGGAAAAGATAGAACAGGACAGTTCATTATTCGCTTATCTCCTAATATTAGCGTCATGAATCTCTCCACCACTTTTGGAAACAGAACTTTTAATCCAGAAATAGCCCCTTCGGCATTTTTAGTTGACAAATGTGATAATATTTATTTTTCTGGTTGGGGAAGCCCAATTGATTTCAATGGTTTGCATGCTTTAACAACACAGGGATTACAAATTACAAGTGACGCTATTCAAAAAACTACAGACAACAATGATTTTTACATCTTGGTCTTAAGCAAAAATGCGAGCAACTTACTTTTTGCCTCATATTACGGAGGAAATTTAACCGAAGACCATGTAGATGGTGGTACCTCACGTTTTGATAAAAAAGGCGTAGTATACCAATCTGTTTGTTCTAGTTGTCCAGAAACCGGAAATCATTATGATGACTTCCCTATTAGCAGCAAAGCACCATTCAAGAAAAATGTTAGCCCACGTTGCAGCAATGCTTCTTTTAAAATTGATTTTCAGATTAATTTTGAAGTAAATGCAAAATTTATTGCTAATCCGACCAGCGGTTGCGAAGACTTAAAAGTTGTATTTACCAATCAAAGCAGAAAGGCAAATAAGTACTTTTGGGATTTTGGTGATGGATCACCAATTGATACCAATAAAAATCCTATTCATACCTTCACCAAACCTGGTGTATATAAAGTAAAATTAAGTTCAATAGATTCATTCTCCTGCAATATTTCAGCATTCGACTCTACTTATATTACGGTGAAAGAAATGCCTACTGCAGATTTTGAATTTTCAACTGAGGAATGCAGCAATGAATTCACTTTTAAAAATAAATCTAAAGACTATGATTCTTCCAAATGGGATTTTGATGATAGTTCTAAAATAATCACAGAAAAAAATCCTAAACATAGATTTTACAAAGATGGAAAATTTGACGTTCTACTTACCGTAAAACATCCTAGCAGTGGCTGTATTGATACCCAGGTTTTACAATTGTCTCTATTTAGCAACCCTAAATCGACAATAAAAGTTCCAAATGTATTTACGCCAAACAGCGACAACACCAACGATTGCTATACAATTGGCGGAATAACACCTAATTGCGATGAAGCTGAAATATGGATATTTGACCGTTGGGGGGTATTGGTTTTTAATGGTGTCTTGCCAAATAATTGTTGGAATGGTAGATTAAAAAACACTGGCGAAATTCTTCCTGATGGGACATATTATTACATTTTAAAACTAAAAAGTAAAAATGCTGAGCTTAATTCTGATGATAAAATAGAAGGTGTTATCAGAATAATAAGATAGATTTATTGGTCAAACCAATTGCGCTTCTTGTCAACTTTCAAACTTTGCAACATTCCACTATTTACCCTTAATGAAAAGGTAAAACTCTTTCTTATACCATCAGGAATCCAAGAGAAATTTAGTGCCCAACAGTGCAATAATCTGCTAATATCAAACTGAGTGTAGGCTATCTTCTTTTGACCAAAATCATAACCTGAACTGCAACCAATTTTCCATTTCGGCGTAAGATTAAAATCGCCTTTTAAATTAAAAGTTTGTGTATATAAAGATTTAAAATTGCTTCTATTGTATATCAATGAATAATTGACATTGATACTCCAAGGCAAATCGAAATTTACGTAACCATAAGGATTTCCCATCATCTCTGCATATTCCTGTCTATCTTTTTCAGTCTTAATTAAACCACTAGTATCATTTGATTTTTTCTTCCTAAACATATCAGCATTAATGCCAGAGGCCAACTGAATAGTTGCGTTTGTCCAGGTTCCAATTCGCCTGCTGTCTGACCATTCTAAAGAATTTAAATAGAATTCTTTACCATTGTTTAAGGTTTTTTTAGCATAAGGATTAAGCACCGCATTAGCGTTTAAACTAACTTGTTTAAATATTCTTGTAAACCCTGTTATGTTTATTTTTGATAATTTTTGTGTGTCTGCTAAGAAATTATAATTACCACTTATATTGAAATTCTCTATCCATGTAACGTTTTCATACTTTGCCGTAGAATCTGTTTTCTTGAAGACTTTAGCTTGTAGTTTATTTATTATTAAGAAATTCATCAAACCACTTGCACCAGGCTGAGGGGAACCTTTAATTCCTTGCTCATAAATACTGTATGTGCTTTCCCCTTTCCCTGTATCTGATTGCACCGTTTTATAGTAACCAAATTTTTCGCTTGCATAATCTGGTCGGTAACTAAAACTTAATTGAGGCGTTATGTTGTGTCTAATGGCACTTACTTTACCTCCTGCGAATTGCATGGTTCCAAAAATCTGAGTAGCTAAGGCAACATTGGCGCTATAGTCAGAAGCACGACTAAAGTCATCATGGTAAATGGTGTCTAATTTTTCTAATGAACTATTCCATTGCTTTTCTATGGTTCTAAAATACCAGAACTCACGGTAAGAAACAGTTGGTGTTAGCGAAAAGTGCTGCTTAATTAATTTATAAGAACCTAATGTTATGGGTATAGAATGAATCACGCCTTGTTTAAAACCATCACTAGGTTTTAATGATATTGGTGAATTAATTGAAAATCCAGGAAGGATGGATTCTAAAGGTTTTCCTGAAAAGAAAATGCTGTCTTTGGTATCAATACGATTTTCCATTTCTACGATATAACTAACCCCGAAATCTTTGTACCATTTATATCTACCGCTTACATCGGGTTTAGAAAATGGGGTTATTCTCTGCATGCTAAGGGTTAAGTTAGGCAAAGTCATCGAAAATGCATTTGTGCTTGTATTCTGTCTATGCAAGGCACTAAGTCGTAAATCAAGTTTATTTGGAACAAGCGTTTTTGAATATGAAACAGAAGACCCAAATTCATTGGTCACGATGGTTGATGCATTAAGCGAATTTAATCTTGACGCATTGTTTTTTTGAATATCTACATTAGATGAAAATGATGATCCAGGATTGGCTTTTGGATCTTGGTTATGCCTCCAAGCCAAACGGAAAGTTCTCGTAGTATTTTGTTTGAAATTCAAGTCTTCCTTTTCTCCATTTAAATATTTTGAAAATTCTATATTAAAATTCCCATTGTACTTATAACGCTTTACATATCTGGTATTGGAAGCAATCCGCCAACTTCCTCTAAAGTAGATATCTCCAGTAATGCTTTGGTCTAAGTAATCATTAATGGCAAAATGATAACCTAAATTTCTTAAATAAGGTCCATAAAGCCCGCTGCTTCCATATTCAAATGGGATTAAACCTGACTTCTCACCTTTTTTGGTTGGAAACAAACCAAATGGAAGATAAAGAGGTGTCGGAATTTCTTCAATGACTAAATTAGAAGGCCCAAAAATTATCTTATTATCAGGTATAATTTTTAAGTTTCTCGACTGTAGGTAAAAGTGAGGATGGCTTTTGTTGTTACAAGTGGTATATTTTCCAAGATCGCTGTAAATGCTGTTATCATTGTCTCTAAATACCTTGTTGCACAAGATGAAACCATCGCCTTCCTTCATTGCAATACCATACGTTCTTCCCCGCTTGGTATCAAAATTATAGATCATTGTGTCTGCTTCAGTTTCTCGTTCACCATCGTTAAACAATGGTCGTCCAACATACTTTCCAGTGCTATCATTTATTCTACCTTTGGCATATAATTCTCTTTTACCAAAATCAACAACAATAAGATAAGCCTTTAAATCCATCCCCTCATATTTAACTCTAGCATTTCCCCATAAATAGGCCTTGCGATTGGCTAGATCAAATAAAGTTGAATCATCGGCATGGTATTCAATTATTGCATCTAAGGCATCTTTTGAGACTCTAAAAGTATCTAGAGAGTTTGATTTGCTTGTGTCAATTGTATTATCTGCACTTAAATTATTTGTGTACAAAATGCAGCACGCTATTTGTATTATCCACAAGAATTGACGGAGATATTTAGTTGAAGATAATAGATTAAACAAATTTAAAATGCGAATTTTGCACAAAACTAATTTAAAAAAGTCAAGCATAAAAAATAAAACGATGAACCGAAGAATCTTATTACTTTCATTAGGCCTAATTGTTTTAG
>CANFXY010000148.1 GCA_947451105.1 Bacteroidota bacterium | reverse complement strand
CTAAATAGCAAAACAGTTGAACCAAACTTGCCAATAGAATATGATGAAGATGATTTATTTTCTATTCTGCTAGGTAATATTTTGGATGATCTAGGTGAAGAAGAAGTAAAACGGATTAGCAATTTGCCTAAAGAAAAGCTTATTATAATCCAAGAGTCTGATTTGTTGAAACCAGAATAATTCGTTTTTATGGTTTAAGCTCTAAACAAGTCTATGCCCATTGCTTGTTTTTTTCAATTTATACTCTAGTTTTGTATGGCAGCGAAGTCATTCGTCATACAACATGAAACGCAGAGAATTAATTAAAATCATCGGTCTAGGAGGCTTTCTTTTCGGGCTAAAGAAAAACGCTTTTTCAGAAGTTAACAAAGCTAAAAAAGGCCCCATTGTATTAAGTACTTGGTACAACCAATCGCAAACCGCCAACGTCGCGGCTTGGAACATTTTACAAAACAAGGGCAATGCCCTCGATGCCGTTGAAGCAGGTGTTCAAGTAAGCGAAAATGATGCCAACAACTGTTGCGTTGGTCTGGGGGCAAACCCCGACCGCGAAGGTCATGTTACCCTCGATGCCAGCATTATGAACCATAAATTTCAAATTGGTGCAGTTGCAGCCATGGAGCGCATAAAAAGCCCCATACATGTTGCGCGTCAGGTAATGGAAAACTCTCCCCATGTATTTATCGTTGGCCAAGGTGCGCAAGAGTTCGCTGTTTCTCAAGGGGCCAAATTGGAAGATGAAACTTTAAGCGATCACGCACAAAAGTCTTACAACGATTGGCTTAAGAAAAGCGAATACAAACCCATCATCAACATAGAAAAAAACCACGGTCCCCAAGTGCCAATGGAACTTGAATCGGGTGAATTCAACCACGATACCATTGGCATGATTGCAATGGATGAAGATGGCAACCTGAGTGGCGCCTGTACCACCAGCGGTATGGCATTTAAAATGCGTGGACGGGTTGGCGACTCGCCTGTTATTGGCGCTGGTTTGTATGTCGACAATGAAGTTGGTGCGGCTACCGCTACAGGGCATGGTGAAGAGGTTATCCGTATTTGTGGAAGTTTCCTTGTGGTTGAATTCATGAGACAAGGTTACAGCCCTGAACAAGCCTGCAAAAAAGCAGTAGAACGCATACAAAAAGCCACACCGAGAAACCCAAAAGAAATTCAAGTTGGTTTTATAGCAATAAACAAAAAAGGTGAATATGGCGCCTATGCCCTTCAAGATGGTTTTGACTTCGGCGTAACCGAAATAAATAAAACTACGTACCAAGTAAAATCTAAATTTATTCTTCAAAAATGATTAAATTAGAAATTGCATGCAACAGCTTCCAATCTTGTCACAACGCCATGAATGCTGGGGCTGACAGAATAGAACTATTCGAAAACCTAGCCGATGGAGGTTGTACACCTTCTTATGGAATGATTAAAAAAGTTAGTCAACTAGATTTACCAATTTATGTTATGATCCGTCCACGTGGAGGAAATTTTCATTACACAAATGAGGAGATTGATATTATGCTGGAAGATATTGATTTCTGTAAACAATTTGCCGTGAACGGAATTGTTTTTGGATGCTTAAGCAAAAGTGGAGAAATTGACAAATACCTTAACAAAAAACTATTGGACGCATGGAATGGCCCTGCTACCTTCCACCGTGCCATTGATCGCAGTAACAATTATTTTCAAGCGGCAAAAGACATATGCGACCTTGGCTTCGAACGCATACTCAGCAGTGGAGCTGCTCTGAATGTTATGGATGGCCTCGACAATTTAAAAATGTTACAATCTAATTTGGGCAATAACATCCACATTATGCCAGGCGCAGGTGTTGGTGTTTCCAATGCCAAACACATTTTAGAATATACGTCTTGCAAAGAGATTCATGCAACTTGTAAACAAACCATCCCTTCTATGGAAGGCAGTGCAAATCTGGTGTTCAACGACAGTGAAACCATCAGCAATTACCGCGAAATAAGGGAACTTGCATTGGCTATAAAATAATTTATATGACACAAGAAAAGTTGCATACTTCACCCTTTAACTTGGCCGTCTTGGTTGCGGGACTGGGCTTCTTTATCGATGCGTTTGATCTTTTTTTATTCAACGTATACCGCATACCTTCCCTACAAGAACTCGGTTTTTCAGGTCCGGAACTTACACATAAAGGAGAAATGCTTTTGTCCTTCCAAATGGCGGGCATGATGCTTGGTGGAATAATATCTGGTATGCTTGCAGACAAAAAAGGAAGAGCCATTGCCCTCTATGGGTCAATTGCACTTTATTCCATTGCCAATATTGCAAATGCCTTTGTATACGACATCAACACCTATGCTGTTATTCGATTTTTAGCAGGGCTAGGGTTGGCCGGTGAGCTTGGTGCAGGGGTAACTTTAGTAGCCGAAAGTATGAGTATCGAGCGACGTGGATATGGAACAATTTTGGTTGCTACGCTTGGCGCCTTGGGTGCCGTAAGTGCGGGATTGGCAGGCGACTTCATGCCCTGGCGCTATGCGTTTTTTGCTGCAGGTGTTGTCGGTTTACTTATCTTAATTTTGCGCATGAAATCTATGGAGACTTCTTTCTTTAAAGAGGATAAAAATCAAGTTTCCTCCAAAGGTTCTTTTCGTTTGTTGTTCGCAAATAAAAAACGTGCTTATAAATATTTAGCCTGCATCATGATTGGCATTCCAATTTGGTACAGCGTTGGAATCCTCATCACCCTTAGTCCTGAATTGGCAAAAGAAAATCACCTTCGCGGCATTAAACTCTCAGCTTGCTTTATACTCTTTCAAGTGGGTATAGCCTCCGGCGATTTAAGCAGTGGCATTCTAAGCCAGGTATTTAAAAGCAGAAAGAAAATACAAGCTGCATTTATGTTGTTTGCAAGCGCAGCTACTTGTTTTCATTTCTTCAACTTAACCCATGCTGGGAATTTGATTTTAAGTTCCTTTTTAATGGGATTTGGTTGCGGTTATTTATCTGTTTTTGTTACCAGCACTTCCGAACAATTTGGCACCAACTTGCGCGTTACCATTACCGCTACGGTTACCAATTTTATGCGTGGTGCTGTTGTTCTAATGATTCCCTTGCATCAGTTTATTGAAAGTTTTTTCAAGACCAGCCTCACCACAGGTGTTGCCATAACTGGCGTAATAATTTGGACATTGGCCTTGTTGTCAATACTATTGATAAACGAAACTTTCGGAAAGAATTTGAATTATATTGAAGCGTAATTAACGCAACAAATTAAACGTCCCTCTGATGGTGCGTTCTTTGCCATCACAACCTGTGTAACTCACTAAGAATACATAAACATCTTGTGGTGCTAATTGGTTTCTATACAAACCATCCCAATTGATATTAGACGCTTCGCATTCGTAAACCTGCTCACCCCAACGGTTATAAATCTTTAAATTGTAGGGTGATGACAAATTGCTGTATTTGTTCTCAGGAAAAAAATCGTTAACGCCATCATCGTTTGGAGAAAATGCATCAGGCATAAACAATTCATTTGGCACCGCATCAGGTGATGAGCTAACAATGATGCTGTCTTCGGCAATGCAACCTATAGAATTTTTAACCAATACCGTAAATTTACCTTTCAAATATGAGCGGATTGCTTGGCTGGTCTCACCGGTGTTCCAAAGATAATTGTTCATCCCTGAAATTGCAGTCAAATCGATAAATGAAGATATGCAAATTTGGGTGTCATTTCCTAGTCCCGGATCTAAAACTGGAAATTGGAAAATTGTCATTGAATCTGACTCCAAACATCCATCCGCTGAAACGATGTTTAATTTATATTTTCCAGCTGCTTGAGCCACGATATAGTCGAGCGTCGACGCATCTTGCCATTGGTAAGATTTAAAGTTTGTTTGCGCCCTAACAGTGCGCAATACCGGTCCACAATAAAAGGTATCTGGCCCTAGGTCCAAGCCCGTTTTGATAAAGGTTAAAGTTGCAGAGTCAAATTTTTTACAATACTTGTTGTTAACCCAAACACTGTATTTGCCTTCTGCCCCAACTGATATACTTGAGGTTTTGGCTCCATTGCTCCACGCATATTTTGATTCAGCTCGCGTGCTAATATCGGTGTTAAGTGCATTGAGCAGCACGTTGGTATTTCGGCAAAACAAGGTGTCACGCAAATCAAAAATTGGGGGCTGATAAGCAATAAAATCGAGGGTATCTTTTGAGAAGCAATTGTTATTATTCGACACCTCTAAAATGTATTTCCCGGGTGATTTGATGTATACCGTGTCAGATACATGCCCATAACCCCAGTTGTAGGTTTTATAATTTAATGGTCCTTGGTGGTAAAAAGGGGCGAAAGCATCCGCACAAATAACGGTATCAGGGCCAACATTTACTTTGCTTAAATCATTTTGAAGAACCACAGAATCCACCGCCACACAAGGGTCATCGGACACCTTTAGCCAATAAATACCAGCTTTTGAAACATTAATACCCATGCCGGTATCACCTGTACTCCAAAGCTTCTGCTTGTTTTTTATGTTGCTCGTAAATGTGGTTTGAAATGGCCCACAATACAATGTGTCATTTGGAAGTATAACATGAAAATTAGGCTTTACCGTCACTTCGTTGTAAAACGTATCGGCGCACTTACTGGTTCTTGCCACAAGCCGCACATTGTAATTTCCCGCGGAATCGTATTTGTATTTGGGCGACTTTAAATTGGAGGTGTCATTGGTTTTGGTTAGCACGCCAAAGTCCCACGAAAAACTGGTTCCACCTTGGCTAAAATTGGAAATATTCAATTCTGTTTCCGAACACACAACTGCGGGAATATAAAATGCAGATACCACTTCAAAAACACAGTTGATGGCATTGAATTGAACATCCCGTTTGGTCTCCCCAATTAATACTCCATTTCGATATTCTAATACTTTTAGACCAATCACAAATTGACCTGTCATGGTTGGCGTTAAGGTTAATTTACCCGTCTTTCTGTTTATAGACAAAGTTGGATTCCCATTGATCTGATTGTTGGGCGCATAACCACCGGCAGTAGCCCATGAAACATTTTTAAAATTCGCAGGATTGGTTGAGTTGTTTCCCGAAGGAATGGGCGACATTTGACTGGCACCCATATAGGGTGTGAACAATTCGTAAACCAATGAATCACCATCGGCATCGGTTGCGCTGTGGTCGAAAGTTAATGGGGCATTTAAACAAATAAATGTTGGTGGTGTGAATTTAAACTTTGGGCTATTGTCCTTGCTAACTAAACCAGTCCCAGGAATCTTTGTCCAATAGGTTGCTCCAGTAGTTCCTGGGTTTAAAATATTATTCGTCGTTGCATTCCTGCAGCATCTTTCAAATGAAATCACATAGCCCAAACTGTTAATGGGCAAACTTAAATTCATGGTGTAAACGTATTTGTCTACGCACACATCTGGAATGTTTTTAATGCATTTATAAGAGTTGTCAGAGACGCGGGTCGGTCCAGTCCTCGAGTTATTCAAAGAATAGCTATTGTAACGGGTATAATTTGTTGCATTAACTTTAAATACATTGAAAAAAGCGGTCTTATCTTGATCGATTGCATTTGCATTGGAAGTCTTGCAATCGACAAATAAATTCATGGTGATGGTGTAGTTTACATTGCCATTCGATGTGCCTGTATACGTATACAACATCTCACCACCAACAATATGTGACGCATTGGCTTGGAAAACAAAAAACAAAAGCACAAAAGAAAGCACCAATGTTTTCAGCATCAATGCAGTTTTTATTTTTAAAAAATCAATATGTATTTCTATTGTTTTAATAACGCTCAAATATAGTAAAATTCTACTTGAATTTTGCTTATCTACAAACAATTTGATTTGTCCAATTGTTTGCTCTGCCGTTTGAAAACATTGATTTAAAAATCATTGCCCCAACCAAAGG
>CANFXY010000147.1 GCA_947451105.1 Bacteroidota bacterium | reverse complement strand
ATCTTCCACAGAAAATATGCCATAGGGATGAATATAATGCCCAAACTGATAGGTATAAAAAATACGCCCAAAGAACTTGTTTTGTGAAAGGCTATTTGTATGCTTTGGTAGCTGATGCCGGCAAACAACAAAGGTATGGTGCAGCGCAAAACAGCAAGCATACGCATGGCATATATAAATGCAGGTTCTTGTTTTGCACTCTCATCCACCTTGATGCGTTTAATTGCACCCATGCCCAAAACCAATAGACTGGCAACAAGAGGCAAGTAAAGTATTGTTGATTTAGAGCCTTCCGCATCTGCTTCTCCCATGGCATTGTAATGGGTAGGGATAGTCTCAGGTAGGTTTGGATAATGGTACAAAACCATGACCCAAAATAAAATCAAAATAACCCAAGTGGCGGTTTGTATCCAGCGCATAAAATTGTGGTTTCGGATTGTCAAGCTTAGATAGTTTTTTTTCTGTTTAGACAAGCAATTAAGAGTTTTTTAGGGAGAAATGCAAGTCTTCGCAGCATTAGCTGCGAAGACTAAAGGGGCTAGGGTACCCACCTCCGTTTCACTCAGGTGGGCGGAGTAGGGGCTAGTGTTTAGTTATCGATAGGTGTTGGGGATTTCGAATAATGCTAGCATTGTTAGTAGATCTAACCATATAGTGATATTCAACAATGCAATCTACTAACTTCACGAATGCCTGCCTCGCTTTGTACTTTGTAGCTTAAGCGAAGGAGTACTCAGCCCCCTTGTTTCACCCCGTGGTGTGCATGGAACGAAGTGGAATGCTCTACCACAGGGGCTCTTGCTGATAGAAAAAATGCCCAAGCATTTTTTCTACTGAACGCTCAACACCTTAAACACCGTCCTTCTATTCTTCGCGCGGCCTTCTTCGGTCTTGTTGTCTGCAACTGGCTTGGTGTCGCCGTAACCTATTGCCGATAAGCGGGTAGCATCTACGCCTTTGCTTACCAAATAGTCTTTTACCGCCTTGGCTCTGCTTTGTGATAAAGCTTTGTTACGCGCCTTGTCGCCGGTATTGTCGGTATGTCCGCCGATTTCAATTTTCATGAAAGGGAACTTTTTCAATAGAAATACCAGCTTGTCCAATTCTAATTTTGATTCTGCTTTTAACTCAAATTTGTCGACATCAAAAAACACATTGCTCAGTACAACCTCTATGTCGGTGGCTGGCTTCTTAAGTGGTACTTCCAATTTGTATGGTTCCAATCCGCTGTGTTCCTTTAAAGCAAAGTTGGCCGAATAAAACAAGTAATTGGTTTGGTCAATCGTCAACATATAATTGCGGTTGGATTTTAAGACCATGAAGAAGGCGCCGCTGCCTTTTTGACTCTTGGTTTTTATAATGATTTGTCCTGTGGCTAAGTCGGTAAGCTCAATTTCTGATTCGATTTTTTCCAATGTAATCGCGTCGAATACCACACCAGAGACATAACTAACTGGTTCGGGTTTTAAACTAGCGGGCAATTCGAATCTGTATATATCCAATCCGCCATAACCTCCGGGACGTTCTGAACTCAAGTAGCCAAATTTACCCAAACGGTCTACGATAAAACCAAGTTCATCTTTTTCTGAATTGATCGGATAGCCTATGTTTAATGGTGCACCGAATTTGCCTTCTGCATTTTTCTTGGAGATAAATATATCGCCACCACCCACGCCTGGATGGCCTTCAGAGCTGAAGTAAAGTGTTTGGTTGTCATAGTGTATGAAAGGCGATTGTTCTTCGCCCGTGGTGTTGATCTCTGGTCCTAAATTGACAGGAGCTTGGAAATGTCCGTCTTTAAAGGTCGACATATAAATGTCAGCACCACCAAAACCACCAGGTCTATCAGATGAGAAATAAAGCGTTAAACCATCGGGACTAATCGAAGGCTGCGCATCCCAGCTTCCAGAGTTGATCGGTGGTCCTATGTTTAAGGGTTTAGACCACTGACCCATGTAATAACTTGAAAGGTAAATATCGAATCCGCCTAGTCCGATGGGTAAACCGCGTTCATCGGTTCTGTCTTTTGCCGAATAAAAAATGTTCTTGCCATCCGCAGTAATTGAAATGGTTCCTTCGTTGCCTGCAGTGTTAACTGGCTCAGGTAAGCGTATCGAAGGGCCGAAGACCGAATCGGTAACTTCGCAACGGTAGAAGTCTTCGAAGTAACGTTCGTTTTTGCTCAACATGCGCGTGAAGTAAAAGTATTTGCCATCGAGGGTCAGTCCCGGCCAATACTCACCACCAGCGGTGTTTACATTGGGGCCTAAGTTTTGAGGCTTGAATTCAACAGGATTGGCATAAAGTGCTTTTAATACATCTAAATTCTTTAGCGTCAGTTTTGCTTCTTGTTCGTAATTGGCACTGCGTCTGATCTTCGCATTTAGGTAGATGTTTAAAGATGTTTTTGCCTCATCAAAAAGCATCAGCATGCGCTGGCAACGGCCTATTGAAAAATAGATGCTTTTGTTGTCGGGTTCTAAGAGCTGAACTTTTTGAAATGACTTAAGTGCAGATTTGAAATCTTTAATGTCGTATTCAATTTGGCCTTTGTATTCCCATAGTTTCGCATAGGTGCTGTCTTTCTTAAGTCCCTTCATGCAGATCTCTATGGCTTTTTGCTTGCTGCCTCCAGGTCTTATGGATTCAAGATAAGCCTCGTCGGCATACTTGTCAACTGGATTTTCTTTCTCAGATTTTTTTTGAGCAACTGCGCATACGCAAAGGGTAAAACTAAGTAAAAGGAATTGTATTTTTCTTAACATGGTGAATTCAGAAGTATAAACTAAGAAGTGTCAAATTTATTGTAAATCAGGCAAAATCCCTGCCGTTCTTTTCCCCAATTCGATAACAGCAACATTGCTGATTTTTCCTTGGTGGATTTCGAAGCTTAACATGGTGCGCATAACGTGGAATCCATGTCTTCCTGCAGCACCTGGGTTCATAAACAACAAACCATTTGTAGAATTGGCATCGCGCATGACCCTTAAGATGTGGCTATGGCCTGCGATAAACAAATCTGCTTGGGTCTGGCGTAGTTGACCCGCAATGCCGGGACTGTACTTGTCTGGATAGCCGCCGATATGGGTCATGTAGACCTTAATGCCTTCGCATTCAAATTGGTTGATGAGGGGATAGCGTTGTCTGATTTCTTGCCCGTCGATGTTTCCATATACTGAACGAATGGGTTTGCCGGTTTTTTCCATGAGGTCGCTGAGCGCGGTATTTCCCCAATCGCCTGCATGCCAAAGTTCATCTGCTGCATCGAAATATTTTAGGATGTCTTTTTCAACACAGGAGTGGGTATCGCTTAACAATAAAATCTTTTTCACTTGTGGCAAATTAATTCTTTCTTTGTGATATAAAAAAACGAAATGAGTTTAATCATTATAATAATAACAGTAGTGGCATCTATGGCCGCTTTTCAAAACCATAGCTTTTTTGAAAAGGCTTTGTTTCGCCCCTATTTGATGAAGAACAACAACGAGTGGTGGCGTTGGGTGAGCAACGGATTTATCCACGCCGACTATACCCACTTAATTGTAAATATGTTGTCGTTTTATTTCTTTGCCAGCTATGTTGAAAATGAATTTAATGTCATTGCGGGCAATGAAACAGGCGTTTTGTTTATACTGTTTTACTTAGCGGCATTGGTGATGAGTGGTATGTACGATTATTACCGCCACCAAAACAATTATGCCTATTCTGCATTAGGTGCCTCAGGCGCTGTTGCCGCAGTCATATTTGCTTACATTGTATACAATCCGTTTAGCAGCATTTATTTGTATTATGTCATAAAGATACCAGCCTGGTTGTTTGGAATATTGTATTTGTTTTACGAGTACTATATGGGCAAAAAACAGATGGACAATATTGGCCACAACGCCCATTTTTTTGGGGCCTTGTTTGGTTTTGTTTTCCCAATTTTATTGCGTCCACAAACGGGTTTAGACTTGATTGAGAAGTTTGCTAAATTGTTGCATTGATTGCGTTTTTAATTGTAAATTTGAAATCAATCTCAACCGCTAAATTCGATCAAATGAGATGAGTGGGAATAAATCAAACATCATTGCATAGTAAATACTGGGTTTTAAAAACAATATTATGGACAGACAATTAATAGAAAAAATAGGCGAGGGCCTTAAAACAAATATAGGCAGCAAGTTTTCGTTGGATGCAGACAAAGTGAACAGTTTGGTCGCTGCAGGCCAAAATGGATTGACAGAATGCATCAAACAATTTGTAATGAAAAGTGGCAGTAAAGAGATTGAAGACATTTTATTAAACCAAAAAAACTTTGAAGGCTCAGCCTTTCAAATGGTGGTGAAAACCCAATTAAAAAATGATTTTGTAAGCAAGGGTCTTTTAGACGCAGAAGCAGCCGCAGAAGTGTCAGGCTATGCTTCGAATTATTTGGTTGATGAAATAGTAACGGCCTATCAAAACTCTTCTAATACCAAGGATCTTGATGGTATCTGTAGCTTCTTGGGCATAGACAAAAACCTTTTAAAGATGATCAACTCGCCCATGGGCAAGATGTTCGGGAAGTTTTTTTAGGTGTTTTATAAGGCTGCCATTTCCCAACTTCCACTTTAGCCAGCTGCTTAAGTAAATTTAAATTCTAAAGAATTTGCACATGGGCTTACTGCCGTGCGCCATGTATATTGTTTCATAAAGTCATTCGGTTAGCATCTGGGCTGCCGTTGCAGCTGGGGGCAGAGTCCAGTGCTAGAACTTTTGCGAAGCCAAAAGTGCCCTGCTCCTGCCTCTTGCCCTTGCTTTTCAATTGCACAAGCAATTGAATAAACTAATTCCTAATCACAAACGGCACCTTGAATCTCACAATATCCTTGCCTTTTACGACTTCAGAGCCAGCAATTTCAATATAGGTTCTGCCAGATTTTGGGAATAAACCCAAGGTGAAGGTAAACAGTTTCATGTTTATGTTTCTTAGCTCTTCACTGTTGCGTGGCATTTCTCTGTTCTTGTCATCGGTGTATTGGAATTCATATCCGCGCCATGCTGTTTTGAAAACATTTTTATCCGTTTTAACACAAATGGTGTCCAATAAACTTAAAGTGTGGTCGAACATGTAAACTTCTTTTTTTAAGATGTCAATGCTAATGAAATTAAGATATTCCAACTTGCCTTTCGCTTTGAAATGTATGCCTCCTCCAATATTTCTAATGGTTATGTTCTCTGAACCCGATGGCTCTGCTTCCATGCTTTCTAAATCGTTCATTAAACTTTTGTATTCGGTCCACTCTGCTTCTGTCATACCAAGTCGAGCATCATAAGGCGGCTCTTTGCCTGTTTCTTTTACCAGCCTTTGTTGTTGTAAAAACCATTCTGGATCGGCTTTCATAGCGTCCATGAATTTGTTTTGTAGGGCTTGACTTCGAGGTGTCATTTTTATCTTGTCCATAATGTCGACAACAAACTCACCACTAGGAAGTAGCGCATTTAAATCATCTTGAAAATCGCGGGTAATTTCTTTTTGATTAACAGCGGCCTTCTTCTCAGTTTGGGAGCAAGAAGCTGTAAGACAGAGTATGATTAAAGGAAGATATTGTTTCATGAAAAGCGGATTGAGATTCAAAAGTAGGGAAAAGAGAAAAAACTCTCATAAAAATTTTCTCAGAGCAGAAAATCTTTACGAGAGTTTTAAGCAAGAAGCAAGAAACAAGAAGCAAGAAATTCGATAACATAAGTGGGATACGTAACCTAATCTTGAACACATTTTCTATTGCCTCTCCCGATAGCTATCCATTAGACTTGCCCTTGCATGCCCCGGGGTGCTTTGCTCTTCTCTGAGCGGGATGTAGTGCAGGGTGCATGGAACGACCTGCCCTATGGCGCCGATGGTCTTTCGGGAGTTTAAGATGATCAGGATAGGGCAGACCCAAATAAATGCGAATCCTAAGAGAATTAATAATAGAATTTCGTTGATGTGCATGTTTTATTTAAAATACTCGATTTTGCGTTCAATTATATAATAGATTCTATTGTTT
>CANFXY010000146.1 GCA_947451105.1 Bacteroidota bacterium | reverse complement strand
TTTTTGTATTCTTTCCACATTTTACAAAAATCCTAAGTACTTATAGAATAATTTCAATATGTTTGCACTCAAATGAGCAAAACAAAAAATAAAGTAATGCACATTGCTGTGGCAGGAAACATTGGCAGTGGTAAAACGACGCTGGCAAATATGCTATCAAAGCACTATGGTTGGGAAATTCAATTAGAGGACAATGATGACAACCCTTACATCAGCGATTTTTACGAGGACATGCAAAGGTGGAGCTTTAATCTCCAAGTTTATTTTTTGAATGTACGTTACAAAAACATCAAAAAAATAAGGGAAAATGGTAAGCCTGTCATTCAGGACAGAACCATTTATGAAGATGCAAATATTTTTGCACCCAACCTTCATGCAATGGGTTTAATGAGTACCAGAGATTTTGAAAATTACACGTCTTTGTTTACGTCTTTAAACGATATGATTCAGCCACCAGATTTGTTGATTTACCTCAGAGGAACCATTCCTACTTTGGTAAAGCAAATCCAACAAAGGGGCAGAGATTATGAAGACAGCATCCGTTTGGATTATTTGAAGCGTTTGAATGAACGCTATGAGGCATGGATTTCAACCTACAACCTAGGCAAATTGGTTATCTTGAACATCGATGAACTAGATTTTGAAAACGACCCTAACGACGCCAATTTTGTCATTAACAAAATCGAAGCTGAGTTGAACGGCTTGTTCTAAATCAACTAATAAATACATTTAAAGCCTAGAGCAATCTAGGCTTTTTTTATTGTGTAAATTCCATTATTTTAGTGCAGATAAAAACCACTGATTTAATTGAACATGTTTTAATCCAAAACAATTCAAGCGAATGGGTGTTTATAACAACCTATAAATTACAAATATGAAAAAAATCTTGAAATGGACTGGTCTTAGTGTGTTGACAATAGTTGTTGTAGCGGCGGTATTGTTTTTTGTCTATCTATACCCATTTATGCAGAAAATGAAAGAAACCACCGTGTTGCCATACGATCAGGATTTAACCTTGGTGATGGGCGGTGGTGGCAACTCTGGTATTTTGAGTTCAGACAGCATGGTATTGGTGATAGACAGTAAAATGGACAAGGCCTCTGATGAATTGTTCCAATTGGCGAAGGATATAGCTGGCAAACGACCAATTGTGTTAATCAATACCCATATTCATCCCGACCATGTGTCAGGCAATAATCTTTACAAAGGCTGTCGCATCATTGCTGGGGCAAACTACAGCAAGGCCCAATGGATTAAAGATGCTGGCGAAAATAATTTACCCAACGAGTGGTTAAAAGACAGCATGGTTTTTAAGATGGACGATGAAATTGTTCACGTTTACAATATGGGAAAAAACATCCACTCTGAAAGTGATGTGGTGGTGTATCTCAGCAGCAGAAAAATGCTGTTTGCCGGAGATTTGGTTTTGAACAAACAAGCGCCTGTATTAATGGGCGTGGCAAGTCCAGCAGCTTACTTGGAAACTTTCGACTTTCTAAAAAATAAATTTGATGTCAAAGTATTGGTTCCGGGACATGGAAGCATGGGTGATGTCGAAACCATCAATGTGTTTAAACAATACTTTTTAGACATGAAAGAAGCTTCGATAAATGCACATAAGAAATCTGAATTAATCAGCAAATATGCCGATTGGAATCAAGTGCCATTTTTAATGTCACCAGGTGCAACGGTTTCAAAGTTTCAGGAGTCGCTTCACTAAACTTCGTAGCTTAGTTTTTTGTGGCTTCTTTTTAAATAGGTGCACAAGATTTGCTGTATGTCGCGGTTGTGCGGATAGCGTTTAATTTGATCCCGCATTTCACTTGGCTCTGGTTCCGAAATGGAAATATCTGTGTATCCAAAACCTTTGTATTGGCCTTTTTCAATGCATATAATCGAGCGCTCCTCAGCCGCACGGCCTTTGCCTATGATGAAGAAACTTTCTAAATGAAAACTGTAGCGCTTTATGGCTTCAACGGCTCTTTCGTTGTACAATTCGGGCGCTTCAGATCCTGTGCAAGCACCAAGGCATTTATGCAAATGAAAATGAAAACATGGGCCAGGCATCTGGTGTAAATCGCATTTGGATTGACAAAGTTGGTGGTGCTCAACCATACTGTGAAGTATGTCTTTGGCAGCCGACATGCTGTCTGCGGTGCTCAAGGGTTCGTCGCCTTCCTTTAATTTTCGTATGCTAAATTGTATGTAACCATATTGGTCGTATTGGTTAAATATTCCATAAAAAGGCACTGCACGGGCTTTCTTCTGTGATACGTTGTAAATTGGTTTTATCTTTTTGATTTCATCCGATTCCAACAAGAGCGCAACCAATTCATCACCCGTTACTTCATAGCTGATATCTGCTATTTCGGTTTTCATTTGCAATGATTTTCTGCTGTCTTTGGTGCTCAGCATAAAATGCTGCAAGAGGCGTTTTTTAATGTCTAAGGCTTTGCCAACATAAATCACATGTCCATCAGAGTTGTGGAAATAATAAACCCCAGTTAAGCCATCGGGGATGGCTTCTAAGGTCGATTCTTTAAGCAAGGGCGGTATGGACGTTTTCTTGCTTTCATCAGCTACCCAATCCGCTTCTGGTATGCCTTTTTTTGCAATAATTTTACTCAATAAAATGGCTGTGGCTTCGGCATCGCCAAGGGCACGGTGCCTATCTTTTAACTGTATGTCTAAGGTATCGCAAAGTCGGCCCAAACTGTATGAGGGTAGGCCTTTGAACGCAGCCCTGGCCATACGCACGGTGCACAAGGTTTTTCTTTGGTATAAAAAACCAAGATCTCTAAAAGCTGCTTTTACAAAGCCATAATCAAAGCGCACATTGTGGGCTACAAATACAGCGTTTTCGGTAAACTGCACGATTTGTTTAGCGACTTCGTAAAATTTGGGTGCATTGGCCACCATGTCGTTGTCTATCCCCGTTAGTCTTTGTATTTCGAGAGGAATTCGACACTCAGGGTTGATAAGTGTGCTGAAGCGGTCTACCACTTTTTCGCCGTCGTGTAGGAGTATAGCAATTTCTGTAATTCGGTCTCGTTCTGGCCTTCCTCCTGTGGTTTCAATGTCAATTACCGCAAACATAAATTGGAGGGGAAAATTACAATTTTTTTTCGCTTTTCTGGGTATAAAAAACTTAAACGTTTATTGTCGGTTATACACGGATTTTAAATGTTTAATATTTGTTGCGGAATTTTTCTCGTTGCATCTTTGAATTACATTTTTATAAAACATAAAATTTATGAATTCATTACGTAACCGTGTGGTCCTAATTGGCCACCTAGGATCAAGCCCAGAATCTAAAACATTAGAAAGTGGCAAATCGTTAACCCGTTTTTCTTTAGCAACAACGGAGTCTTACAAAAACGAAAAAGGCGAGAAAATCAGCGAAACCCAATGGCACAATCTTGTAGCCTGGGGAAAGGTTGCTGAAATTGCTTCTAAGTTCTTGGACAAAGGCAAAGAAGTCGCCATTGAAGGCAAATTGGTTAACCGCAACTACAACGACAAAGAGGGTGTTAAACGCTATGTCACTGAAATTGTGGTAAACGACCTCCTGATGATTGGCTCCAAGAGCAAAGACTAAATTTTTGTCTTAGGTTTTTTGTTGATTGAAAAAATCCCGGTGCAAACTGGGATTTTTTTTGTTTTACACAGTCTTCCTTCTTTAGCTAATTTTAAATTTAAAAGGTTAATTTTGTTGCCTATAATTTTATGATTTCACGCCAATCCGTAGATGCAGTTATTCACGCCGCCCAAATTGATGAAGTGGTGGGCGAATACATTGCCCTCAAAAAGCGTGGGTCTAATCTCTTAGGCCGTTGTCCTTTCCACGACGAGAAAACGCCTTCCTTTACCGTTTCACCAACTAAAGGTATCTACAAATGTTTTGGTTGCGGAAAAGCCGGAAACTCGGTTTCGTTTTTAATGGACCACGATAGTCTTTCTTTCTCTGATGCCATTCGAAAATTGGCCGCCAAATACAACATCGTCCTTGAAGAGGATACCATTGTTAACCGCGAGGAATACAACGAACAACAGAAAAAAAGAGAAAGTCTGCTCGTCGCCCTCGAGTTTGCTAAAAATTATTTCAAAGACCAATTGCTTTCTGATGAAGGCAAAAGGGTAGGTGATTCTTATTTCAGGGAACGCGGTTTTACCAAACAAACCATGGATGAGTTTGAACTCGGATACTCACCTCAAGGCTGGGAAAGTTTGGTCGACGAAGCAAAGAGAAACCAATTCAACCTCGACTATTTTGCGGAAGCGGGATTGATTAAAAAGAAAGAGGATGGAAACTATTTTGATATGTTCCGTCACCGTGTCATTTTTCCTATCCACGATCTTACCGGAAAAGTAATAGCCTTCGGGGGAAGACAATTGGTGAAAGATGACCGCTCCCCTAAATACCTCAATTCTCCCGAGACTGAAGTTTACCATAAAAGTAATGTTTTATACGGTATTTTTCAATCGAAGAAACATATAAAGAATCTTAATAATTGCTACCTTGTTGAAGGCTATACCGACGTTACCACCCTGCACCAAGGTGAGGTTAAAAATGTGGTGGCTTCGTCAGGGACTTCGCTTACTGAAGGTCAAATAAAACTCATTAAACGTTTTACCGATAACGTAACTGTTTTATACGACGGTGACGCTGCCGGTATCAAAGCTTCTTTAAGGGGTATTGATTTGTTGCTCGAACAAGGCCTCAACGTGCGTTGCGTTAGTTTTCCCGAAGGTGAAGACCCCGATTCATATTGCAAAAAATTAGGCTCGGTCGATTTCAAAACCTATATCGAAAAAGAACAAAAGGATTTCATTTTGTTCAAAACAGATTTGCTCATGCAAGGTGTGGGCAACGACCCCATTCGCAAGACCGAGGTGGTTAAGAACCTTTTGCACAGCATTGCTTTAATTCCAGATGCACTCAAGCGTTCGGCCTATGCCCGCGAGTGCAGCCGTTTGATGGATGCCGACGAGAAATTGCTTCTTGTAGAAATCAATAAGTTTCGCAAAGGAAAATCGGCCGTCGACAACCAAGTGATTTCGGCTGAAATTCAGGAGATATTGCACACGCAAACCGAATTGCCTAAACAAGAGGTTTACAGTGGCAGCGATGAACAAGAATTAAACCTGGTGCGTTTGCTGATACAAAGCGGTCACAAAAAATTTATGGAAGATGCCACCGTTGCCGATTTTATTTTTAAAGAATTAAAAGAAGACGATGCCCTTCAAATTGAGAATCCGCTCTTCCAAAAAGTCCTCAATGAAGTAACCCTTCAAATGGAAAAGGAATTGGAATTTGATGAACAGTTTTTCGTTAACCACGAAGATGGAGATATCCGTAAAATGGCTGCCGATTTTTTAACCGAACGCCACGAGCTCAGTGATACTTGGTTGAACAATGGCATCATGATTAAAACGGTTAAAGAAAACTATGTCAACGACCTGCAATCGCTGTTTTTATTCTTGAAAAAACACAAGTTAGAAAAATTGATTAAAACCAATTTGGACGAATTGGGCGCTGCTACCGAAGACCATCAAAAGCAATCTCTTTTACACTACCACATGCAACTCATAGAAGTGCGCAATGCCATTGCTGAGATATTGGGTACGATCATGAATTAAATTCCAGACTTTTTCCTCAAGGCTTTCTCCCACTGCCTTTCCCAAATCAAAGCGGCCAAACATTTAGCTATTTCTCTGTTTTGTTTGCCAAAACATTCTTTTGCCTTGCTCTCATAAACATCAATGCGGTAAAGTAGGTTGACCAATTTGTTAAAATCGTGGTTCAAAAGTTCAAAAACCCTTTCCTCCAACCATTCTTTTAAGCTGTACACATCCATGTGCTGTGGCTCGGCACCAAAGAGCTGTAGGGTGTTTTCAACTGCATAATTTTCCAATTCATTGTTCATAGCATTACAAAGGTAAAGCCTTTCAAACGCAAAATCATTGTTTGTGGAATTGATATAAATCACTGAAATTGCAATCTTTCAAACGACAAATGAACAAACG
>CANFXY010000145.1 GCA_947451105.1 Bacteroidota bacterium | reverse complement strand
CTGTAACGCGGTAAAACAAGAACATCGTCAAAAGTTAGGCTGTCGCCTTTAATTTTGTTCGAGAAGTCAATTGGGGATTTTTTTGGACTAGCCATGCAAATAATTGTTATTGTTATTTGCGGTGCAAAAGTACACAAATAAATCTAAAAGCGCAAGTTTTAAAAATTGTTTAAATCAATAAAATTATAATTTTACATCTTACTGATTTCTAGTAGTATAAACTGTTTAACTCTATTTTTCGAGTTTTACCGAAATTAAACTAAATATCACTTTGTTCTTTCTTGAACTTATATGAATCATTTCGTTATCACTCACATTCATGAAGTCTGCATACGAATTTCTTCTTGCTATGGTATTGTATTCTTTGAATAACTGTAGGGTTGATGCCTTGTTATTTAAGAACATCTGTCCACCACTTGATTTGGTTAGAATATAAAGTTTATCTCCTGTATACAGTGAGGTGTAATCTTTGTATACATAGGCAGTTGTCTCAACGTGATGGAAAATGAATCCAAAGTTTTCTATTTCACCATCTTGATTAATTTTAAATGAAATTATATCACCATAAACATAATATGTCACTGTATGGGTTGTGGTTCTGCCTTTCGAGTCTGTCGTAGTGTATGTTACAGTATATGTATAATACTTTTGACCAACTACCACCAATTCGTTGCTATCGTTGTAATGACATGAACCCAGCCTAACATACATATGCAGGTAGTCGGGCACTTCTGTTTTCTTAACTTTTTTAGATTCCTTTTTATCTTTGTTTGCACGCTTTTCTTTTTTAGTGTTAGACTTACTAGACTTCACAGTTGGTGGTTTTAAGCTGTTAATTTCTTTTACCAAGTCAATACCAAATAAACTTTTGTTTTCAGCCAATACTTCGGCTGTTTTAATATTTACTTGTTGAGTAAACAAACCTTTTGCGCCATATTTGCCACTTCCCAATAAACCCACAACAGCCACATTTCCAGTGTTTGGATTTAACTTCATCATGGCTGAATAAAAATATTCACCATTGGCAAATGTTATATCGCTTGCCTCGCCACTTGGCCTGATGATTTTCATTATCAGCTTGCTGTTATTGCCATCTTCGTCACTATCTATGTCTCCGAAAACATAACGGCTTTTTTTAGTTGTAGTGGCTTGCTCGAATCCTAAAATGCACATATTGCCCTCATTGTCGAAAGTTTGATCAATGATTTCTGTTGTGCCTTTTCCCATCTTGACATTCTTGCCAACATTAATTAATTTAAATTCTGAGTCAATTAACCAATAAGAAAAAGTATGGTTTTTTTGCTCAGCTGCAGCCTTCTTCTCTCTTCTGCTTCTGATGATATTAGATCTATCTGCGGTGATCAGCATCTTAGAAAAATCATCTGTGATACTAACCTTAAAGATGCTGCTAATTCTTGTCTCTTTTTTGGTGATCATTGTTTCACCAATTTTATATGGCTTCCCAGAAGGAGTGAAATTCTTTAGATCATACATTTGAGCAAATAGAAACTGCTTTCGAGCTTTCTTGTTGTTAAAATAAAACAAGGCGCAAAGTTTGTCCCCAAATCGGCCAATTTTTAAAGTCTGAACATCCTTTCCCTCAAATTCAGAGGGTATTGTTGCAACTGACTTTACATTCATTTTAGCATCTAGCTTGAATATCTTAAAGTCGTATTTTTGTTTGGTGCTGAAACCAAAAAAGTTGATGTATGCCTTGTCGCCTTTTTGTGCGATTACATAATAGTTCTCGCCAATTTTAATTGCGTTCTGGTAAAAGTATGGTCGGTCTTTTTTTTCAGGTCTAAATTCAGTCCCTGTTAGCTCTTTAATCGCATTGTTCTTTTGTGAAAAAACATTCGTTATAAATAACGCGCAAAATAGTAATAATAAGTTTTTCATTGTTTTATAGTAAAATGCCAAAAGAAAGATCTAATAATCCGGTTAATTGATAGTGTTTAGAGTCTGCAGAATTGACAATACCTGATGAGTTAACGTCATAGACATTTAAGTTCTTAATTTTATCCTGATTTACACCGAATCCAAATTCTAACCCAAAAGTAAATCTAGAGCCAAACTGTCTTTGATTTCCCCAAACTAAAAACAAAGATTTGTAAGAACATGATACATTTGATTGTACAGTTGTAGTGTTTTGGACTGAACTTGGAACAATGATTTCGAAATCAGATTTAAAGCTTCTTAAATTGGCTTGTAAACCAACGTACCTGCCATGGTTTATGTATTTACCATATTTGTAATATTTGGGCGAAATAATTAATCCAATTCCATTTTTAGAAGCTAAATACTTTGTGTAATTAACTGTATTGGAGTTAGCATATCTGTATTCTTCCCAAATAGCACTTTGGTTTGTTTTGAAATTAGCACCTACTTCTATGCCGAATTTTTCACCAAATTTTCTTTCGTAGCTTGCTCCTATATATCCCATAAATGTTGGAGCTAAGCGCAATCTGATTAAATTTTGAACTCCAGTAACTCTTCCATCATTTAAGAACGAGCTTATGTTGCTGCTTGGTTCGTCGCTTTTGGCTTTGTTTTTTTGAGCATTCAAAGAGAAAGCAGAAACAACAAATAGCATGGCTAGTAAAAGTTTATTTGTCATGTTGCAAAAGTACTGTAAAGATTTTTAAAATAATATTATCAAGTATTTAGGGTTTCAAATGCCTTCTTTTGCTCCTGAAACTGCAAGTTTTATGTTTAGTTACAAGGTTAATTTTGAAAGTTTCTTTTCTGTTAATTTTTGTTTAATGTTTTTGATTCCAATTCTTATCTATTAGATTTGTCGTCAGCAATGAAATTAGTCAAACACATACCAAATTTGTTTACGCTTGGCAATCTTGCCTGCGGTACTTTAGCAATAGTTAATATTTTTAATGATGAGCCTAAAACGGCTGTATACCTTGTGTTGTTATCGGCTGTTCTAGATTTTTTTGATGGCTTTTTAGCTAGGCTGTTAAAGGTAAGTGGCGAGTTCGGCAAACAATTGGATTCAATGGCAGATTTGGTTACTTTTGGCATAGCACCTTCTTGCTTGTTGTATTCATTGTCTTATAACATTGATGGTATTTACCGATATTCTTTTTTGCTTTTAGCGGCACTTTCTGCCTACCGCTTGGCCAAATATAATTTGGATACGCGTCAATCATCATCATCATTTATAGGCGTGCCAACACCAGTTACGGGAATCATGGTTATGTCTTTGGCGATGGTAGATGGAGGTTTTTTGTATGACTTGATATTTGATAATAAGTATGGATTTTTGATTTTTTGTGCAATTGCGGCCTATTTATTAATTAGCGAAATAAAAGTTCCTTCCAATAAGCCAAAGAAAGGACCTATTTCAAATTACTACCAGCATATATTTTTATTGGCAACAGGTATTGTTTCAATTGTGTTTTTTCAATGGCTATCTGTAGCTATATTTTATGCTTTTTATGTTTTGTCATCTATTATAATTAATTTCGCAGCAAAAAAATCATCATGAAATTTTCTGTAGAAATAGAAGTAATGCCTCGTAAAGAGTTGTTGGATCCTCAAGGAAAAACAGTTACAGTTGGCTTACACAATGTTGGATTCACTAGTATTGACAATGTAAGAGTTGGTAAATGTATCACCTATCAAACGACTGCAGCAACTGAACAAGATGCTTTGAAGGAAGCAGATGAGGCTAGTAGAAAATTATTGGCTAACTTGGTTATGGAAAGTTATTCCATCAAGGTAACCCCAATTTCATAGGTTTATGCTCGATCTTGCCATTATTGGTGGGGGTGCTGCCGGTTTTTTCGCGGCTATAAATGCAAAAAGAAAACACCCCAATTTAAAGGTTGAGATTTTCGAAAAAAGTAAAACTGTTCTAGGTAAAGTTAGAATCAGTGGAGGCGGGCGTTGCAACGTAACCCATGCATGCTTCGACAACCGCATATTGGTTTCTTATTACCCCAGAGGGAATAAAGAATTGTTGTCTGTATTTGAAAGATTTAACCCCAAGGATACTGTAAAATGGTTTGAATCAAGAGGAATAGTCTTGAAGTCTGAAGCTGATGGACGTATTTTTCCAATAACTGATAATTCTGAAACCATAATAAATTGTTTTCTTGATGAATGTGATGAATTAAATATTCCAATTAAAACTTTACGAAGTGTAAAATCCATTGAAAATAATGGCGTATTTCAATTAAATATCAACGACGAAATAATTGAAGCACGAAAGGTACTAGTAGCTACTGGAAGCAGTGATGCCTTTTGGCAAATAATAAAGGGCTTGGGCCATAAAATTATAGATCCAGTTCCTTCTTTGTTTACATTTAATATTGAACATGATCTCATCGCAGAGCTGATGGGCTTAAGTGTGCCAAAGGCAAGTGTTAAATTGCTTTTAGAAAAGAAACAGTTAAAAGAAAGCAGACTCTCACCGTCAGATTTAACCCAAACAGGACCATTGCTAATAACCCATTGGGGCTTAAGTGGTCCAGCCATTCTTAAATTGTCTTCAATTGCTGCAAGGTTGCTGAATCAACTGCAGTATAGATTTAAAATATCACTTGGATTAAGTAACCTTAATATTGAAGATACTCTTGATTTCTTGTTGAAGGTGAAGGCTGATCATCCCAAAAAGCAAGTAGTTAATACACCATTGTTTAATATACCTCAGCGTTGGTGGCAAAGGATACACAGTTTAACTTTTATAAATACGTTTAATACTTGGTCGGATGTATCCAAAAAAGATCTGTTGAAATTTGCGGAACATTTATCTGGCTTTGAATTAGAAGTGGATGGTAAAAGTACATTTAAAGATGAATTTGTTACCGCAGGTGGCGTTGATTTGAAGGAAGTAGACTTTAAAACCATGCAGAGTAAAATTGTTCCAGGTCTTTATTTTGCAGGAGAAGTATTGAATATAGATGCTCTAACGGGAGGATTTAATTTCCAGGCCGCGTGGAGTGAGGCTTGGGTAATTGGTGATAATTTGTAACAAATAAAAATGGGCACTATTTCTAGTACCCATTTCCTAATTGAATAGATCTCTATTAATTAGATATTGATGCGCTTTCATATCTTGCTCTGCTGTTAAAACCAAATGAAATTCCGAATCTGTAACCATTGCTGCTTGGTACAAAATATGCATTAACTGGAATATTTAGTTTTCCTGATTTAAATGTTTTACCCAATGCAAAAACAAAAGATGGGTGGAAGGAGAAAGTTCCTCTGCTATCCATTCTGCTTTCAATAAATGGTTTGCTGCTCATCAAAGTTGAATCTTTTGCCAAATGCCAATTGTTTTGTTCGTCGTAAAATCCGTTAGTGGCTTTTATAATTGAAAGTGATGGACCAAAGGCAAACTCCCACCCATTTTGATTGTTTCTCATACCATTTAATAGGGTAATACTGGGAATAAATAAACCTTGATCAAGTCCAGTTAACATTGGAACAACCTCAAATAAGGCCTGAAAATTACCTTGATTTAAATACTGTTTTTCGAACTGGTAGCCAAATTGAAACATAAGTGGCATTGCCGCAAAACCACCTTCTTTTTTAGGCGCAGACAATAGGGTAGCCGTATTGCCCGTAAAAAAAGTTAATCCCATTCGTGGACCATCAGCTCTTAAACGGTTGGTGTATGGATTGTTTCTTTGTTCATCAAAAATAAAACTCTTAGTTAGCGTATTTACTTCCTCTGTATTGTTAGGAATTGCATACATTTCATTAAGAGTTATGCGTATCATTGTAGGTATTGACAAAGGTAGATTTAGAAATTCTTTAACAATTTCTTTGTCATACGCTTTTGTTTTGGTGTCATATACTTTGAATATAACAACGATTCTATCAGCGACGATTGAAATACTTCCCGTAAACACCTTTTCGCATTCTAGTTTTTTTGCAATCTCATCAATGCAGAATGTGCTAAAACAATTATCGTATTTCAAATTGTCTCTCTTTGCGATGTATTCAAGGTCATATGGATCGATTAAGGAGTAGATATTAAGTTTCCCTAATTCCAATCTGGTTAATGCAGTTATAGAAGATGCTGTCGTGTTTGCGCCAGCAGTTTGCATGATGCTTTTTGTGTCAATCTCAATGAGTGCAACCTT
>CANFXY010000144.1 GCA_947451105.1 Bacteroidota bacterium | reverse complement strand
TTCGTCTTGATTGATGTGGTATGAATGGTCACATAAATCAATAATCCTTTTCTTATGTGCAATGATAACTAAAGTTACATTTTGTTTTTTAAGATTTTGTAAACTTTCTATCACAATATCTTCTGTTTCAGAATCTAATGAACTTGTTGCTTCGTCAAAAAGCAAAACAGAGGATTCTTTGTACATTGCCCTAGCTATTGCAATTCTTTGCTTCTGACCTTCACTAACTCTTGAACCTTGTTCTCCTAATAAAGTATTTAAGCCATTTGGCAAGTTTTCAAGAAATTTCTGTAATCCTGAAAGTTGAATGGATTTTTTCATTTTTAATTCATCATAACTTGCATTCAATGAAATATTCTCATGCAATGTTTTATTAAAAATAAATGGATTTTGATGGACAAATCCTATGTGATTTTGCCACGAATGAATGTTATTTGAATTGAGTGTTGTACCATCAACAATGATTTCCCCTTTCTGAGGTAGAATCAAGCCAGAAATTATTTTCATTAAGGTACTTTTTCCACTTCCGCTTATGCCACTAATACCAAATATTTCTCCTTTTTTAATTACAAAACTGACACCATCTATCAATTTATGTTTTTGGTCATATTCATAAGAAATATTTTTAATCTGCATTTCAGAATTGAAATGCATAGGAACAGTAGTCTTAATTTTATTTTGAATGTTGTTGTGGTACAAGTAATCTATTGTATGCTGATGTAACTTCAGCTTCATTAAACCAATTAACAATCTATTTATTGCCGGAACCAATCTAAATACAGAAAGTACAAATATTGCCGCCAAAGCCCTTAATCCAGCAGGATTGTCAGAAAAAAAATACCCATATATTACCAGAATTATTACACCGGCCAATACAACTATTTCATTTGCTCGCGATGGTATACCTTGGTAAAAGATTGATTTGAAATCTGAGTCAATTAAAAATTTCTGTTTTTTTAAAAAATCCTTAATGAAAAAACTTGAGGAATGATTTACTTTAATATCAACCAATCCATTTATTCCAATATTTAAACTTTCAATCGTTTCTTCTCTTTTTCCTTTGGTTTCCTCCCCTAATTGGTAAATTTTTTGTTTAATACTGCTGCTAATAAAATAAAATGCGGGCGCTGTCACTAGCACAATCAAAAAGAATATTGATGGGTTAAACCAAATAATAAAAATTAGAATAAAAAGAATAACCAAACTTTCACCAATGATATTTACAAATGGCAAAAGTATACCAGTTGCAAAATACATAGAATTAAAGTGAATTTTATTTAAAAGATCCGAAGTACCTTTCGCTACAATATTTTCAAAAGATTGGTTTATAACATGGTAAAAAGTATTCTCTGTAAAATTTTGAACCAGTTTGGTGCTTAATTTATGAATGCTTTTTTGAATTAATACGGCGAAAATATTTTTAATAAGAAAAAAGAAAGCTACCAAGGCAATTAGACTCAATAAAAAGTCTGACTCTTTTTCTATTCCAATAAATTGATGGATGGTCCTAAGTTTTCTGCTTTTTGCAAGGAAATCACCATCTATAGCCAACATCAACACAGGCACAACTGCTGCCAATGCTATAACATCAGCAACGGAAACGATAGCAGTCATAATGACCAAGCGTCTTCCCTTTCTTAAGCTAGGTTTGTCTAAAAGTAAACCTATACTTTTTATGGTTTCTATAAAAGCATTTCTTTCTGAGGACAAATTGATTTCAGAATTAATTTTGAATTGAGTTACTTTGCAAAGGTAGAATAAATATTCATTTTCATTGTGTTTGAAATAACCCCAAAAGAGCAATTGCTTAAAAACGTTAGAAAAGGTCTGGTTCAACCCTTAACCAACAAATACCCCCTGTTAAATTTTGACAAGCAATTGGTTAAGTCTAACTTAATAAGAACTGATGAAAGCTTTGTTGCTTCTTGGGTGGGGAAAGGTTTTTTCTTTGCAGTTTACAATGGGGTTTTCGATTTAATGAATCAACTGCATAATTTACAAGAAGTGTATGATCTTGGAACTATGGCAATAGATGACAAAACATTATGTGCTCTATTTAAAGAGAATGAAATACAATTTCTCACAGTTGACGGTATGCAAAAGACTTTATGCAGTGGATTTTCAAAATTAGAAACTACAAGTGATTCTCTTTATTTTAGCTCAGAACTGCATCCAATAAAGCACTTTAGCAAATGCGAAAACCTTATATTGTTTGGTAAATCGAGTCAAATTGAATTACCAGATGATAATAAATATTTTACCGAGATTATGCTTAAAAATGATTTGAAAGTTCAATTGCCTATAGAATATTTTCAACGCTTTAATTCAGTATTTCTCTTTATTGAAGAATAAACAAGAATCATATATGATTCACATCATTTTTTTAACCTGACTTTCTTTTAACTGATTCGCATCATTTTTTAAAAAAGCAACGCGGTTTATTCTTGCGTAAATTTTTTAAATTATGCCATTATACCGTCAAGTAGGGAAGATTCCTCATAAAAGACACACCGTTTTTCGCCGTCCTGATGGACAGTTATACCATGAAGAACTTTTTGGTACCGAAGGATTTGGAGGAATTTCTTCTTTAGTTTATCATCTATATCCCCCAACGCTTGTCAAAGAATTTGGCGAACCATACAGTGTTAGACCAGAAATAGCTGTAGAAGAAAATTTAAGGGCTAGAAGTTTTACTGGATTCGATTTAAAGCCTGAGGAAGACTACGTAAAAAGCCGCACTGTGCTGTTTGTAAATGATGATTTACACATTGGATTGGCTGCCCCTAAATATGGAACCAAAGGATATTTTTTCAAAAATGCTGATGCTGATGAAATGCTATTCGTTCATAAAGGAGAAGGCTTGTTAAAAACCATGTATGGAAATATTCCTTTCAAATATGGCGATTATATTATCATTCCTAGAGGAACAGTATATATGATTGAATTTGAAACCGAAGACAATAAAATACTTTTTGTTGAGTCATTTAGTCCGATTGAAACCCCGGCAAGATATAGAAATCAATATGGTCAATTCATGGAGAACGCTCCTTTTTGTGAGCGTGATTTGAAATTGCCTGAAAACCTTGAAACCCATGATGAGCAAGGAGAATTTAAAATACTAATTAAAAAAAGAGGCATTATTCATCCTTATGTATATTTAAACCATCCTTTTGATGTTGTAGGATATGACGGTTGTTCATACCCTTATGCGATGTCAATTTTTGATTTTGAACCAATAACAGGTAGAATTCATATGCCCCCGCCAATTCACCAGCATTTCCAAGCCAGTCAATTTGTGGTTTGTTCCTTTGTTCCGCGATTATACGATTACCACCCCGAAGCAATACCTGCACCATACCATCATAGCAATGTAGATAGTGATGAATTATTGTATTATGTTGATGGAGATTTTATGAGCAGAAACAACATACAAAAAGGTCAAATTACCCTACACCCAGGAGGCTTACCACACGGTCCACATCCTGGTGCAATTGAGAGAAGTATTGGCAAAAAAGAAACGCATGAACTTGCAGTAATGATTGATCCATTTAGACCAGTAAAAATTACCAAAGCCGCTTTAGGTATTGAACAACCTGAGTATTATCTATCTTGGTTAGAAGAAAAAAAATAAAAATAATATTGATATGAGAACAACAGATTTAACACAGGTTAAGAATTATAATTATTCTGAAACCGAAAAAATATTTGATAAAGCACAAGATTTCCTTCCTATAAACGGCACCGATTATGTAGAATTATATGTTGGAAACGCAAAGCAAGCAGCACATTTTTATAAAACAGCCTTAGGGTTTCAAGATTTGGCCTATTCTGGATTAGAAACAGGCGTTCGAGACAAGACATCTTATGTTTTGAAGCAAGGTAAAATAAAACTGGTTTTAACCAGTCCATTTGACACCGATAGCGACATCAGTGAACATTTAAAAAAACACGGAGATGGTGTTAAGGTGATTGCATTGTGGGTAAATGACGCCTACGATGCTTATGAACAAACGGTTTCTCGTGGAGCTAAACCTTTTTTAAAACCTGAAACAATTAAAGACGAACATGGGGAAATAAGAAGAGCTGGTATTCACACTTATGGAGATACCGTTCACTTGTTCATCGAAAGAAAAAATTATAATGGAGTTTTTCTCCCTGGCTTTGAGCAATTGAATACAGAATACAATCCTATTCCGACAGGCTTAAAATACATCGACCACATGGTTGGAAATGTTGGATTAGGCGAAATGGATATTTGGGCTGATTTTTATGCCAACACGCTTGGTTTTGCTAATTTGGTGACTTTTGATGACAAAGATATATCAACCGAATACACAGCTTTAATGAGTAAGGTTATGACAAATGGAAATGGTTATATTAAATTTCCAATCAATGAACCGGCAATTGGTAAAAAGAAATCACAAGTTCAAGAGTATTTAGATTTCTATCATGGGCCAGGCTGTCAGCATATCGCTGTTGCAACAGACGATATCGTTTTTACAATTTCTGAAATGAAAAAACGTGGTGTAGAATTTTTATATGTACCTGGTTCATATTATGATACTGTTAAAGAGCGCGTAGGTATAATTGAAGAAGATTTGGAAGAACTTAAAAAATGGGGCATTATGGTTGATCGTGATGAAGAAGGATATTTGCTTCAGATATTTACCAAACCTGTAGAGGACAGACCTACCTTGTTTTTTGAAATAATACAAAGAAAAGGAGCAAAATCATTTGGCAAAGGCAATTTCCAAGCCCTTTTCGAAAGTATTGAAGCCGAGCAAGCCCGAAGAGGAACCTTGTAATTAACCTGACTTATTTTCTACCCAAATTTGAATTGGGATGAACAGATTATTCAAACTATATTTGAAAACTAAGTTTGCGCAATTAAAATGACAGAAAATCAAGAACAACTATTAAAGCGTTTAGAGGAAAAATATCAAGCAATTGGACAAAATCCTGATACCCATTTAGAAGGATTGGTATGGGCTAAACCTATTACCTATTGGGATTATATTCAACCTGAAGCATTATTAAGTTTACAAATACAGCGAACAACCTTACCCGATGAAATGGTATTTATTATGTACCATCAAATTAATGAATTGTTGTTTAAAATGATTTTATGGGAAATAGATCAGGTGTGCAACAAAGACGAAGTTAGCGCTAAGTTTTTTTCAGATAAGCTAACACGTATTAGCAGGTATTTTGATATGCTTAGTTCTTCTTTTACCATCATGGGTGATGGTATGGAAGTTGAACAATACATGAAATTCAGAAACACTTTAACCCCTGCTTCTGGATTTCAAAGTGCTCAATATAGATTAATAGAATTTGCATCAACTGAAATTATCAATTTAATTGATTTTAGATTTAGAGCAACTATTGACCGCAACACACCAATTGAACATGCTTACGATCACTTGTATTGGCAAGCCGCAGGTAAAGACCACAAAACGGGCAAGAAAAACACCTTAATTACTTTGTTTGAAGAAAAGTATAAAGATGAATTTTTGCGTAAAATGGAATTGTACAACACCAATAATTTATGGACCAAGTTTAAAAGTCTTCCAACAGACATAAAATCTGATGAATCTTTAGTAAAAGCCATGAGACATTATGATTATACAGTTAATGTTACATGGGTAATGGCACATTATAGTGCTGCTGAAAAATACTTGGAAAGTGGTCCTAAAAAAGTGGAGGCTACCGGAGGTAGTGATTGGAAAAAATACATGCATCCAAAGTACCAAAGAAGAATATTTTTCCCTGAACTATGGTCAGCTGAAGAACTAGAAAAATGGGGTGAATTTTAATTGGCGGATAATTTTTACTGATTTTTGGTCGGTAAAAACTTCTCCTTTAGAACTATTTATTGTAAATTTATTCCTTTAAATACTCTGGTATTATTCGGAGCAGTGGAAGTACAAAGAAAAAAACCGCAGCAATACAGAAAAAGACAAATAAGCCAATAATTTCGTTACACAAATTTAAATAATCTAGGTCATAAATGCATGTATCCACATTTTGTGGTGCATATTCAAGCTTGCTAATAGACTTATTTTTGCAAGGTGATATCATATAAAGTTAAACACCTCAACAACGGACTAACATTTATTCATCATTACGACCC
>CANFXY010000143.1 GCA_947451105.1 Bacteroidota bacterium | reverse complement strand
GGGTCTAAATGACCCTGAATCCTACACAGGTTCTTTTGATCAGAATTTTCCAGTTACACCATATTGTCCACCAAGCCCAGGTGTTGTTAATTGTAAAGCGCTTCCAAACGCTAAGCCACCACGTGGATTTTATTTTGAGAAAGAAACGGGCGATATTGTATTTACACCAACCAAGTGTGATGAGGCAAGTGTTATAACTTTCAAAATTAATGAATGGAGAAAAGACAGTTTAGGCAAATGGCAATTAATTGGCTATGTTAAACGTGAGTCCACATGGATAGTGCAGCAATGTTCAGAAAACAACCCACCCTACTTTATTGGGAATAATAAATATTCTACGTGTGAAGGCAATAAAGTTTGCTTTACCATTGGAACGAAAGACGATCTTTTTTTGCCTAAACAAACAGTATTAGATACCATCAATTTGATTTGGGACAGTGCAATTGTGGATGCGACATTTACTATTATAGATCCTAGCGCTCGAGAAAAAGAAGCTCAATTTTGCTGGCAAACCAAAATTGGGGATGCACGCCCAAATGTTTATAGATTTACGGCCATTGCCAATGACAATTTCTGCGGTGCCGTTGGACAAACTTCTAAAACCTATATTATTATGGTTAAACCAAAATCAAGAGACAAGCTGGTTTATAAAAAGCTATTCAAAGGGGGCTTGGAAATTTACGCACAGCCAATTGATAGCATCAGTGGGTTAAATTACCGCTATATAAATACAATAAGAGATAGTAGCAATTCAGGTACTTTATACTATAGTCTAAATAAACAAAGAGATACATTTGTTTTCAACAAACCTGGTAAATACATTATTGAGCATCAAATCAATAACCCGCCTTACAATTGCCCAACGATAAATACTGACACTATATATGTTACAGCCGACGATTTAACAGGAATCATCAACTACAGAAAAATCGATTTGAATATGTATCCAAATCCAAGCAATGGGCAAATCAGTTTCAATTCTTCCAGCATAGATGTTAGCGAAGCACTTATAAAAGTGTATGCGGTAGATGGTAAATTGGTCGCTGAAAAACAATTGCAAGCGGGTCGTACCAACTTGTCATCATTGGCCAAAGGTATTTATACCATAGAATTTAAAGTTGAGGGTTACAGCGTTTACCGACAGGTGCTTATTGAGTAAACAAAATTCTTTTTATTAATGATAATTGAAAATAAGGCTCTTGAGAAAATCAAGGGCTTTGTTTTTTACAGCTGTTCTGGTGGACTTAAAGTATCAGACGTTTTGTTGCCAATATCTCTCCACAAAAAGCCTTTGTCTATGCGGGTATAGGGCATAAAGTTGTCTTTGTACAATTGTCCCGTGCCCAATCCAGAATGTATGGCCTTGGGAAATCCTGCCGCATATTGCGCTATGGCATTTAAGCCAATATTGCTCTCCAAGGCTGAGGTAATCCACCAAGCAATATTTAGTCTCTCTGCTGTTTTAATCCATAAATCTGTCTGCACAAATCCGCCTACTAAATTTGGTTTTAATACAATGTACTGAGGCTTTATGGTTTCTAAAAGCTTCAGCATGTCTTCTTCTTTGTGTATGCCTATCAGTTCTTCGTCGAGCGCAATAGGGATGGGACTGTTTTTGCACAGTTCTGCCATTGCTTCTACCTGTCCTGCTTTTATCGGTTGTTCTATGCTGTGTAAATTAAAGGGCTTTAAAGCCTCCAATTTTTCCATTGCTTCATTGGGTTTAAATGCCCCGTTTGCATCCACCCTTAATATAAGTTTGTCGCCACCTTTTTGCCCGCGCACAAACTCCAATAGTTCAAGTTCTTTTTCGAATTTTAAAGCCCCGATTTTTATTTTGATACAATCGAATCCTTTTTCAATTTTCTCTAAAACCTCTTCCTTCATTTCCTCCAAATCGTCCATCCACACCAAACCGTTGATTGGTATGCCTTGTCTGCCAATGGCGTAGAAGTTTTGGAAGATGATTTTACGGCCGCCATTTTTCAAATCCAACAAGGCGGTTTCTAAGCCAAATTTAATGGAAGGAAATTCATGGAAAGGAAAATCATCGGCTTTGTTCTTGTTGATTTGTTTTACCAATTCCACCAGTTTGTCTTCATAGTCCTTACGGTCATCGATACTCAAACCACTTAATGGAGCGCATTCTCCAACGCCCACAACCGTTGGGTTTGCTGCATTGTGAAGGGACAAAAGATAGATGGTTCTCTCTTTGTAATTGCCTCTGCTGGTGGTGGCAGGTTTCTTGAACTGTAGGCTGTGTTTGCTGATGCTGGCGATTAGTCCCAAACCGGTTTAAACAAAATTTCTGAAAGGCAAAAATACAGCATCATGCCTAGGATCAAAAGGGATAAAAATTTTAATTGTTTGTTGAAATCAGGTCTGCTTTTACAAGCCTTTAATGCCTCGTAATGCAGATAGATTAACAATGAAAATATGAGATAATTAGACACCAATATAATGCCTAAGTTTATACTAAAAATAGAATAGGTTGTTAGGCAGAATACGGCGGTAAACAACAAGGCCAATTGGTAATACAAGGCACTTTTGTAACCCAATTTTACAGCGATGGTTATTTTGTTTTTTGCCTTGTCGCTTTCAATATCACGGATGTTGTTGATATTCAAAACCCCTGTGCTTAAAAGCCCAATAGCTGCAGCTACCCACCAAATATGTGAATCTACATTTTGTGTTTGCAGATAATACGTACCAACAACAGACAACAATCCGAAGAATATAAACACGGATACATCGCCATAGCCTGCATATCCATATGGTTTGCTGCCTGCAGTGTAGAAATATGCTGCGGCTATACCAAGCAAACCAACGCCCAATAAGATCCAAAAGGATAAGTTGATGGTTTCAATGCCAATTAAAAGCAGGGCAATGCCACTGATTAAACTCAAACCAATTAATATGCGAATAGACAACACCATTGACTTTTCTGTCATAGCACCTGAAGCCATTACACGGTCGGTTCTTTCGTGGGTATCTGCACCGTTTTTAAAGTCGCCGTAATCGTTGGCATAATTGCTCAACACTTGAAGCAGAATTGCGGTTAATAGACTTAAAGCAAATATGCTGGAATTAAAACTTCCTGTTTCTGAATAAGCCAATAGGTTCCCGGTAATGGCTCCTGAAATGGCCAAGGGTAGGGTGCGCAAACGCGCTGCTTGTATATAGGTTTTTACAGACAAGGGGTACGTCCTCCATCTACTACGATGTTTGTGCCGGTGATATAGGCTGCAAACTCTGAACATAAAAATGTTGCAGCGTAAGCAGGTTCTTCTGGTTTGCCGAAGCGGTTCATTGGTATCTCGGCCAACATTTCGTTTTCAATTTCATCTCTTTCAACGTTTAATTTGCCTGATTTGTTGTTGATAATGGAATTTAAACGCTCGGTCTCCGTTGCACCTGGTAAAATGTTGTTAACGGTTATGCCAAATGGAGCCAATTCTGTTGCAATGGTTTTTGACCAATTGCCTACTGCGCCTCTAATGGTATTGCTAACGCCTAAGTTGGCCAAAGGCACCTTCACTGAAGTAGAAATAATATTGATAATGCGTCCGAAGTTTCTTTCGCGCATGCCACCTGAAACCGCTTGAACCAATTGTTGGTTGTTGATCAAATGGGCGTTAAACGCGGCGATGAATTCTTCTGGTTTTGCATCTATTGCTTTTCCAGCTGCCGGTCCACCCGTATTGTTTATCAATATGTCTATTGGCAGTGCTGTAAGTGTTTTGCAAACTTCTGCTACTGAATTGGTGTTTGAAAAATCGGCAATTAAAAATTGATGTTCTTGGCCTTCTGAACGGTACAAATCGCTAAGTGTTTCCTTCAAACGTTCTTCGTTCCTTGCCAATAAAATGATGTTGACGCCTGCCTTTGACAATTGAATGGCTATTGCTTTTCCTATGCCTTGGCTACTGCCACAAACCAATGCTGTTTTTCCGAGTAAATTAATGTGCACTAGGCAAAGGTAATGGTAAAATCAGTTTGCACAAAATATGTATTCTTCATTATTGACTTCAAATTATTAGCACTCTTTTTGTATCATTGCATAGGTATGAAGTACACGCGTCTCTATAACTTAAGTCTTCTTTTTATTGCTATCATTTTTTCGTTCTCTACACAAGCGCAAAAGCCAGTCATGTTGGGCGATTTTGCTCCAGGCAATAAAGGTTCCAACCCTGATTTTCTAACCGCCTGTGGCAACGTGGCTTATTTTACTGCCGAGGATGGTTTGCATGGTCGTGAACTTTGGAAAACCGATGGAACCCTTCAAGGTACCGTTATGGTTAAAGATTTATGCATCGGCATTTGTGGGTCTTCTCCGAAAAATTTATGTGCTGTTGGTTCTACGCTTTTTTTTACGGCCTATGAAAGCGATAAAGGTACCGAGTTATGGAAAACCGATGGGACCGATAAAGGCACACTGCGTGTAAAGGACATCAACAGCGGACGAAGCAATTTCAGTCCCCGTTACTTATGCAATGTAAACAATGTTTTGTTCTTTACAGCCGACGATGGTAAGAATGGGGCTGAACTTTGGCGCAGCGATGGCACAGAGGCTGGAACATTTATGGTTAAAGACCTTGATCCCTCAGGTAGTGCACATCCAAGTTTGCTTTGTGTGGCTCAAAATGTTTTGTTTTTTAAAGCAACAATTAAAGACGAAGGGGAAAGCATTTGGCAATCGGATGGCACGGCTAAAGGGACTATGAAAATTAGTTCTGCCAAATCCATTCGAAACATTGGCTATGTGGCAAATAAACAGACTATATTTTGGATAGACATTAAGCCGCTTGAGGTTAAAAATCAAATGGGTTATGAATTTGAACTTTGGGCGTTTACCCTTGGGGCAAAATCTCCTGTATTGCTTGTGAATTGGTCGCAAAACTCAAGTGCTTGGCCCTCATTGGCTTTTACATGTGGCAACAATGCATTGTTTTTTTCAGAGGGAAATACCTTGTGGAAATCAGATGGCAGCACCTTAGGGACAGCTAAAATTAAAAGTATACCAAATGTTTCCTACCTAAATGAATTTCAACTGGTTGGCGATAACTTGATTTTCAATGCCATAAAAAGTATCAATGCTAACATTAAGGAAACAAGACACGCAATAACCACAGAAATATCAGAATACGATGTCTATATGTCAGACGGAAGCAGCGAAGGTACACGTATGCTGCAAAAAAGTGGCATGTATAGACAAGCAACATTTTTCAAAAACAACTGTATTTTTTACAGCAATGATTTGTATAAATGCGAATTGAAATCTTCTAAACTTGAGATCAAAAGAATCGCAAACGGTAAAGATTTTCCTTTATCTCCTACAAATTTTTGCAGCATCAACAACAAGCTTTTATTCTTTGCTTCTACGCCTGCTAATGGTAAGGAACTGTGGTTGCTTGACGATAAACTCAGCAAAGCAGAGATGCTAATTGACATCAATAAAAAAGGGAACTCCTTTGATGTGCTTAGTTTAACCAATGTTTCCAATAACCTTTTTGTTTTTTGTGTAAACGAAGCGATTGGCTTGCAACTATGGAAAAGCAATGGCAGCAAAGAGGGTACACTTGAACTTAAACGTTTGTACCCTGACTATGAATATATCGACATTGAAGCTAAAGCAGAATTAAATGGTCAGTTGTTTTTTATTTGTAAAAATGATGTCAAAAAGAAAATTGATCTTTGGTGCAGCGATGGAACGGCTAATGGTACCCGCATTGTGCGCAGTTTTGATATTGGGAAAACCAAGGGGCTAGACCAGCAACTGATAGCCTTTAAAAACAAAGTATACTTTAATGCCAATGAGGCACAAACGGGCAATGAGATTTGGTGCAGCGATGGCACCGAAAAGGGTACTTACCTTATCAAGGATATTCAAAGAGGCCTTGAGTCCTCGGCGCCACAATGGTTTACCAAAGTGGGTGAGACTTTGTACTTTGCGGCCGACAATTACAACGAAGGCAATGAGCTTTGGAAAACAGATGGCACAGACAAGGGAACTGTCATTGTATTCGATGTATACAACGGTGCGCATAGTTCAGACCCCATTGCTTTTCGTGCATACAAAAACAAATTATTTTTTGCGGCTGATAATGGTTTGCATGGTTTAGAATTATGGCAATCAGATGGCACAGCAGCAGGGACGTCTATGGTAATG
>CANFXY010000142.1 GCA_947451105.1 Bacteroidota bacterium | reverse complement strand
TTAAAAAAAGAATAATTTTGCACTCCCAATTACTGAGGTACCTTAGCTCAGTTGGTAGAGCAAAGGACTGAAAATCCTTGTGTCCCTGGTTCGATTCCTGGAGGTACCACTAAAAAGAGAGTGAGAATGATAGCGAAAGCGAACATGATCCTCTCTTTTTTTTTACATTCAATTCTCACATTTACCCCAATATGATACGCTACGCACTGAATATGGAAATTAAACCCTTGCTGCCGGGTATCGATTACCGCGATGCTTTGGTGTTTATGGGTTCTTGTTTTTCTGAACACATGTCAGGCCGCTTAAGTGACTTGGGTTTTGATGTGGAGTCTCAAAGCAATGGTGTGGTGTTTAATCCCATTAGTTTGGCAGAAGCCTTTCACCGCATTCTATGGAAAGGCGATTATACGGAAGCGGATTTGATCTTTCACAATGGCTTATGGCATGGGAAATTTCACCATGGTCGTTTTTCTGAAATAAACAGCAGCGATGCCTTGCGCAAGATGAACCATGCTTTGCATACCCTTAAAAGCCATTTAGAGCGCAGTAAAACGATTTTTATTACATTTGGGTCTGCTTATGTGTATGAATGGGCTGAAACTGCTGAGGTGTTCGCAAATTGCCATAAAATACCGCAAAGCCAATTTAACAAGCGTTTACTGAGTACAGATGAGATAGTCAATACTTGGTATGAATTAATAGCTGGTATTCAAGCGCGCTATCCTCAAGTTCAATTTGTATTCAGTGTCTCTCCAGTTAAACATTTGCGCGATGGTGTGGTAGAGAATAATTTGAGCAAATCAACCTTGCTATTGGCCATATATACTTTGCAAGTGCAGTTTCCAAGTATGGCTTATTTTCCAGCCTTTGAAATCGTGAACGACGATTTACGCGACTACCGTTTTTATGAAAACGATGGCGCCCATCCAAATGCAATGGCAGTCGACCATGTCTTCGAACAATTTAAGACCAGCTATTTTAATTCAAGAACCCAAGACTATATTCAGGATATTGAAAAATATCAGGCCATGACTAGGCATAGAATTCAAAATGCCGATGCAGAGGAGGGAATTAAGTTTATGAAAAAGCTAGAGGACTACAGGACAGAATTGGAAACAAAATACCAAATCGTCTTATAATACAATTACAACAATTCGAAGCTAAACGTTTGTTTAACTTCATCCTCTTCTTTTAGCTCAACTTTGTATTTGCCTTTTTTGTAAGAAGGTGTTTGGGTGAAGTTTACTTTTATCTTTTGTTGTACGCCATTGAAAGTTACTGATTCTTTGACGGTATATAAATCGTCGGAGTTGCTCAACTTGGTGTTGTTGTTACTTAAGACAATTCCGTCTGGATCCATTACACGAACCATATAATCTTTTTTAACAGCTTTGTCTGTAAGCTTGTTGCCAAGTACATCAAAAGTAATTTGTAATCGCTCAACTTTTTTAGATTTGTAAATTGGAATATAAACCCCCTTTTTAGCATACATTGGTGTAACGATAACCGGTCCAACATTTGGTTGAGCGGCTATATTTACCTTGTCACTTAATATGCGTGTTCTGCTTTCAAGAGCTGCAATTTGATTTTCTCTTTCTTGCAAGCGGGCCAAGTAATCTTCATTTTGATTCAGCAAAGAATCAACTTGTGTTTTAAAGGCCATGTTCGCTGCACTTAAACGCGATAAACTGTCTTTTAAAGCTCTTAATTTTCCGGTACTTCCACCATTAGCAACCATAGCTCTAAGAGATGATATTTTAGCCATCGAAGCATCCAGCAATTGCTTTAAACTGTCATTGTCGCTTTGGTACAAGGCAATTTCAGCCCTTAAGCCTTCAACTTTTTGTTCTTCTTCAGACAAGGCTGCATACAAACTGTCTTTTAAGTTGTGGTAAGTATTTAAGGAATCAATTTTAGAATTGGCCATTGCGGTAGCAGATTTCTCTTTGTTCCACAACATGAAATTTCCTACACCAGAGCCAATTACCAATAGTAATAAAAGTGCAATTATTACACCTTTACCTTTGCTTTTTTTTGCTGGGATTACTTCGTTTTCTTCCATTTTAAATCTGTTGATTTTTTAGCAAATTTAGTAAATCTGCCGGACTTATTTTTACTTGTTTGATTTTTAGTCGTTTGCCTGTTAGTATGCCCAAAGGGAATTCGTTGAGAAAGAATGACTCATTTATTTTTTGTGACGATTGGCCGATAAACCAATTGATTAAATTTCTTTGTTTAAACGATTTTAATTCCGCTGGCTTTTCTCCGTAGTTCAGGGTGATAACTTGTATGCGGTCAGCATAATCGCGTGCAATTATTCTCAGAGCTGCGGTGTCTTCTGTAAAACCTGCCTGGTCGAAACGCCATACATAAATGTACAAGGGTTTTTTCTTGTACTTCTTGATTGAGATTTTTTTAGGGGACTTATCGGTGCTTAAAAATTTGAACTTTTTAAGTTTCTTGCCAAGCACCAAGGAGTTGTTGATTTTTGCATTTTTATCTTCTTGTATGCTTACATAAGCACCTAATGGGTCAATGAACGTAATGTTAAAGTGTTTTCCGTTTTTTTCAAACCCATTCTTATCGGCTTTGGCATTGATATCTATTGAATTGTCAGGAAGTACAAAAGTTTGATAATCTCCGATAATGATTTGATCGATGCCAGCATCGTTATATATTCCGTTGCAATTGACGTCTTTGAGTCCAAACCTAAAACTGTCGTTTTCTAATTTAAAATCACCTGCAATGGTGTTTAAACGCATTTCTTTAAAACTGTATAAGGCGCCTGAGAATTTTTTATTGCCGCTGTTTGCCTCATAAAACTCATTGAGCATACCAAGGTATTTGCTGTTGTACGAAAATGAAAAACGGCTAATGTTAATGGTATAGGTGGCGTTTTTGTTTAGCGGATTAATTAAAGTGATGTCTTTCTCGTTTGCGCTTGAGGCAAAGGTATCTGGTGCACCGTCGTCGCTTAAATCTAAGTTGTGGTTTTTGTCAATCCACAACAAAGCAGGTTTGTTGTAGGTACGCTGGTTGTTGCCAATCAGCATTAACGTATATCCCTTTAAATCCTTTCGGGTTTGCAAGGCGCCAAAAAATATGTAAGCGTAAGAGGTGTCATCAACACCTTGCATGTTGGGAAGTTTGGGTGTAAACTTAGCAGCTTCTTTTTTAGTGTCTACACCAAGGCTAATAGGGTCTTCGAAGACTGGACCGGTGTATTTATAAACAGCAACAATGGCTTGCATTTTTTTGCCTTTCTCATCTTGAACAATTTTGTTTAGATAAACTTTATGAACAGGGGTTTGAGCGCTGATTTTAGCGGACAAAACAAGCAGAGAAATAAGAAGAAAACGCAGAGTCATTTTAGTCTCTTCGGTTCAAGAACATCATGATGAAATACATCAAGTTGGCAAGCGCACCAGCTGCTGCAACCACATAGGTCATAGCAGCCCACTTTAATGAATCTTTAGCGCCATCGTATTCGCGGCTTGTTACCACACCATTGTTTTTCATCCAAACCAAAGCACGGTTGCTGGCGTCGAATTCAACGGGTAGAGTTACCATAGCAAATAGGGTTAAGAAAATATTGGCCGCAATAAGCACCAACAAAACGGTAGTGCCAACAGGGTTTTTGGTGTAGAATAAAAATCCACCGGCGAACAACATAATCATGTTGGCGAAGTTCATAATGCTTGCACTAATATTTACCAAAGGAACAAGTTTGCTTCTTAAACCCAACATAGCATAGGCTTCAGCGTGCTGAACGGCATGTCCGCATTCGTGAGCCGCAACAGCAGCTGCAGCTGCATTTCGCTGGTGGTAAACCGATTCACTTAGGTTGACCGTTTTGTTAAGCGGGTTGTAGTGGTCGGTTAATTCACCCGCTATATGGGTGATTTTTACATCCTGTATGCCATGGTCAGCCAACATTTTTGCGGCGATTTCTGCGCCCGACATATTGTTTTGTAAACTTACTTGAGAGTAAAACTCAAATTTCTTTTTCAATTTGCTGCTCACCCACATGCTGATGAGCATAACAACGATTCCTATAATCAAATAGATTCCCATAACGTATAAATTATTTAAGTATTTTTAAAAGGACAACAATGATGCCGACAATAAACATCAAGATTGAAATTCGATTAATGCCATGCATCATTCGAAGATATGATTTGTCTTCTTGACCAAATTCAGGTTGCTTTTTAAAGCTTATGTATGACCAGATTTTTTTTAGCATATTGATTTAGAATAAAGGTTGAAAAGGAATTTTTGAATTAACGACGATGGCAGTTTGAAAACGGCCTTTGATGCTGTCGTATAATTTCATGCATTCGAATTTTGAAATAAACAAGCCAACATACACTTTAAAGTTTGGTTCATCCCAAACCACTTCACTGAAGTAGCGGTATTCAGCATCAAATTTTGCTTTTACACCTTCTGCACGCGAGCGGTTGTCGCCATTGAAAATTAAAATATGGTAACCTTTGGTTGTTGCATCAGGGTTTTTACGCTGAGCCATACGAGAGGCCAATAAGCCATCCAGGCCATCGGGTTTGCTAACAACAACTTGTGCTTGTGTTTGACTAAAATACAATAGACTTAAAAAGCCTAAAAATAGTTTGATATTCATATTAGCGTTTCTTTTGAGATTCTCTTTCTATTTTGCGTCTTTCAGCTCTGCTCATTCCACCTCTGTCTTCTGCATCTGCATTGCTCATCATGCCTTCTAATGGATTCGGCATGCTGTTGTCTGAACTGCTTAATTTCATTTTGCTCAAATCGGTTTTAGCCGGTTCTTTTGCTTTTTGAACACCCCTGTTGTCTTCAGCTGCAATTTGCGCTTTGAACAACATCGATAATATTTTATCGTTCATGCGTCCAATCATACTTTGGAACAATTTAACCGATTCAATTTTGTAAATCAACAACGGGTCTTTTTGCTCAAATGTTGCATTGTTGGCCGATTGTTTTAGATCATCCAATTCTCTTAAGTGGTCTTTCCACTCATCGTCCAATGTTTCTAAACAAACGTTCTTCTCATACTCTACAGTTAATGCATCGCCGTTGGTTTGTATGCATTTCTTCAAATTGATTGGTATACCAAAGTTTTTAATTCCATCAGAGAATGGAATCATTACAAATTCTACTTTATCGCCTTCGGTGGTTTGAATTTTCTTCAATACAGGTAAAGCAATTTCTCTAACTTGATTTTGTCTTTGCTGGTATGATTCGATTAAGTAATGATACAATTGATCGCCCAATTCATCCACTTTGCCTGATTTAAATTCATCGATATCGAAAGGCAATTCAAGGGCAAATGACAAAGCCATTTCCAATGACAAGGCTTCGTAATCGTCGGCCTGTTTTGCAACATGTATTTTGTCGTCGCACCAATCGGAAATCATGTTTTGAATGTCCAGAGCCAAGCGGTCTCCCAACAAAGCATTTTTACGACGTTTGTAAACAACAGTTCTTTGTTTGTTCATTACGTCATCGTATTCAAGCAAACGTTTACGCATGCCAAAGTTGTTTTGCTCAACTTTTTTCTGACTGCGTTCTATGGTTTTACTCATCATAGAATGCTGAATAACTTCGCCTTCTTTGTAGCCAAATTTATCCATTAATTTGGAAGCTCTGTCGCTGCCAAATTTGCGCATTAAATCGTCTTCCAAAGACACGAAGAATAAAGATGAACCTGGGTCACCCTGTCTACCTGCACGACCTCTTAACTGTCTGTCAACACGACGAGAATCGTGGCGTTCGGTGCCAATAATGGCCAATCCACCTGCTTTCTTTACTTCTTCGCCAATCTTGATGTCGGTACCTCTACCAGCCATGTTCGTTGCAATGGTTACCGCTGCTGGATTACCGGCTTCTGCAACAATTTCCGCCTCACGTTGGTTTTGTTTTGCGTTCAACACATTGTGTTTGATGTTGCGCAATTTTAACATCCTCGACAACAATTCTGAAATTTCAACCGAGGTTGTACCCACCAATACGGGACGACCTTCGGAAGTCATTTTAACCACTTCGTCAATTACCGCATTGTATTTTTCACGTTTGGTTTTATAGATTTGATCGTCGGTATCAATACGGGCAATTGGTTTGTTGGTAGGAATAACCACCACATCCAATTTGTATATTTCCCAGAATTCACCGGCTTCTGTTTCCGCAGTACCAGTCATACCCGCTAATTTGTGGTACATTCTGAAATAGTTTTGCAAAGTAACAGTTGCAAACGTTTGTGT
>CANFXY010000141.1 GCA_947451105.1 Bacteroidota bacterium | reverse complement strand
CTAATGCTATCGCAATATTGACCAACCATTATCTGCTTTTCCACAATTCACATCTCCAAAAATATTAACAATATTTGTTAATATTTATAAGATTTAATTGTACTGCAAGTCTAATGGATAGCTATCGGGAAGGGAGCATCAAAAAGCCGCAAGTCCTGCGGCTTTTTTTATTCACCTAGTCCCGTAACGTGCGACAAAGGAGCTCTGTTACCGGGAACTCATTTTCACACTTATACCCCGTGGTGCATTGTCATGTGGCGTAACAGAGGTGAAACAAATGTTTCTGCTACATGATGCGACATAGGAGCTCTACCACTGGGGCACCTTCACACTAAACCAAGTGTAGTGGGTCTATATTCAAAATTTTAAATACAAAAAAAGCTTGCACTTTTTAGGTGCAAGCTTTCAATTATCTTAATATTAAATCTAATTTTTAAAAAATAAAACAACATATTGACAATCAAAGAAATTAAAAGTATAACTTACCCATTTGAGAGGAAAGATTCTACTTGTTATTTTATGTGGCGAAATCTTCCAATTGGTTTAAAACTAAAACACAATCTTAACTAAGTAATACTTTTATATCTGCTTTCATTTTCTTAAGATGAATATTTCTTCTAATTTTGCTCTAAATCCCAAAGATCCAAAATGAATTCCCCTTTCAACAAATTTCTTTACATTGGTTTTATACTTTTAGGCTTATTTCAGGCCATCGTTTCTAAAGACTATATGCAAGCCGCGGCATCTCTTGGAATAGGTATGGCATTTGACCCTTTTAATCCAGAGCAAAAATGGATGGATAGACCTATGTGGCAAAAGGCAGTTTTAATTATTCACCTTGCCTTGGTGGCCGCAATGTTTGGATTTGGAATCGGCTTGAATGGTAAGTAAATTTCACAATACCATAAACAAACCCATTCATTTTTAACACTATTATTAGAGAATCTTATATGATTAAATTGTTGCTCGAAATATCAATGATTGGTTGCGGAATTATAGTCATAATTGCAGGTGTAATGGGTGCCAGAGAATGGCTGATAATACAAAAAATATCAAATTTGTCTTTATCACAATTACCCGTCAGTAAGACAACATTTTGCAACTTGGCCATCGAATGGTGTCACAGCAACATTTCGCACCCTAAATGCATAAAACCAAATTTAAGATTAAGCTATTATCCCCATAAGACCCGTGGTGGTGTGTATTATTCAAGTTCTCATGAATGCGTTATATATGTCAATAGCCACGACAACATCAAACAAGTTACAAATACTGTTATTCATGAATATGTTCATGCACGTCAAAAAGACAAGAAATTCGACAAACTTTATTCGCATTACCATAAAGAACTTGGCTATGAGCAAAATCCTTTTGAGCTTGAAGCAAGAGAAGTTTCTAAAAAGCATGAAAACGAATGTTTAATTTGGGTTTACAATAAAATTTATTCAAACTAAAACTTAATCAAGCTTTCGTTTAATCAAATTTTAAAAAGAATTTAAATATGATTAAATTCGTTTCCTTTAAGGTTTAAAATGAACTCAATTATTCTTCCATCTACCCTATGGAAAGATGATAAATAAAATACAAATCTAACTATGAACAACCGTGTTACAGCCGAAGCATTTAAAATCAAAAAAGTTAAAGGCTATGACCTCTTCTTTTTAAAGGCTTTTTTATACCAAATACTAAACTCTGATTTTGGATTTGCTGAAGATTATAACACTGAATTTATAGCACTGGGAAAAGAAATAGAGGCATTAGAATTCAACGACCTAAAAACCATTTTCAAAAATGGTTTCATTGATATTGAGCAGACTGATTTTTATTATTTTGAAAATCAAATGCATGCATTTTTAGACTATTTACAAAGCCCTAATAAGAGTAAAGCCAATGCATACAGTAAATTTCCAAGTCTATTTACAGATATTAGACAAGTTAGTTTTGACCAAGGAGGCCTCATCATTTTTGAATGTTTTGGCATGCAGATTTATGAATTGTATACAGCAAGTGGAAAATACACAGAAGGTCCCTGCCATGATCTTGATTTATTGGATAAAAACAGATATCTGTACAGATCTTCAGGGTTTAGTCCCGGTTTTGTTTTAGAAGAATACCATTTAAACTCCTACACAAAGACCCTTAATACCTATGGAGATTTTGATATGCCCCGTTGTCCTAACATAGGTGGCAGAGACCGTTTAGCAATTCCTTATTACAATGAACAAATCCAACGCATAGAAAATTTTACAACACCAAAAAACAGATTGGATGTTTCTAAAATATTAGAGGATATAAATACCAATTGGTTTACATCGCCCGAATTGCATAAATTTTACTGGAATGATAAAGAATTAGCGTTGAAGGCTGTTCAGAAAGATATGCTGGCATATACATTGTTAGACAGGCAGCTAAAAGATGATCAAGAAATTGTTGTGGCATTGGTAAAAGCAAATGGCATTGCATTAGAATTCACTTCTGAAGCTTTCAAAGCTGATAAGTCTATAGTGCTGACAGCTGTGTTACAAGACGGTTATGCACTAGAATTTGCATCAACAGAGCTAAAAGCAGATAAAGAAATAGTGACGGCAGCGGTTACACTAGAAGAATATGCTTTGCAATTTGCATCTGAAGAACTAAAAAAAGATAGCGATATCATCAATTTAGCAAAACGAGATTACGACTTTTAAGCAATTAATAATTAGCATTATCTAATCACAACCTAAACGAAAAAAATTATGGACAAAAACCTAAACGAAGCCTTAGACAAGGTAATTGATCAATTCACTGAGGAAGAAAAAGAATTAATGTTTACAAATCGATTTGTCTATATTTTCACTAAAGCCTGGCTCTACGTAAAGAAAGGCCCAGAAAAATATAGAAAAGATGATGCGTTTAATGAGCCGCCGGCTGATTACAATGCAGAGGAATTAGAGATTCTTCTCAAAGCCTGCAAGCAAGTGCTTGACGGAATTGGCATGAGCAGTGAAAAACCCTTTACAGGCATAGATGTTTTTGGGTTTAATGCCTTGTTTAGGTTGTTTCATTTTGAAAATGTCAATAGAACAACTAAACATCAATTTATGTTAGGCGATAAAAAAGGCATTCTTGATTGTATAACATTTGAACATGTTATGGATGGAGAGCAAGTTGTATATTACAACTTTTGCGAGAGCCCAAGTTTCAGGAAAAAATAGACTATAATTAAAAAAATGATTATTCTACAGCCTTAGTTTACGGTTTATTTCGAGTAATCCGTTTATTTTTAACATAAAGGTATATCTTTTTCAATACCGTCCAAAAGAAATATAAAACTAAGGCTAATACAATAAAACCTATAATAGTTTCAGCGGTTCCGTCCTTTTCTGCTTTGTAACAAATAGCCGTATTCAGTTTAATGTTCTTGTCTTGGGCTATGTCATTAATTTCTTCATTAACCTTATCATTACAATTATAAAATAATTTTAATTTTTCTAATTCTTCCCTTGCGAAAGTTTGGCTAAATTTAAAATACAAATTATATAGTTTATTAGAGTCTATACCTATGCCATTTATTTTGTTGCCAAGCAGTATGTATTCAACTTCATGTTTTTTTAAGGTATCTTTTTTGTATTTTTTACAGATTCCGTTGTAAAGTTTAGGATAGTTAACGTTAGAAAAAATTTCATTTAAATAGATACCTATTCTTTCTTGATTTGCTTTAGTCTTTTCTATCTCTTCAGCAAGATCAACCCCAAAATCAATAATATCACTGCAATGGTATTTCTCCCAAAATTTTAATATATTATTTTCACAGCCCTTAGTTAGATTTTTATTAAGTCTTAATTTAGTTATCGTAGCAGCCTCCTCGAGCACAAGCGCTTTAGCGACCTGTTTCTCTCCTGATTGAAATAAGTTTCTCAAAGCTGCTCTGGCTTGAGCACTTCCATTAAAACTGAATAACAGATGTAAACCTATTAGAATGAAAATTTTCCTAAATCCCAACATTTTAAATTACGCTTAATGGCTTTTTATTTGATTCCTCTAACTCAAAATATTTACATTCAATTAGCAGGCGTAAACATCCAAAACAGCATATAAATGACAAACATTGCTCCCGAGGATATCCCGAAAGTTATGCCGCCAATTGCAAAAAAACCAACCAAAAACAAAACCCTTAGCAAGGGCAATGAAACTCCGTATCCTCTTGAAATTCCTGCCAATACACCACCCAATTGCTTTCTACTTGTATCTCTTACCATATGATATAATTTAAAAATATTTCCTATTTACAACTTAATAAATCTAGACTTTAAAACCGTATTGCCATCCATTAACACTATCGAATATACACCTTCATTTAATTCATTTACATCGAGCATTGGGCTGTCAAGCTGTTTGTTTAAAACCAAACTGCCCTGCATGTCATAAATATAAATTTGAACCACATTTGATATTTGGTAATTGATGTTCAATTCATTGTTAACTGGGTTTGGATATAGGGCCAAACTTCCAAAAATTTGGGTTGTTTCTACATCTGTTTTAAATCCATAGATATATTTACAATCCTTGTTGTTTTCCATTGGCAAAACGCCGCAAGCCCTAAAGCTGAAATTCTTTGATAAATTAATAAAATATGAAATAGCCTCCTTCTCTTCAGTCGTTATACTGTCTCTTTCACTCCATTGATCTGAAGGCAAGAGCGAAACCGATGGATACATTGATTGCCCCAATTCGTTCACATGCCCAAGGCCCAATGAATGGCCTAACTCATGAAAAAGCACGTAGCGAAACTTGGTTTTGCCAGCTGGCGCTTTCCCCGTTCCAAAATACCAATCTTGCTTGTCAGACATTCTTAAACCCTGAGCACTGACGCTGTAAAAAGTTTCAGATCCAAGTATACAAGAGGTCCACATGCGCTCGTTGTATCCAACCACCCCTAAGTTCGGATCAGGCCCAATTAAATGTATGGTGTCGCTCAAAGAAATACTCGCACTAGATGGGAAAGGTGCCAAAATATAGTTTGCACCCGTTTTGCATCTAAATTCCGCAAACACATCTTCAATGGCTTTTTTAGCCAATGGATTGTTCCAATACGTGGTATGCATATACCAGGTATATCCACCCTTTTTGTTGTTGTTGATTAGATAATCGTAAGTCAAAGGATTGGCAGATCGGTAGCCCAAATTGGCCGTTACGTGCAAGGTATCCGCCGAGTAATAATCTGTGCCATTGATGTTCACTTTTACTTTACCCGAAAAAGCCACCGGCATTTCAAGTTCAATTTTCGTATCCGTCCACACCAAGTACTTAAAACCTTTCGATGTGTTGGCATCTGAATACTGACCAGACTCTTGGTAAAATGACACATAGCCATTCGCTTGGCTGCTGCCAAAACCCTTGCCCACTATGCTTAACTTCTTGGCCATACCACCAATAATACTGCTTGGTGTAAAGGAATTTACCTGTGCACTGAGGTTTGTGGCCATGCAAACAACCCAAAAGAAAATGGTCTTTTTAAACTGCATAATTCTAATTAAAAACTTTACGAATATAGCGTGTATTGTTATTTAAAAATACAGTCGCAAAGAGAAATTAATGTTAACCTATTTAACCAAACCAATTTGAACCACTTCAAAATCGGTCGATTTGATGTTCAACAATTTTCTTAAATCATCATTGTCCCAACGCTCATCTGGCGCACCAGAAATAAACATGTCCGAACCAATATCAGCCAATACCAATCCGTATTGTTTCATGGCTTTTAAAATCGCCTGATTAACCGGTGAATAGGAACTTATATCAAAGGATGCTTTTAAACGCATACGGGCACCCATAGGCAATGATTTACCCAACATACCTGTACCATTAACCTTGTGACTTGCTGGCGCCGTATAACCATTGAATACATGCGATCTGCTAAGGGTAAAACGAATGGCATGGTCTATGGTTCCACCAAACGCTTCATCATAACGCACCAAATACGGTAAAATAGCCATTCCAGAAGCATCTGCCGATGTCCAACCTTCGGTTCTGTAGGTATTCTTTGTTAAGTCAAATACAGCTCCGCAAGAGGCCGACCAACCCAAACCTGAATTTTTACTTGCGTTGTACAATTCGTATAACTTCTTATTTTCGATATCACAAATCAACACATGGCTATCGCCATTGCCATTGCCTTCAATTTGTGCATTGTCAGGAATTGGAAATGGACCAGCATCGCTTTCATTGCCATAATTGCCATCATAAGAATTTGCTCTATACGTAATGGGCACTTTTACTTGACTGCCACACACCAATG
>CANFXY010000140.1 GCA_947451105.1 Bacteroidota bacterium | reverse complement strand
TATTTGATACCGGTTTGCTAAAATTGATTTTCCCTGAAATGGTCGATTTGCATGGGGTTGAAACAAGAAACAACCTCAGCCATAAAGACAATTTTTACCACACCTTGCAAGTGCTAGATAACCTAGCAATGTTAAGCAAAGACTTGTGGTTGCGTTGGGCCGCCATATTGCATGATATTGCCAAACCGGCTACCAAACGCTTTGAACCAGGCATCGGATGGACTTTTCATGGGCATGAAGACAAAGGAAGTAGAATGGTTAAACCAATTTTCGCTAAATTAAAATTGCCACTTAACGAGAAAATGAAATTTGTCGAAAAAATGGTCTTGTTGCATTTAAGACCTATTGTACTTTCTCAAGAAATTGTTACCGACAGTGCTGTAAGACGTTTGATGATGGAGGTTGGCGAGGACATTGATTCTCTAATGTTGCTGTGTAAAAGTGATATTACCAGTAAAAACGAAAAGAAAGTTGAGCGCATCAAAAAGAATTTTGCCCAAGTTGAAATTAAAATTAAAGATGTCCTTGAACGCGATTATTTGAGAAATTGGCAACCACCAATAACGGGCTTAGATATTATGAATACTTTCAATATCGTTAAAAAAGAGGATATTGGTAATTTGAAAGCCATTGTTAAGCAAGCAATTCTTGATGGTCATGTTGAAGATAATAAAGAAACAGCAATGCTTTTTTTAATTAAAAAAGCCAATGAAATGGGCATTGAAGAAAAAATAAAAATATAATTACATTTGCACAGTATATGATTTACCGTTTTAAAGTTTGGTTTGAAGAAGAAGAAGATATTTTCCGTGTTATTGACATAGCGCCATCTGCAACTTTTTTGAGCTTGCATGAAGTAGTGTTAGATTCAATTGGGTTTAAAAAAGATTTGCCAAGCTCATTCTATTGTTCAGATGACAATTGGAGAAAAGGTAAGGAAATAAGCTTGAAAGATTCCAGTAAATTGTTAATGGAAACATCCAAGTTAAAAGACCATATAAACGACCCGCACCAGAAATTTATTTTCATAACTGACTTCAATGAAAATTGGACTTTAAACATTGAATTACAAAGCATTCAAAATGATGTGAGCGGAATTTCATATCCATTTGTTTTCAAATCAGTTGGTAAAGCGCCTAAGCAAAACGAAGGTATCGGAAGATTCAAAACCGTTGATGAAAATGAGTTTGATGAAATCGCCAATAAATTGGTAAGTAAACATGCACCAATGATTGATGAAGATTTTGATGAAGAAGGTTTTGGCGAAGAAGGTGAAGACTCCGACGAAGATGCTGATGAATTTGATGGCTCACTAGACAGTGCTTTCGACGAAGAATTATAATGCAAACCAAGGTCACCTTTCTAGGAACAGGAACTTCTCAAGGTGTACCCTTAATTGCATGCCCTTGTGAAATTTGCCAAAGTACTGACCCTTTAAACAAGAGGCTTCGCAGCAGCATAAAAATTGAATGCAACGGAAAGACCATCGTTATAGACAGTGGTCCAGATTTTCGCCAACAAATGTTGCGTTCTGAAACGAAGTCGCTCGATGCCCTAATTTTTACACACGAACACAAAGACCATATTGCTGGTATGGATGATATCCGTGCTTTTAATTACATCAATAGAAAAGCCATTGATGTCTATGCAACTTTGCAAGTTCAAACAGCTCTGAGACGAGAATACCAATACGTTTTCTCAGATTTCAAGTACCCAGGTATCCCCGAAATAAATTTAAATACCATTGAAAACAACTCGGATTTTCATGTTGGTGATGTTTGTATTAAACCTATAGAGGTCATGCATTATAAGCTTCCTGTATTGGGTTTTAGAATCAATGATTTTACCTACATAACAGATGCCAATTTTATCTCTGATGCTGAAAAGGAAAAAATAAAGGGTTCGAAGGTTTTGGTGCTCAATGCCCTTAGAAGAGAAAAGCACATTAGCCATTTTACCCTCGATGAGGCGATAGCTTTAGGACGAGAACTTGAAATACCAGAGGTGTACTTCACGCACATTAGCCACCAGTTGGGCTTGCACCATGAAGTGGATTCACAATTGCCCGATGGATTTCACCTGGCCTACGATGGTTTGGAACTGTATTTGTAATTTCTCATGAATTTCAGAATGAATTTCAAAAAATATTTTAAGCTCGCATTTTTGCTGGCTTTTTTTTTATTTCTGAATATTGGGAAAACCATTGGCCAATCTAAAGATAATTATTATGATTCAGCCACATTGCACATTGCAAAAGACAATGTCAACTGTCTATACGGGCTTAAAAACATGAACAATGAATGGGTCATCAAACCTTCATTCGATTATATTGGAGAGAATTATGCAGACCAGCGGTATTTTAACATCGGTCATCAATCCAAAGCGGGACTCATTAGAAAAGATGGGAAATTTTTTATTGAACCTATTTACGATGAATTATATCCGGTTCAACATTATGCGCCCTATGGCAATACACTCCGTTATTTTGCCAAGAATGATTACTTTGTTTTAAGCAAAGACAATTATCAAGGTGTCTTTTGTGCCCAAACCAAAACCTTTACCATTCCTCTTTGTAAGCTCAGTTTCAGTGTAGATAAACATTTTTTAATTGTAAGTGATTCTCTAGGGTTAAAAGGTTTGGTCGACTCAAGTTCAGTCATTTTAAAACCCCAATTTAATACCTTATACGAATTTAATGAAAACAGCTCTCAGCCAGTTTTTCTTTATTCAAATTTACATTATAAAGACTTTTATTATGACATAGATTCCAATGTATTTGGACTCGTTCATATTAATGGTGATATTATTTCGAAACCAGATTACGCAAAGTTTGAACAATCAAGTTTTTCTGAAGAATCTTTTTGGGCAATTAAAAGATTAAGTAAAATTAAGACCACTCAATTGGATTTAATCAATCAAAAAGGAGAGGTATTATTAAGTCGAAATGATCCAAATCCAGAGCTAAACTTTTCTTTTCAAACGGGAATTAATGGCAATGAAAGATTGGCGCTTATTAATTGTATAGATAAAGATTTGATTGTAAACGGAAGAGGGGAAATTATTGCCGAAGGAAATAAAAATGAATTTCAACTTTTGCCCCATTTGTCCAATACGGCAAAATTTATTTTTAAAAGCAAGGAATTATATGGCTTGAAAAACGAGAGTGGGAAAGTAGTTGTCAAAGAAATGTACAAAAAAATCATCCCTTTTTTAGTTGATAAGGATGATAAGAAAAAGCAATGTTTTATTGCTCAAAAAGAGGGTAAATATGGCATAGTGGATGATAAAAACAAAGTTCTTCATGCTTTCAAATACGATGATATTTTTATTTATGAAGAAGTTTTGGTTTTGTTGAAAGACTCTAACGTTTCGTTTTTAAATAAAACTAATTTATCCGTTCCCAAATATCCTATCCGTTTTGAAAATGGTTTGGCTTTGATCTGCAAACCATCTGATGATGAAAATGATTTATGTGGTTTAATTGATAGGAAATTCAAAATCGTCCTTTTCCCTGAATACGAGATGAAAAAACTAAATGCCAGTACTTGGTTTTTTAACAACGAAAAAGTAAAGGGTCGCGTTAGTTTTGATAGCATTCCACATATTGAATTCTTGAATAATTTTACCGAAGTTGGAACATTGAAGTATGGCTATACCTATGCTATAACGGCGAACAACAATGCTGCTTTAATCACCAATGACTTTGCAATTATCGGCGATTCAAGTCATGCGGCCATCACAGATTTGGATCCTTTACACGAGGTTTTTTGGGTAAAAAAACATCTAAGTTTACCTGAAGAATTAGAAGAAGAAGATTTTTGTTTTGATTTTTTTGAGTCTAACAATTGGGGATTAAAAAACTTAAAAGGCGAATTGATTTTTGATACTCTAATTGATTTTCCAAATTTGTTTTTAAATGGCAGGTCTATTGTTTCAATTGGTGGGAAATTTGGAATGATCAACCATTATGGACAGACCATTATTCCGTTCAACTACGATTCATTGTTTTATGGAGATACCGATAGGGTATTGCTCTACAACAAAGGGAAATATGGGCTAGCCGATTGGAATGGAGTGGTTTTAGTAGAACCTCAATTTGATGATATCAGTAGCTTTTTAGGTGAATATACCTTGGTGACAAAAAATGGAATCTTAGGAATTTTAAGCCATACTGGAGAATATATTCCCAATCTTGAAACCCATTTAGAGAAATACAAAATAAGGGTGGATTCATTGCTTGAATTTAAAGAAACTTATTTAAGCAACATGAATGATTTCGGGGAATTAGACTATTATGAAAATGAAAGTTTAAAAGAAATTCTAGATTCATTAACGCTAAATGATTCTATTCTATCGTCGGATAAATTACTTCTTGTAATGAATCATATAGGCTTGATTTTATTGCCTAATTACTTGTACAACAATTCCTCTGATTTGCCTTATTTTTATTTGCCCGAATTGCGTTATTCATCAATATACTCAAGGAATACGGACAGAAGGTATTGGGGCAATGAGTCAAGTACAACATACAAATCAATTGACTTACTATCGGTAAATAAAAAATCAATCTCGTATTCAATTATAACTACAATATCTTATTTTTCCCCATGGAGCGAAGGGGATTCGAGAAGTAAGTTTCAGTTGCTCAATTACTCCTTTGATTCAGATACACTGAAGCAAATAAGCTTAAAAGAACTGTTTGTTCCCAACTATAAAAACACTCTGAATGCTTTGTTTTTAAAAGCCCTTAAAGTATTGGATGGGGCTGATATAGATTGTAAAAATCCCGGGAAATTACTCGAAAATTTAGACAAGACATTTGCCATTATGAAAGAAGGAATTGTATTTTACATCAATCCGGGAGGCGATTATGATGACGAATATTTTGAATTCGATGAACCAGTTGAGGTATTGGTAAAATACGATCAGCTAAAGCCAATTATTAAGAAAAATGGAATTTTGGATAGGTCCTATTAATTGATTTTTTCTTTAGTCAGGGTCAAATAAAATTCTTCCCAACGCTTTGATACAGCTTGGTTGCTGAAATTTTGCAAAGCCAAGTGGTAGCCGTTTTCTGCAATTTTATTGCGTAAGTCCAAGTCTTCTGTTAAAGAAATTATTGCTCGTGCAAACTGTTCGGAATCATCAGCAATTAAACAATGTTCATTATCCATGATCGGTAAACCCAATGCACCTTGGCTCGATGTGACAACTGCCTTTTTTGCCAACATGGCTTCAATGGTTTTTATGCGTATGCCACTTCCGCTTTTCAAAGGAACAACTAGAATAGACTTATCCGATTTAAACGCTTCTTGGTCTTTAACCTCACCAGCAACAACAAATTGATTGGTGTTCCATGCATTGTACGATTCAGGCATATTCTTACCTGCCATATAGAATTTAACAAGCTTATTCTTGCTCGTAACTCTTGGCCAAATACCGTTGTGAAACCATGCCATTGCCTCTTGGTTGGGCATCCATTCCATAGAGCCAATGTGGTAAATAGAATGGTAATCAAGTTTACCCTCTTTGTTTTCTTTAATCTCTATCCCAGCAGGTATAGCGCATTGCAGGCCCTTAAAGTTTTGGGTCGAAATGAAATGATTGTCTTCCTCAGTGATGCTGACAACGGCGTCAAATTTTTGAATGATTCGCTTTTCAAATTTTTCAAGACGGTAGGCGAGAAAATTTAAATAGATTTTTTTAGGAATAAATTGAGTGGTGTTTGCAAGGGTCTTCCAAATATGGAATTCAATATTGTGCTGCCTAAGTAGAGTAGGGGTATTCGTTTTTATTAAATTGATGTACTGAGATACAAACAGTCCTTCAAAATGAATTAAATCGAAATTATTTTCATTGATATACGCTTGAATAATATCTCTAAATTCTAATGACGTAAAACGGTCAATGTTGTAAGAACTGGTTTGAAATACATTTAATAATGCTTTGATTGGAGAAATACCAGTGTCAATTGTAAATGGCTTTATGGCCTTTAAAAATGAAAATTCTTTGGCGATTGTCGCTTCATCTACAAAATGTTTTATGGTGTTAAGGCTCATGTAATGCAACTCTACACCAAGCTCTGACAAGCCTTTCAAGAGGTTGTATGTGGCAATTGCACCGCCATCATTAAGTGGCCAAGGAATTCTGCTTCCAATTATTAATACCTTCAAATCGGGTCAAAATTAAGATGAAAACTTAGGGAATAAATCTTTTTTTTAAAAAAAGTTTGGATTTTTGTCTTTAATTCGTACTTTTGCAGTCCTATTTTAAGAAATGGCAAATCATAAATCATCGATCAAAAGAATCAGGCAAACTGAAGTGAAGAACGAAAGAAACCG
>CANFXY010000139.1 GCA_947451105.1 Bacteroidota bacterium | reverse complement strand
ATTCTTCGAGTTCTAAATACGCCTTACTCTCTAAGGATTTATGGCCATACCAAATTGGATCAAAGTTTAAGCATAGAACACCAAATGCCTGATGCATCGAAACTTGGCCGCTTAATTCACGGTAATAGTCTTTGTTGGTTTTATCCCGCTCAAATTGAATTAAATTTTTCTCCTCTAAACGTTTTAATAATTTTAAAAAGCGCCAACGGAAAGCGAATTTAAAATCACCATTCTCCAAATATTTATGGATTTCCTTATCAAAATCATTTAACCCAATTGATGCAATATTATCAAGTATTATGTCATTTAATGCTACCTTCTTTGCTGGCTCATTTTTGGCTGACCTTATCATCCTTATAACAAAATAAATAGCTATCAAAAGTGCCAATAATGCCAGAATGAGCAAAGCATATTTTATAGGTTTGGGTAAATCTATTTCATTTTGCAATTCTTTATCCTTAGGTTTTAGTTTGGGAGGTGTATAATCATTCTCATTATATTGTTTTTCTTTGACCAATTCTTTCCAATACCGTTCATCAAATTGGGCATTGTGATTTATATTCTTCCCACTTGCAGGGTGAATTACAATGAAAACAAGATACAACGCCAATATGAATGCCTTACTCTGTTTCAATGCCGTATACTTTTTTGTTTTTACCTATGTTTTCTATCCCCTCGGTTATCTCATTCGCACTTAGAATTTCATTTAAAGTAAAGTTCAAAAACATACTTTGAAGAAAAAACATAACAAGACTAATACTCAGCATGAAAACCATTAGAAAAGCCATCAAATATTCTGATATAAATTCGTTTAATTCACCGCTGAAATCAAAATTTAATTGTACAAATGAAATACTCAAACTTGAAAATGGTGAAACAATAAAAAAGGTTCCAAGTATAAGTTGAACAAATAATATCAGGGCTAAACCACTAATGCGCTTATTTGAATTCCCGAGCAATAGTTTCAATTTTTCTATGATTGAAATATTCTTAATTTTTAATGCCTGATCTACATAAAAACCAAGTAATATCGGCGATATAAAAACAGTTAGTATTTGAAGTATAAAATAGTTCTGTAAAAAAACCAAGTTAAATCCGAAGGATAAAACAAAAGCATAGGCTACTGAAGCCAATTTATTTATTTCTAATTGCTTGAAATACGAATGAAAGATATGGAAAGTGAACAAGAGTATACTGCCCATCAAGATTGAGTTTAAGGCATATAAAACCAAACTGTTATTGGCGTTTAATAAGACACCAATATTTCCGAATACAAGATACAATTCTGTAAAATTGAGTGCCATAAATTGGGCTAACATTGTCTCGATATCCAAAGTAAATACCTTGTATTGCTTGAAATATTCATTGTTTTGAACAACAAAATCAAAAGCCAAAAACAAGAATGTAATACCGAAACAAAAACCAATGATTAATTTAAAATGTAGACCTATAAATTGCAATGACTTATTAAACATCTGGGCCGTACTTAAGATGTTTTTGGTGCTAAATTCAAAACCACTATCTGCTTTCATTTCAGCCTCTTCTGTATCTGGGTCAATTTTGTTTCTGAAGGTTTTGATTGGATACCAAATAAAATAAAACACCATTAACGCAACAGAACTAAATATCAGCAATAACCTAAGCAGATTTGGCATTTCGGTATATCTGGTTAAAAATGATTCTATAAAAGCTGCAAACAACACAAAAGGTATTGTAGCTAAATACAACATAGCTGCGCGTCGGCCCCATACAGCAAAAGCTTTAGATCGGCTCATTGTGCCTGGATAAACCAAACCTTTTCCCAATAGAATACCTGCTAAAGTTTCGATGACTAAGGTTAGTATTTCAATACTTCCATGCATCCAAACGGTCGTATTAAATTCAGTAGCCAAGTTCCTAGAATAGAAGAAATAGATAAAAACACCAAGGGCTATTCCATTTCCCAACATCAATATTACCGCCCCATATGAGGCCAACAATCCAAATAGAAATACTTTCAATCCAACCTCTAAATTGTTTCGCGCTATTGAGTAAAACATAGACAGTTGATCTTGGTTCTTATACACCCCAAGTGGGTTTCCACTTTTAATGTTTTCTTCGGTCATTTTTACATAATCAGACCCTAATATAGAATTTGCAAATGAAGCATCTTTTGCAGTAGATAATATGCCAATTCCAACAGATAAAATCAACAGCAAGAAAGAAACGAGTAATTCCATGCGGCTGAAATAAATTATTTTAGGAACATCATATTGGAAAAATGATTTTACTGACTTCCACACTGGTTTACGCCGAGCATATAGACTTTGGTATACCGATTGTGCCAAGCCATTTAAATACACTCTAATAGACCTACTTCTGTAAAAAGTTCTTGCATAGGCTAAATCATCCGTTACCTGAATTAATTCTCTACGCAACTCCTCTGGATTCTTTTGCATTCGCTTAAGATTGCGCTCTATTTGAGCCCATTTATCAATATTTTGATTTACAAATTTACGTTCACGCATCTTTGTAAGGCAATGATAACATTTTTTTAAGAGATACTGCCCATCAAAATCGAATTCTTGAAAATAATTTCAATCGTTTTTTTCTATCAACAAAACCCCTGATTTGAATCAATGAATACCAATAAAATTATATCGATTTTAAATAGACATTTTAAGTAAATTTGTACAATGAAGCATGACATAAAAACGGAACAAGACATTGAAATCTGGCAAAATGCTTTCTATTCTAAATTGCTTACTGACCCTATAACTGCGCCCAAATTTGCCCACCTTGACTTGCCCAAACACTTGCCTAGAATCGTTGAATTTTGGGCTTTTGTATTGCTTGAAAAAGAGGGTTACAAAACCAATGTTTTTGAAAAACATATGTTTCTAGGACTTGAAAAAATTCACTTTGACAAATGGCTGACTTATTTCTTTGAAACAAGCAATGACATGTTTGAAGGTCCAATTGTAGAAACTGCTAAATCGAGGGTCAAATTACTCGCAACAACGTTTATGCATAAATTAAGTGGGGAATATTTCCTTTTTGAAGACATCAATTAAAATTGAACTTCATAGCTTAGGCAAAATGATGTGGTAGTTTTGTGCTATATTTGTTCTTGATATTTATGAAGTTACTTTTTACCTCACTGTTTTTTGTATTTTTTACTACACTTGCATTTGGTCAAGCTACCTTTTCTAACAGCAGCAAGATGGCACAAAATGCCGATTTGAAGGATCTAACTCTGATTGATGATCAAGGTTTTGTTCACGCCTTAGCCTACTGTTCAAACAATGCCTGCGATTCAGAATTATTGGAAAAAGGAATAAAAATTAACGGCCATTTTGGACCAATTATATCCATTCAACTCACACTAAAACAGCTTGAATTAATTCAAAATATCACCTGTATTTCTTACGTTGAGATATCTTCAAAAAGCAATTCTACCCGTTTCAAAAACGACATTGAACGCCAAACAACCTCAGTAGACAAAGTGCAGAATGGATTGAGCAATGGTTTACCGATGAACTACACTGGAAAAGGCGTTATAGTTGGGATAGTGGATGTTGGATTTCAATGCAATAACCCAACATTTTTTACAGCAGACGGTAAAAAAAATAGAATTGTTCGCTATTGGCAACAAAGCAACAAACAAGGTCCTGCACCTAATGGATTTAATTATGGCACAGAACTTATCGACTCAAATTCTATCATCCCTGCAAATGACCTCGACGGTGCACATGCTACCCACGTAGCAGGAATAGCTGCAGGCAGTGGATACACAACTCCAAATTTACAATACAGAGGAATGGCCCCTGAAGCAGAATTGGTTTTTGTTTCCATCAAATACAGCAACGATACAATAGGTGGCTCGGCACTTGGTGATTATGTTGTTGCAAATCCTACCATTTTAGATGCATACAAATACATTTTTGACTATGCCGAATCCGTTGGAAAACCCGCGGTAATTAACTTAAGTTGGGGTATGCACACAGGTCCGCACGACGGCACAAGTTTGTTTGATATTGCAACTGAATCATTGGTGGGCAAAGGAAAAGTTTTGGTGGGAGCCAACGGCAATGAAGGAGATAACAATATGCATTGGAACTATCAATTTAACCATGATACCGCATCAACCATCATGATTGAAAACAATAGACAGTGGAGACAAAGAGAAAGTGTTTATTCTGATTTTTGGGGCAGTAAAAACTCCAGTTTTGCAATTCAAATTGAATTCATTGATACCAATAAAAAAACCATAGCTAAAAGTCCATTCATCAGTTCATTATCAAACAATGTTTCTGTTTTCAAATATGTAAGCGACAGCTCCATTTTTAAAGTGGCTTTTGTTTGTCAAGCAAAAAATCCTTTGAATCAAAAGCCCAATATTACGGTTATGGCTGATCATCAGAACCAAAGAAAATACGCCATAATTGCCCATTTAGTTTCGGATAGCTCTTTGGTACATGCTTGGAATAGCGGCGCCACCCGAGAATGGACCAGCGGTTCATTTACCAATAAGTTAAATAAACTAGATTTCTCAAGTTCATTTATCAATGGCAATACCAATTATACAGCAGGAGAAAATGGAGGAAGCTCTAAGGCTGTCATTTCAGTTGGTGCCCTAGCCGCTAGAAGTGCTTTTAGAAACGTTAAAGGGGTTTGGGTAAACGATTCAGGATATGTTGTTCCGGTTAATATTACCCGTTTTTCAAGCAAAGGCCCAAGTGTTGATGGACGCATCAAACCAAATATTTCTGCACCGGGATTTGATGTTCCTTCTGCTGTTAACAACAAACAATTTGGCGGATGGATGCTCGATAAAACTTTACTTAAAACCGTGTTTAGAAACGACACACAATACTGGTCTGCCTTTAATGGCACATCAATGGCAGCTCCTCATGTTACTGGCATTGTAGCCTTAATATTACAAGCAAATCCAAACCTTACAGCTGCTCAAGTAAAAACCATTATAGAAACGACTGCAACAGTTGATCAAAACACAGGTTCAGTGCCAAACAACAGCTATGGTTATGGAAAAGCAAATGCATACAATGCTGTTTTGATGACCTTGCAATATGCAGGAATAAATGCGCTGAATAAGGGCAGCAATTTGACGGTTTACCCCAATCCTTTCCAAGATGAACTAAATGTAGTTTTACCTACAATTTCCAATTCATCCCGCATTGAGCTTATTAGCATTGATGGTAAGTTGATTAAATCAATTGACTTAGATGCCAGGTCACCACAAGAATTGAGCATTCAAACACCTGACCTAGAAAAAGGGTTTTACATTTTAAAATTCACGAATGGTGGAGAAATATTCATCTTGAAATTAGTCAAAAACTAAGGTTTTAACTAATCTTGCATCTTCAATCATGAGCTCAGAAATTACCTTTTTTACCTTCTTCATTGGTTTTATAATTATTGTATTAGCCCTTGACTTAGGTGTATTCTCAAAATCAAATAAAGCAGTTACTTTTAAAAATGCATTTGCTTGGACAAGCGTATGGGTGAGTTTTGCCATCATGTTTTTCTTGTTTTTAAAACAATACGGTCATTTAATTCATGGTATCATCAGCCAGGATCAATTGATTGCATTGGCTAAAAACTACCAGCCAGATATGGATTTCAGCAAAGGCGATTTTGCCTCTGAAATTAGCCGATACAACGACCGCATTTCAATCGATTTTTTAACCGGTTATTTTATTGAATACTCATTATCAGTGGACAATCTTTTTGTTATACTGCTTATCTTTTCTTCATTCGCGGTGCCACCTGTTTACTACAAAAAAGTATTGTTTTGGGGTGTCCTTGGTGCAATTGTCTTGAGGATGCTGTTTATTTTCTCTGGGTCAATGTTGATCGCTCAATTTCATTGGATTCTATACCTATTTGGTGCCTTCTTGGTATTTTCTGGATTGAAAATTCTATGGACCAAGGATGAAGATGAAAAAATGGATACTGAAAAACATCCAATGGTGCGCTTAGCTTCCAAATACTTTTCTGTTCATCCAGAGTATGTTAAAGGGAAATTTTTCTTCAAAGAAAATGGAAAGAAATTTATTACCCCTTTGTTCCTCGTTTTACTTGTTGTAGAATTTAGTGATCTGGTTTTTGCAGTTGATAGTGTCCCGGCAATTTTCTCTGTTACCAAAGATCCATACATTGTTTTCTTTTCTAATATCTTTGCTATTATGGGACTTAGAAGCTTATTCTTCTTGTTAAGTAACATTATGCACCTGTTCTCTTATTTGAAATATGGATTGGGTGTTCTACTGGCTTTTATTGGTGTTAAAATGTTATTTGAACATTGGTTTGCATCCATTGGCTTTAACAACTTAATCTCCT
>CANFXY010000138.1 GCA_947451105.1 Bacteroidota bacterium | reverse complement strand
TGACGGAGATATTTAGTTGAAGATAATAGATTAAACAAATTTAAAATGCGAATTTTGCACAAAACTAATTTAAAAAAGTCAAGCATAAAAAATAAAACGATGAACCGAAGAATCTTATTACTTTCATTAGGCCTAATTGTTTTAGTCTTTTCTTCCTTTAACCATGAAGATGAAAAAATAAATGCGTTTGACATTATTGTTATTGATGCAGGGCATGGAGGACATGATCCTGGATGCAATGGCGGCTCTAGCAGAGAGAAAGAGGTCACTTTATCAATTGCATTAAAATTAGGCAAATTTATAGAAGACAGCTTAAAAGATGTCAAAGTTGTATATACCCGTAAAACTGATAAATTCATTGAATTAAGCGAACGCAGTAATATCGCTAACAAAAACAGTGCCGACCTATTTATTAGCATACATTGCAATGCAAATGACAACAAAGAAGCCAATGGAACTGAGACTTATCTAATGGGACCGCATAAATTAGAAGGTAATTTGCAGGTCTCCAAAAGAGAAAACAATGTAATTTTGCTTGAAAAAGATTATCAAAATAATAAGGCTTATGAAGGATTTGACCCTAATTCCCCGGCTGGCCATATTATTTTCTCATTAATGCAAAATGCATTTAGAGCCCAAAGTATAAAATTTGCTGGTCTTGTTGAAGCTGAGTTCAAACAAAAAAGTAGATTAAAAAGCAGAGGTGTTAAAGAAGCTGGATTTTTAGTTTTATGGCGCTCGACAATGCCTGGTGTTCTCATTGAAACAGGTTTTTTAAGCAGTGAGTTTGATAGAAAAACATTGGCCAATGACAGCGGGCAAGTAAGCATGGCCAAAGCCATTTATTACGCGGTAAAAAAATACAAAACCGCACAAGCTAAAAAATAGTATTTAATAGGCTAAAACTGGCCTTAACCATCTTTCTGCCTCCTCCAAAGTTATACCTTTCCTTGTAGCATAATCTTCAACTTGGTCTTTGTTAATTTTACCCAAACCAAAATATCGGGTGCTTGGATGAGCAAAATAAAAACCTGAAACTGCCGCAGTTGGATACATTGCAAAGGATTCGGTCAAATTAACACCTATTTGAGGTTCATTATTTAAAAGATCAAATAAAGGCCCCTTTTCAGTATGATCTGGACACGCTGGATATCCTGGTGCTGGTCTTATACCTCTATATTTCTCTATTATTAAATCTTCATTGCTCAAATTCTCATTTTCAGCATATCCCCAAAATTCAGTTCTAACCAATTGATGTAATTTTTCTGCAAAAGCCTCAGCCAGTCTGTCTGCTAAAGCTTTAATTAAAATACTGTTATAGTCATCATGGTTATCCTCAAAACGTTTTACATGTTCTTCAATACCAATACCTGTGGTCACAGTAAAGAAACCCATGTAATCCTGAATTTCATTATTCTTAGGCGCTATAAAATCAGATAAACATAGATTAGGAACCCCATTGCTCATTTTTCTCTGTTGTCTTAAAAAATGAAAAGTTTCTAAATGCTTACCATCGAGATCCGATACATTTACATCATCACCATTAGAATATGCAGGCAAAATTGCATAAGACGCATTGGCCTTTAACCAAGATTCACTAATAATTTTATCTAGCATTGCATTGGCATCAATAAATAATTTAGTGGCTTCTGAGCCAACTACAGAATCTGTTAATATAGCTGGGTATTTACCGGCCAATTCCCAGGTTTGAAAAAACGGGGTCCAATCAATGAGCGGTCTTAATTCATTTAAATCTTGTCCGAGAATATAATGTACACCTAATTTTTTTGGCTTTGTAATATTTTCAGAATTGTATTCTAATTGGAAAGCATTTGACTTCGCTTCGTTATACGGAATTATATCCTTTGCAGATTGCCTTTTGGCATGGTCTTCAGCCAATTTTATATACTCACTTTTAATATTTTGTGCGTATACCTCTTTGGTATCTGGATTTAATAGTTGAGAAACGACAGGTACAGATTTAGAAGCATCTAAAACGTGAACGGTTGCACCACTATATTGAGGAGCTACTTTCACAGCTGCGTGTATCCGACTTGTAGTAGCACCACCAATTAGCAATGGCAATTTAAATCCTTGCTTTTCCATCTGTTGAGCTACATAAACCATTTCATCTAAACTAGGTGTTATTAGTCCACTTAAACCAATTATATCCGCGTTGATTTCTTTTGCCTTTTCTAAAATCTTTTCACAAGAAACCATAACACCCATGTCAAAAATTTCATAGTTGTTACAGGCCAAGACAACACCAACAATATTCTTTCCAATATCATGAACATCGCCTTTAACTGTTGCCAACAAAACCTTTCCAGGACCTTTATTCGCCTCAATTAAATTGGTGCCATTCAAAATATTTCTATCTTTTTCTGCTTGAAGAAAAGGTTCAAGGTAAGCAACTGCCTTTTTCATTACACGCGCACTTTTAACTACTTGAGGCAAGAACATTTTACCACTACCAAACAAATCTCCAACTACATTCATTCCAGCCATTAATGGCCCTTCTATAACATGAAGCGGTCTTTCGAACAAGTGTCTCGCTTCCTCTGTATCTGCATCAATAAAATCAGTTATTCCATGTATTAGTGCATGCTTTAATCTTTCTTCAACGCTTGTTTTTCTCCAAGCATCATCTACTATTTTCTCCTTTCCCTTCGCCTTAACAGTCTCCGCAAATTCAAGCAATCTATCGGTAGCATCGCTTCTTCTATTGAGTAAGACATCTTCAACCCTCTCTAATAAATCCTTTGGAATCTCATCATATACCATTAGCATACCAGCGTTTACGATTCCCATGTCCATACCGGCTTTAATCGCGTGGTACAAAAAAGCAGAATGCATAGCTTCGCGCACTGCGTCATTCCCTCTAAATGAAAAAGAAATATTGCTAACGCCACCACTAACTTTAGCAAAAGGTAAATTATTTTTTATCCATGCAGTTGCTTTAATGAAGTCAACAGCATAATTGTTATGTTCTTCGATTCCTGTTGCAACCGTTAAAATATTAGGATCAAAAATGATGTCTTGTGCAGGGAATTTAACTTGTTGAACTAAAATATCATAGGCTCTTTTACAGATTTCAATTCGTCTTTGGTATGAATCTGCTTGACCCAATTCATCAAAAGCCATGACAACAGTAGCAGCACCATATCGTTTTAATAACTTTGCTTGCCTAATAAATTCTTCTTCGCCACCTTTTAAACTAATTGAATTTACAATACCTTTTCCTTGAATGCATTGCAAACCAGCTTCAATAATTTCCCATTTTGAAGAATCAATCATTACAGGAACTCTTGAGATATCAGGTTCAGCAGCAATTAAATTCAAAAATCTCACCATTGCGGCTTTTCCATCCAACATACCTTCGTCCATGTTGATGTCAATTACTTGGGCACCATTTTCCACTTGCTGTCTAGCAACTGACAATGCTTCATCAAATTTATCTTCAAGAATTAATTTAGCAAATTTCCTGCTACCAGTAACATTGGTTCTTTCACCAATATTAATAAAATTCGTTTCTTTAGTTTGTGTTAGTGGTTCAAGTCCACTTAATCTCAAATAAGGGTATATCGTTCTGCTCATTTTATAATTTTGCAAGTACAAGAAAGCAGGATTAAAAATCGATTAACGACAAGATCCACACTATTATCTTTCCTCTTTGAAGAGGCAGGATGTAGCACCTTTAATTCAAATTAATGAATTGGGTTGCCAAGACTTCACAGGACCAATTCCCTCCGTCTTTTCTTGATAATTGCAGGGCAAAGATATAATAGTTTAATCAAATTTTGCAACCCTTTTACCATCTTCTTAAATCATTGACAGAAAATCTCCATTCAGGAGTTTGAACCTCACCTGCTAAAGGTAAATTATACCAGACAGTATTATTTTTAGGATTCAATAATAATTGGGTTTCTTGAGCTGGCATATAGCTTTGAGCCAACATAAAATATTTAGTTCCATTCATATTGCAACACATGTCAACTACAATAACTGCATGGCCGTATGGATTGCCTTTTTTTACAAAAACGTCTCCAATTTGCATGTCTGAAATTTCAATAGATTTTAATTGATTGTATAAAGAACCAGTATTAGCATATGAAAATATGTAATCCATATAGTTTAAAAACTTATTGTAAGAGCGATCATTTGAGGAGTAATCAAGATATGAATGGTATTTCTTATCACCGTTAAATAAAAAGCTTATTTGATTGTACTTCTTTTGTTTGTAAAGATATTCAGCTCTAAGCCTCATAACTGCATCAGCACATTGCTGTAAATCTTTTTTCGAAATCTTCATATCAATAACTGAAGAATAAACATTATAATTTTCCTTTACAGTTCCATCATAATACTTTACCGATTCCCCGAACTTTTTCAACGGCAAATGTTGTAAATAAAAGGCAAATGAATTTGAATCTACTGGCAAACGAAAACAAGAATCTGCAGGTAAATATCTTTCAATTATAGACATTCTGAAAGTGTCTATTGAATTTTTTGGAGGTATAATATCATCTGAAAACGTCGACGTTTTATTTGTGTATTCTATATTATTGCAACAGATTAAGAAAAATATAATGACTAAAATTTTCATATTATTACAACGTAAAAATATGAAATATATTGAAGATTATTAAACCTCAAATAAAATGCTAGGTTTAATTTCCATTGTCAAAACAAAAATCTACCTTTGCATGTTACTCAAAAAACGTGGCTAAATATCCTAATATCATCATCCGAGGCGCTCGGGTTCATAATTTAAAAAACATACAAGTTGAAATTCCATCGGGTAGTTTTACTGTTGTTACGGGTGTATCAGGAAGTGGCAAAAGCAGCTTAGTATTTGATACACTTTTTGCAGAAGGCCAAAGAAGATATGTAGAAAGTTTGAGTAGTTATGCCAGACAATTTCTCGGCAGAATGAATAAGCCAGAAGTAGATTTTATTGAAGGATTAGCGCCTGCAATTGCAATTGAACAAAAGGTTAATACCAGAAATCCAAGAAGCACAGTTTCAACTAGCACAGAAATTTATGACTATTTAAAGTTGCTTTTTTCTAGAATTGGAAGAACCATTTCACCTGTTAGCGGAAAAGAAGTTAAAAGGCACACCACGGATGATGTCGTTAATTTCATTAAATCCTTAGAGGAAGGACAAAGTATATTAATTTTAAGTGAAATTAACTTTAAAAAAGGGAAAGAAAAAGATACCATCAACACCTATATCCAGCAAGGTTTTGTTAGAATTCTTACAGATAATGGCATATTAAAAATAGCAGAATTAGATCCAAAAACTGATTTAAAATCTAAAAAGAATTATTTAGTCATCGACCGTCTTATTATACAAAAAGACGATGAGGATCTTCAAAATAGAGCTGCTGATTCCGTTGAAAGCGCATTTTGGGAAGGGTTAGGCACATGTTTTATTAAAGTTGAAGATACTTTATACGATTTCTCCAATAAATTTGAAGCAGACGGGATCAATTTTGAAATTCCAAGCAAAGATTTCTTAAGTTTTAACAACCCTTTAGGTGCATGTAAAACTTGTGAAGGTTATGGACAGGTAATTGGTATAGATGAAGACTTGGTAATACCTGATAAAACACTCAGTGTATACGAAGGATGTATTCAGCCATGGAAAGGCGAAACCATGAGCGAATGGAAAGATGATTTTGTAAGATTGGCCATTGAATTCGATTTTCCAATACATAGAAGTTACCATGACTTAAATGAGAAGGAAAAAGATTTGCTGTGGCAAGGAAATAAAAAAATACCTGGGTTAGATATCTTTTTTAAAACATTGGAAGAAAAATCTTATAAAATTCAATATAGGGTTATGCTTAGCAGATATAGGGGAAAAACTATTTGCCCTGATTGCAAAGGCACTAGGCTGCGGAAGGATGCCTCATACGTAAAACTTATTGCAGAAAATTTCAATAAAACAATACCAAAGCTATTAAGCATTCAAGAAGTTCTTTTAATGTCTGTAGATCAGGCGAGTCACTATTTCAATTTGGTAAAACTAAATGAGAACGACATGCACATAGGTGGCAGAATATTTTTAGAAATTCAGAATAGATTGAATTTTTTAAAGGATGTTGGTTTGGGTTATTTAGGTTTAAATAGACTAAGCAATAGCTTGAGTGGTGGAGAATCACAAAGAATAAATTTAGCTACTTCTTTAGGAAGCAGTTTAACAGGTAGCATGTATATATTGGATGAGCCAAGTATTGGTCTTCACCCTAAGGATACATTAAAACTTATTGAAGTATTAAAGACTTTACAGAAAATAGGAAATACCGTTATAGTTGTTGAACACGAAGAGGAAATGATGAAGGCTGCGGATAGGTTAATTGACATAGGCCCTGAAGCTGGGACATTTGGTGGTGAACTAATATTTAGTGGTAAATTCAAT
>CANFXY010000137.1 GCA_947451105.1 Bacteroidota bacterium | reverse complement strand
TTACAAACTGTACTAAGGTCTATTTCAGCCTCATCAAACAGTGATTTTTTACTCATTGCCATACCATGCAAATATAAAATTGTTTTTGCAGACTGCAAATCCTTTAATTGAAAAAATAAAATAAAAGCATATTTTATTGTGTTTCAATGAATAAATTCGTTTAAGATTAATCTATTTATTTCTTTTTAATTTCCACCTTCTATGACTCCAAAGCCAGTTATGGGGATTTTTAATGATATTCTCTTCAAGTTCCTTACTATGCAGTTTGCTTATCAAACCATCGCTTGTCCTGTTGCTTTCCTCTACTAATAGTTTAGTATCGCAAGTGTAATATCCTCTTTTGTTGCTATTTACATGTGTAAAATATACAGGTAAATTGAACTTTAAAGCCAGCTTTTCGGCACCTGGTAGCACCGCTGTTTCCTGATTTAAAAATTCTAGCCAATAAGACGATTCCTTATCCGATGGCGATTGGTCTGCAATTAGAATTAAAAGAAAAGGCGTTTTTTGAACCATGACATACCGGGCAATTTGAGCCATAGGGATCTGTTCTACACCATATGCAGTTCTAGTTTTGTTCATTAATTTATCAAACAGTTTATTAGTTAATGGTTTGTAAACACCAACTAATCTATTATGCATAAATAATGGCCCCGATCGACACACCCATTCCCAGTTACCGCAATGCCCCATAATGATAATTGCGCTTTTTTGATCCCTCTTTAGCTGATCAATCAGGTCTAAATTATTGAAAGTCATTCTTTTTTTCAATTCCTTTTCGCTAATTGTAAACCCTTTAATTGATTCTACTATCAAATCACATAAATATTTATAATACTTCTTTTCAATTTGGATACGCTCTATTTCTGGCTTATCTGGAAAAGAATTTTTTATATTTTCACGAACAACCTTAATTCTGTATTTTATCAATCGGTAAAATACAATATATAAAAAATCAGAAAGTAGGTATAATATAAAAAGAGGGAGCCTTGAAATTAACAATAAAAATTGAATTGCAATGCGGTTCAAAATATTTTGTATAATTTTCATAATCCCTTCTTGTTTAAATAATAATTTGAAATATAGAATTACAAAACTGTTGCACTTTTTACAACACAGTATCAGAGATATTAGTTATTTAATGTATCTAAAATCATGACCAGATTTTAATTGAATAATAAATTCGTACATCAAATCAATAACTTTCTCAATATCGTCTTTGTGCACAGTTTCAACCGTTGTGTGCATGTATTTCAAAGGCAATGAGATTAGGGCTGAGGGAACACCTTCACCACTGTAGGCAAAGCTATCGGTATCAGTGCCAGTACTTCTGCTAACTGCTGCTCTTTGGAAGTTTATTTTTTTCTTGTCTGCGACTTCAATAATCATTTTCAAGAGATTATTTTGCACAGCAGGACCATAAGTTAAAACCGGACCTTTACCACATTTTTGGTCACCTTGTTTCTTTTTATCGTATAATGGCGAATGAGTATCGTGGCAAACATCTGTTATAATTGCAACATCAGGTTTGATTTTCCTCGAGATCATTTCTGCGCCCCTAAGGCCAATTTCTTCCTGAACCGCATTTACGATATATAGAGAAAATGGAAGTGTTTTTTTCTTTTCTTTAATTTTTCGAGCGACCTCAGCAATCATAAATCCACCAATTCTATTGTCTAAAGCTCTTCCACAAAGATAATTTTCATTTAGGTCCATTAACTCATCTTCGAAAACTGCAACTGAGCCCACATGTATACCAAGTTTTTCAACTTCAGCTTTTTTTGAACAACCAACATCAATAAAGATATTATCCATGCTAGGGGTAATATCTTTTTCGCCGTTTCTAACATGTATGGCTGGCCACCCGAAAATTCCTTTTACAGGACCTTTTTCTGTTAGAATGTTTACCCGCATGGATGGCGCTATCATATGATCAGAACCACCGTTACGGGTTACATAAATATAACCATCTTCACTTATGTATTTTACAAACCAAGAAATCTCATCTGCATGGGCTTCAATTACAACTTTGTACTTTTTACCAGGGTTAATTATTCCAGCTACAGAACCATAAGCATCTGTAATATACTCATCAATGTATGGCTTAAGATATTCTAACCAAATTTTTTGCCCAGAAGTTTCAAACCCGGTAGGTGAAGTATTGTTAAGGTAATTGTGCAGAAACAGATTACTTTTTTTGTCCATATTAAATTAATTAAAATGGAAGATCGTCGCTGCTATCATTGCTTGAGTTGCCCATGTCTTCAAACACTGGGGGCGCAGGATTTGCTCTATTTGAATCAGCAGGAGGGTTTCCTGTCGAAGCGCCTGCAGCTTCAATTTTCCAAAATCTTACGTCAGTGTACCATCTGCCATTGTATTCGCGGCTTTCAAGATTTACAGATAATTTAACCTCATCATTTATGTTGTAACGGTTTAAGTCATCAACTTTTTCTGTCCATGCAGATACACAAACTTTCTTTGGAAATTTTTCACTGGTTTCAACAATGAAATCTTGTTTTTTCCAACCACCTTTTGCACTTGTTCCCTCTTGTAATCCGAGTTTTTGAATAATTCTACCTGTAATTTCCATTTTAATAAAGATTGAAGTACAAATATACAATTAAAAAAAAATCAATTTCCCCCTTTGTCACATTTATTATATACAATTTTTTTTGTATATTAAATCTAGTAATTGTTTGTATTACTGATGTCTACAAAATTCAAAAGCAAAGGTTTTCAACAAAAACAAATCATGCTTTGTATGATTTTCACATTTAGCATTAAACACTCAAAATTAAATTATTTGATTTTAAAGCCGCAATTTTTGCAAATATCATTTGGTATATAATGGCTTTTAGTTTTATTGAAATAAGCAATCATTTTGTCTACTAATGTAGACTTATAGACTATTTAAAAGTGAATATTATTGATTTTTTACTCTAAATTTGCATTACACAAATACAATTTTTCAATTGCATAAAAAATTATTTTCAATTTGCATACTTCTTCTGACATACAATTTCCTTAGTGGACAAGCCATTCGGTCTTACACTATTGAACTAACATGTAAGTCAAGGGTATACAACTCCTCACAAAGTATTGTAGAATTTAAATGGCATTATCGAAGTCCAAACGCAGCCAATCAATTTGTATTCAGAAAGAATAAAGAAAGGCATACTTGGGGCAATGCTTATCGAATATTAGGTAGCAGTGACAGTAGTTTCAATGACACCATACCTACAGGTAAGGCTTTCGAATATATGGTAGAAAAAGACAACGGTCCAGATGGCGTTCCTATTTATGGATTTGCATACTCAGGGCACAAAGTCAATGCAATTACCCAAAGGGGCACGATTCTATTAATAATAGACAGTACAAATAAGTCATTTTTAGAAAATGATATTCGCACTTACAGAAATGACTTAATTGGGGATGGTTGGAAAACCGTTGTAAAGTGGGTTTCACCAAGTACCACTGTGCCTCAAATTAAATCGTACATTGTAGCTCAATACAATGCAGACCCTAGTAATGTTAAGTCGGTTTGCTTAATTGGTAACGTTGCAGTGCCTTATTCTGGCAACTATTACTATAACGGTTCAAGTGGCATTCCGCCGCCTGATGAGCATGTAGCCTGGTCAGGATTAGGGCCAAGTCATGAAGGTGCTTGGCCAACAGATTTGTATTATGGATGTATGACCAATGCAACTTGGCCTGATGCATCAGTAAATAATACCTTGGGCGTTCGACCGGCAAACCGCAATGTGCCAAGCGATGGAAAGTTCGATATCACTGAGCTCAATGAACTGGTAAAATTGCAAGTAGGTAGGATAGATTTGTCAGAAATGAGCTTGTTTAAAAATGATGTTCCTGATACCGCACACATTGAAAGGGAATTGTTAAAGCGTTATTTTATTAAAAACCATAGTTTTAAACATAAATTGGTCACAATAAAAGAACGTTGCTTAATCGATGATAATTTTGGTTTAATCAATGCCGGAGGTATCTATGAACATTTTGGAAGTAGTTCCTATAGAAATATGGCTCCTTTAATTGCTGATTCTGTGGTAAAAAATTTGAATTACTTAACCGAATTAAACACAAAGGACTATTTGTGGAGCTTTGGTAATGGGGCAGGTACATACTTGAGTTGTTCGGGGATAGGTACAACTGCAAATATGGCATCAACAAGCCAGTCAGTTAAAAGTGTGTTTACAGGATTAATTGGTTCGTTTTTTGGCGATTGGGACACAGCAAATAGTTTTTTACGTGCACCTTTGGCAGCCAAAGGCAATGTTTTAAATTCGTTTTGGTGTGGTCGTCCACATTGGTATTTTCACCATATGGGATTGGGGGAAACTATAGGTTACTCAGCATTAAAAACTCAAAACAATTATGACTCAGCTTATTCTCAATTTTATGGTTTTGCTTTGCCAATTTATCCAGTTACGTATTTTAAATTCAATTCATTTCAGATTCATTCTTCTTTAATGGGTGACCCAACTGTTAGAATGCAGCCCGTTGAACCAGCTAGGTCTTTATTGGCCAAACAAGATAGTTGTAATTTATCTTTTAAATTAACTTGGATAGCACCAAGTGATACTGCAGTTCATTCGTATTATGTTTACAGATCAAAGCATATTGATAGTTCTTTTACCCAAATAGGAACCACATCAAATTTATATTGGAAAGACAACACACCATTAAATGGTAGTAATGTCTATATGGTTCGCGCTTTAAAGCTTCAAACAAGTGGGAGTGGGACTTACTATAATTTATCTCAAGGCATTTTTGATACAATTTCAAGCAGTGAACTTAGTACACCACTTTTAAATGCTGGTCGCGATACCACGGTGTGTAAGAACGCTATTGTAAAATTAGGATTAAAATCAAATTCCATAAGAACCAGTTACCGTTGGAATCTATCTGGTTATACACGAGATACCATAAGTATTAGAGTAACTTCAAGCAATGCTTGGATTTTAACCGCAACAGATACTTTAAGCACTTGTATTAAAAGAGATAGTGTTAATTTAGTGGCCTTGAGTTTACCTCAATCTGAGTTAGTAACCGCAAGTAACCCTTATTGCATGGATACAGCAACTTGGTCAAGCACCTCAAGAAATGGTATTTCTTATAGATACACTTGGCATTTTAATGGTGGAAGTCCAATGGATACAAGTGGTTTAGGATTGTTCTCTCCAGGGCAAATTCTTTATTCACTTTCAGGATCATTGTTAGGGACATTAAAAGTTGTTAACCCGATCAACAATTGTCAAAATATTGATTCTCAATACGTAAACATCAATTGCATAGGCCTGCCAATAAAAAACATTGAATTAAATTGCGTAAATACGATAAAAGGAAAAGAAATAACATTTGTGGTTTATGACAATGAGCAGTATTTGTCCTATTATATAGAAGGATATAATGGTAAAGAATGGAAATTAATTGCCAGTTTGGAAGCAACAAGCAATAGAACGTATCAATATTTAATAGAAAATAATTTTACGTTTAGTGAGATAAAAATTAAAGGCAAAAATGGAGTCAATGAAATGGTGGATTTAGGAACTTGTGGTAACAATGAAATGAAGGCAGAATGGATGGTTTTCCCGAATCCTATATTTGATAAATTTACAATTAACTACAACGGCATCAATGGTTTAAGAAACATTGAAATTTCCATAAGCGACGCCCAAGGTTCAATTGTTTTAAATAAAGTCATGGTAATTAGTAATGGACAAATTGAATTGTCATTGTCTGGATGCCCTGACGGCGTATACACCTTGTGCATTCGCACAGGCGATCGAGTTGATGTTTTTAAATTGATTAAACTATAATAATGTCAATAGAAATCAAAAAAGAACTTCTTGAACAAATATTTAAGCAAATAGACGATAAAATTTCAATTTTGCAATCGGAGTTTAAAGTGTACAAAGATTCGGCAGCAAACGAGACCAAAAGCACCGCTGGAGATAAACACGACACATCAAAATCGATGATGCAATTGGAACAAGAAAAAATGGGTGCACAATTATCCGATATCTTGAATCAAAAAAATGTGCTGCTTAATATTTCGATAAATAAGGAACAGAAATCAATCGGCCTGGGCTCATTGGTTTATACCAGCAACGGCGTTTTTTTTCTTTCAATATTTTCAAAACCAATTAATTTGAATGGTACAAATTATTTTCCTGTTTCAATACAATCGCCAATTGGAAAAGAATTAATGAAATCTAAAAAGGGTTCAAGCATTTTAATTAACACGAAAGAATACACCATTCTTAGCATCGTTTGATCTCATCCCAATCATTTATTGTAAAAGCTAAGTTATTCTATTATAGGTTTTTGTATGTTTCATTTTGTCTTATAATTAATATTATGTTAACTAATATACTTTAAAATTAAGCCAAGGATTACTTGGCTTAATCAATTAGTTATTTAGATGATTCCAACTTCCTCTTCTCAGCTTTTAATAAACCTTCGTATTTAATTTTAAGGTCTAAATGTTCCTTGTCGCTAATTTTATTACAGATCATAATCATGTCTTTTAAAGCATCGATTAAAT
>CANFXY010000136.1 GCA_947451105.1 Bacteroidota bacterium | reverse complement strand
ATTTGCTAGGCGTTTGGGAAAGGTTTTAAAATTAAATTACCTGTCTATACTTTTCTTACCCTTGTATCAGTTTTATTTGCCCATGGTTTTAATCTATGGTAAATTCTTTAAGATCTCTTGGAAGGGCAGAGGCATACATGCCCAATAAATAACAGGTGGTCGAAAAGCACCCTGCTTTCTTAAATCTGCTTTGTTGCTTTATATCCTCTTGCCTATTTTCGCAAACTTTATAAGATGGATTCATTAACTCAAATCGTTTTAGGTGCCGCAGTAGGTGAGGTGGCGCTGGGAAAAAAGGCTGGCAATAAAGCCATGTTGTTTGGTGCCATTGCTGGGACTTTACCCGATTTAGATGTTTTGTTGTCCCTTTGGTACAAAGACGATTTGTCTGAAATAGCCTTGCACCGCGGTTATTCGCACGCTTTATTCGTTCATGTTCTCATCGCTTTTCCTTTGGCTTGGCTTTGTTTTAAGGCCTACAAACAAAAGTATACCTTTAAAGATTGGTATTTGCTGTGGGGCTTGGGACTTACTACCCACGCCATACTTGATGCATTTACCACCTATGGTACCCGCTTGTTTTTGCCGTTTTCAAGCACACCTGTTGGCTTTAACAACATCTCCGTAATTGACCCCGCTTATACCTTGCCGTTTATGGGCATTCTAATGTATTGTTTGTTTTTAAAACGCGACAATCCAAACCGTTTGAAATGGGCTTGGCGTTCTGTTTATATTAGTTCAGCCTATATGCTGGCAACCTTTGGGGTAAAGGGCTTTGTTCACCACAAGTTTTCGAGTTCAATGCAAGCCAACAATTACCCTTATTCATTTATCAGCACTTCCCCGACTTTCTTTAACAATGCCTTATGGGCAGGCATGGGCATCAGCGACAGCAGCATTTATATGGGCGAGTATTCTGTTTTAGAATCTCCTCAGCCGGATACCATTCGTTTTGTAAAATACGCTAGAAATTTACAGCTTGAAAAAGGGTTCGAAGGGGAGGCCCTCAATACCTTGAAATGGTTTAGCCAAGGCGCCTATTTATTGGAAAAGCCTAATGACTCTACTTTAAATGTTTACATCGTGAAATGGGGAAGGGCCAATTACGCCGAAACGGAGCCTTCAAAGGCCTTTGTGTTCTACCAACAGCTTCAGAAAAAAGGGAATACAGTAGAGTTGCATACGGTAAGGCCGAAATTAAGCAAGCCTATGTTTAAAATAGCGCTTGCCCAATTGTGGAACCGAATTTGGACGCGCTAATTATTGCAATAAATAGAAGGTTCCTGTTTTAACACGCAGGATTTTTTGACAATCTCTGTATTTGATGTAATACAAGAATAGATTGTCACTGCTGGTCTCTCCATTACTCAACTTCCCATTCCAAGTATCGTAGCCATCTGATTGCCAAATCAATTCGCCCCAGCGTGAATAGATGCTTATCTCAGCCCCGAATTTCATTTCGTTTTCAGGGAAGCGGTCATTCATGCCGTCGTCATTTGGCGTAAAAGCGTTTGGTATCCACAAGGTAAAATCACCTTTCTTTTGCATCAGTTGTATGGTGTCGCTTACAAGACAGGTGTTGCTGTCTTCGATGGTCAACACATACTTGCCAGGTTTGTTTACTGAAATGTTTTGGGTGGTTTCTCCGGTGCTCCACAAATAATTGCTTGCGCTTGGACCTTTAATTGCAAACCTTTCTGAATAACAAATGCTGTCGTCTTGCCCAATGTATATAGGATTGGTAATGAAATAATCGATTTCTATACTGTCGGTTTTCATGGAACAAATACTGTTTCTTACCGTGTATTTTCCTTTGACGCCAAAACTTTTTAAATGGCTGGTATCGCCGTCATTCCAGACAATAGATTGGTGTTTGTATGGAATGCGAATTGACTTAGAGGTGTTTTGACAAATATTCAGTTTGTTGGGTAAGACCTCAAATGTTTCATCAAAGAATTTAAGTTCAAAAGTGTCTGCAAGTGTTTTGCATTGATCCGTAAATTTAAAACTGTAAATGCCTGGTGTTGTAAAAAGACGGATTTTTGATTTGCCCATGTCACCCCAAGAAAATTTAGCGGCAAGGTTGTGCCCATTTAAATTGTACAAAACGCCGTTTTTCGCACAAACAATTGTGTCATTAATCCTTAATTGAATTAAGATTGGATAATGGCTTAAATGCATAGAATCTGAATACTCAACGCATTGTGCTTGGAAGTTGATCCAATACAAGCCTGTGTCTTTGATGCTGCGGGCATAGGCTTTGCTGCCATCGTCCCATTTGATGATTTTGTATTTTGGGTTCAGTGTCAATTGGTAATTTATGGGCAAACAAATTTGTGTATCTCTGAAAAGGTCTAAATGTTGCTTTTGCTTGCGTTTTATATCCACCTGAACGGTATCTATGCAAATGTTGCTATCGTTGTCTATAATTTTTAAATAAAATTGAAGCTTGTTGTTAAGGGGTAAGGTGAGTGGATTCCCTGTTTTGTTGTTGCCCGAAATGTAATTGGCTGGTTGCCATTCGTAGGCGTAGCCTGTGTTGCAAATCACCCCTAGGTTTCCAGGAATATTTCCGCCGAGCTTAAGCTGTTCACCTTCGCATATGGTGGTGTCTCTTCCTGCATCTGATAAGAGTTTGCCTGCTCCAAAATAAATATCATCAATTGCAAAATCATAACCCATAATGGTGGATGAATAGGTTTCAAATTTGGCGATGGCGGTGGTGCTGTTGCCCGAATTCCATGTTACCTTGATCTCCTTCCATACATTTGGTGTGTTGCTGATGGTTAAAACGGTAAGTATGTCATTGTTTATTTTTAAGCGAACAGGAGCAGGCGTTAAGTTTGGTTTGTTCATAGAGCAATACCACATTGAAAAGGTGTAGGTGGTGTTTTCTTCAACTTGAATGCTCTGGTAAAATTCATAGTCCCAGCCGCTTTTATTGCGCGGATCGACATACAAATAATGCCCAAGTGGCGTGCCTAGGGTTTTGTCTTTTTTTACTTCTTCAAGGTATAAGGGTTGTAAAGACTTGTTGGCTCTCCATCTGAATACTGTGTTTCCGGTAAATGGGGGAGGATTGCTGGTGTTGTTAAGCGGATTGACTTTTAAACAGGCATTGCTTGGTTTTTCGAAATTGCCATTTGACCACAGATTGACCATGCAAGTGTTTTGTGCCCAAATGACATTCAGGGAAAAGAACACAAAATAGAGTACAATCTGTTTATGCATCAGCCAAGTCAATTGATGTTTACAGAACAAAAATAAGTCTAAATCTTGTGATTTGGTCTATAAGGCCTGAAGAAGAAATTTTAAGATTAGCGATTACTTATTGTTTTTCTTGGAAGCGCTGTTTTTTCTTGATAAAATACATACTTACTGAGGCGATAAAAACCACCAGCACCAGGTAGAACTTCCAGTTGCTGAATCCACCCATCTTGTATTGTGCCATTGCTTCTATAAATGAAATGGCCGCTGCCATGATATAAAGAACGATAACGATCTGTTTGCTGACTAAGGATTTTTTGTCCATTATTTATCTTTTTTTGTTGAGTCCTGAATACTTATAACACCTCTAGGTTTTCGTATCACCCAATCGCTGAAGTCTTGTTTGCTCTCCATGCCTTCGCCGGTGAGTATTTCATTCTTCGTGGTAATGCGCACAAATTTATCGGTGTAAATGATTTGTTTTCTTTGGTCCCAAATTAATTTTTCGGTGTTGAGTTTTTCGCCCTTGTTGTTCATCACCACTACATTTTGGCTTACCTCGGTAATTTTTTGTGTTTGGTAAGAGATGCCTTTTTCTGCACTTAAAGAACTTTCTACCTTGCCTTCATCGTTGTAAAACTTACCCGTTACGCCTTTTGGCATGCGCACGATGTCGTTGCCATCTTTCTTGTATCCGATCAGTTGTTTGGCAAATATCTTCGCTTTCAAGCGTCCTGAATCGTTGTAGTTGATGGTTACGTTTTTGCCCTCTTGGGTAAACAATAAGGTGTCTGCTTGTAGCATTTTTGCCACATTCTTGGAGGCATAGTCGCCGCAAGAAGCTAAAAGAATGGTGCCAAAGAATAAATAAAGCAGCTTGTTCATTTTATATTTTCTTAAGCGGCAAGGCCGAAGTCTTAATAGAATTTTCTTTGTTTAAACCAGCTGTCAGCCAAGGTAAAACCGATGGTTACTCTAAATAGGTTTTCTGCCAACATGCCATTTAAGGTATTGCCACGGTGAATATATTCTGCGGTAAAGTTGAACAGCGACTTCAATAAGATTTTATTTCTGCCGTCAACATCGGTTCTGGTTTTTGGTACGCCAAAGCCAAAACTAATCCCGTATTCTTTAAGCGGAGAAATTTGGTTTTTGTTGTCTTTAAACAAATAGCCCGTGTTTAACATTCTAAAGCCCAAACGGTATTCAATTCGCGCTTTTCGCTTGCCTTTTGCTTTCACACTTTCAGAGAAATCGACGTCTGGGTCGGGCCTATATGCAAAGCCTATACTGATTTGAGAGCTGTTGCCAAATGAATCGTTGAAGAGTTTTTTGTCGATCTTCGACCACATGTCGGTTCGGTAATCGGCTGCTACCATCCATAATTTATTAAACGTTGCGCTAAATCCTGCAGAGACACCCATGGGTAAATGCGTTCTGCCTTTCAAGTTGTTCTCGTTTAAAACCGTATCTTTCTTTGCCGTTGTATAGTAGTTGCTGATATTTAAGACCTGTCTGTATTCGTTGTAGCGAATGCCTGCTTGGTTGCTAATGGTTGCGCCATATACAAAGCGCACTGGGTAACGGAAGGTTTTGTAAATCATTTTGCCGCCTTCCAATATAGAATCATGGCGAACAATGGTGTCGCGGTTGCGCTCACCTTGTAGGCCTAAATCAAATTTGAATCCGTTTAATTGGGTATTCTTCTCGTAAAAGGTTGAACGCGCTTTTCCTGTATCAAACAAGTAATAGGTTTGGGTAGAACGGCTTTGTCCAAATAAAAATGAACTGTTTAAACCCAAAGACAAGTTAGGGGTCAAGTTTACTGCATTAATGAAATACAAGTTGCTCAATCCGCCGCGCTTAGAATAATAATTGCCCAACTGGCCATAGGTGGTGTCTTGGATTTTATAATAGGAAACGTTGATGTTTGAATAAGGTGCAATGCCAAAAGCGACAGCCCATAAAGTGCGGTATTCTTTGTATAATTTGTTTTGGTTTTTGATTTTAGAACTGTCCTTTAAAATTTGTTTTTTGTAAACAGGGAAGGCCAAACCGAAATAGTTAAAGTTGCCATTGTAATTGGTTCTGGCACTGCTGTCGGTATACACCTTGCTGTATTGAGCCCTGAATCCAAAATCAAGAGATACCTGTTTCATCGCACCTACAGATGCCGGGTTAGACAATGAAATGGTTCTGCTGGTTCTAATGCCATTGCTCACACCGCCTAATGCACGGCTGTAGGCATTTGAAAATTGTTCTATTTCTCCAAATCCTCTCGTTGAATAAGGTGAACTGGTGTTGTTTTGAGCATAGCTGTAGCTGAAACAAATCAGGAAGAAACAGATGGTAGCGTTTTTTTTATTTTTCATTCAGTAATAACAGGGCATGTAAACCTTCAAGGACAAAGTTTTCGTTCGCAAATATCTTGTATTTAGACGGGATAACAAAATGGGTATAATCGCCACCACAGAGTATAATTTGCAGGTTTGGATACTTGCTGACATAGTTGTTGATATAGCCTTCTATTTCATGTTGCATACCTATTAGCACGCCATTGGCCATGGCTTGCCTTGTGCTGTTTCCCATTTTTCCAGAAGCTTCATTTACATTGACCAAGGGCAATCTTCCCGTCATTTGGTGCATGGCCTTTAAACGCAGTTCAATACCTGGAGAAATGTTTCCACCTCTGTAATTCAATTCAGGGTCAAGGAAATCGATGGTCATGCAGGTGCCAATATCAAAGATTAAACTGGCTTGCTTTGGGAATTGTGTCGCTGCTGCGGCAAGCGCTGCAATGCGGTCGACCCCTAAAGTCTCCTTACTTTCATATTGGTTGTTAAATGGAAGTTTGGACAAATAACTTAAGTGGTGTATTTCAAAACCTTCAACATGGTCGGTGCTGGCTTGGGCAACGGATGAAACGATAACACGGTGGATGTTTTCTTGCTTAAACCATTGGTAGCAGGTGTTTAAGTCATCGAAATATTGTTTGCGGATCAATTCACCATTCGAATTAAATGCTGCCGCTTTTATGCGTGTGTTGCCAATATCAATAACCCCTCTATGCATGTATAATTTGTTTTATGCTACCGTGTACATGGGCTTGAATGCTGTCATCTTGGTGTTTTAACAACAAACGGCCATCCGCATCGCAGCCCATTACCATGGCTTCAAATTTACCATTTTGTCCATTAAATTCTGAAATTTCTTGATGCGATAAAAGCGCTTCGTCAAATTGCTTATTCACGGTTTCCTTGTGACCAGCTAGAAGCAACAAATAATTGCTTTCAATTTTTTCAAGCAATACAGGCAGCAGCTGTTCACGGTCTATGGTGTTTCCTGATTTTTCGGTCAATGAGGTGGCATCGAGTTCTTCTATATGCTCGAATTT
>CANFXY010000135.1 GCA_947451105.1 Bacteroidota bacterium | reverse complement strand
TTTAAATGTTTTCTTTTTAATAAACTGCAAAATTAGTTTACTTTGCACATAATTTCAGTATTAAAGAGAAAATTTCATAATGCTTAAGCAATCCCTTAGTCAAAAGCTCCTCCAGAAATTGTCTCCACAGCAGATTCAATTCATCAAATTGTTGCAAATGACAACAGCTGATTTTGAAGAAAGAGTGGAACAAGAATTATTGGATAATCCTGCGCTGGAGAAGGGAGAAGATGAAATGGACCCTACTACGTTTACCGGATCTGAAACGAAAAAAGACGAGTTTAGCAATGAAGATTCTTTGAATGATGATTTTAATACTGGAGATTCTTATGACAATGACGACTTTAATGTTTCTGAGTTTTTAAGCGGAGATGACAGCAGTGCCAGCTTCAAAATGACGGATGATTATGGAGATGAAGAGCAAAAAGAAATGCCGATTGCTTATCAGCAGAGCTTTTATGATTTTTTAGTCGACCAAGTTCATGCAAATTTTGAAGAAGGAATAGACCTTCAATTGGCTATGCATATCGTTGGTAATATTGAAGAGGATGGCTATTTAAGACGTGAATTGAGTGCAATTGTCAACGACTTGGCTTTTACAGAAAACATTAGCACGACGGAAGAACAATTGGAGAGAATTTTAACCAAGATTCAAAATTTTGACCCAGCCGGCATAGGCGCAAGAAATTTACAAGAGTGTTTGTTGCTTCAATTGTATAAAAAAGATTACGGAGGGAATAAGGCTTTAGATTTAGCTGAAAAGATTATTGCCGACTACATGGAAGCATTTGTTAAAAAGCATTACGATAAAATCAAAAGTGCTTTAAAAATTAACGATGATGATTTAAAAGGTGCCTTGACTGAGATCACTAAGTTGAATCCAAAACCTGGGCAATCACAATCACAATCGGTTTCCCAATACATTATTCCTGATTTTACCGTGATTAATGAAGACAGTGTGTTGCGTGTAATATTGAATTCAAGGAATGCGCCAGAGCTTAAATTGAGCCACTCATACAGTGAAACGCTTCAGGCATACGATAAGGATGCAGGTAAAGACAAGCATTTAAAGGACGCCGTTCAATACATTAAACAAAAGTTGGATGGTGCCAAATGGTTTATCGACAGTGTTAAGCAAAGACAACAAACCTTGCAATTAACCATGACGGCTATTGTACAAGCTCAAAGAGACTTTTTCTTATACGGCGATGAAATGTCTTTGAAACCAATGATTTTAAAAGACATTGCCGATAAAATTCAAATGGATATTTCTACCATTTCAAGGGTAGCAAACAGCAAATATGTACAAACAGATTTTGGCATTTATCCATTGAAATATTTCTTTAGCGAAGGCATATTGAATGAGAGTGGTGAAGAGGTGAGTAATAGAGAGGTTAAGAAAATTCTGAGTGATGCTATTGATGGTGAAAGCAAGAAGAAGCCATTGACAGATGAGGCACTTATGGATTTGTTAAAAGAGAAAGGTTATAATATTGCTAGACGTACTGTGGCAAAATACAGAGAACAATTGAATATTCCTGTAGCTAGGTTGCGCAAAGAATTGTAATGAAACTCAAAAATTTAATATTCGTTCTATCAATTTTCTTGTTTGTAATGGGTATGAACTCATGCAAAAAGAAGGAGGAAATAATTGCACAGAAAGCTTATGAGCCTACAACCATGAATAAGTTTTTTGAAGACTATATTCTAAATAAGGACATACGTGTATTTCAAGCCAAATTTGAAGGAAGAGATACCACGGCTATGTATGCTGATTATACTTTTAAGTTGTATAAAAACACGTATTACGATGGCCCATTTGAAGCAAGAAACAGTACAGATACTTTTACTGGAACTTGGGAATGCAACGAAGATTATAGCAAATTGATTTTGAACATTAAGAAAAACTCAGCATTGGAGTGGGTGAGTATTTCTTGGAAATTTAAAAGCAAAACTACAACAAGCATGGAACTCATTCCATGGTTTAACACCGACGGTGATCGGTATGTAAAATTCGTAAAATAGTTATAGAATTTGGCTGCTGTGGTCTTTGGTATTCACCTTTTCAATAATATCTTGAATTAGACCTTTTTCGTCAATTACAAAGGTAGTTCTTGCAATACCCATATACTTTCTGCCATACATGCTTTTTTCTACCCAAACGCCAAAGGCTTCTGCGATAGAATGGTCGGTGTCGGCTAATAAATCAAATGGAAGTTCGTATTTGGTGATGAACTTTTGATGTTTCTTTTCTTCATCAGGACTTACACCAATAATGGCATATCCAGCAGCAATAAATTTGTCGTAATTGTCTCTTAAGTCACAAGCCTCTGCAGTGCACCCTGGGGTGTCATCTTTTGGATAAAAGTAAAGTACAAGCTTTTTTCCAGCAAATTCTTTTAATGTTCTTTTAACTCCATTTTGATCGTTGCCGCTAAATGCGGGTGCTTTTTTGCCAATTTCTATCGTGCTCATGGGACAGTTATTATTTTTGTAAATTTTTTTTCGTTTAACCTGTTATCTCTAACAATCAATTCAATGGAATGTTTTCCGCTGATCAGTTGATTGGGTATTCGGCCATGGATGAAGCCGATATCATATTCGAGTAAAACCCATTGTCCATTGATGTAAAAATCAAAGTCTTTAATACCTGAGGTACCATCTGAAACTTGGAAGGAGAAGTAACCATTTCGGTTGATTGCAACGGGTGTGATATTGGGTTTTATTGTGTCCAGAATAATGTGGTAGGTCCCAAATTCTTTAACAGAAGCCACCGCCCAATTTTGATTTCTGAGTTCAGTTCCATAAGATCTACCATCGGCGCTAAAGACTGTAAATTTATTGGCGTATTTCACCATTTCATTGCTCAGTCTAAAATGTAAGTCTATCTTTTTATCTAGTGGAACCAAGGTGTTTCCAATGGTATAATTGATGCCATAATTTTTTTGGTATCCAAGATGGTAATCACTGTAAAGCGCATTTTTAGGAATGCCAATTTTGAAGTCTTGGTTAACAGCGATTAAGTTGTCCTTGTTGGCATAACATAGGCTAGCAGACTTGCTGTGTTGGATATATGATATCACATTTCTACCATTTGGAGAGCCGTATAATGTTATCTTCTTTTCCGTACTGTGGCCATAAACATCTTTGGCAACAATTCTAAAATTATAGGCGATGGTGTCATCAATGGTAAACCAACCATTTGTTGGAGATTCATTCCAAAATTCTAATGTGCTGCCATTGTCTTTGAACAATTTATGCATCTTGGTGCCAGCTTGTTTCATGCGTTTGAAATCAATGTAATTGTTGTGCATACGCATTTGAGAGAACATAAATTGCTCTAATCTACAATCGTAAATGAGCTGGTCGTTCAAATACAATTGAACATAATTGACTCCATTGTTGTCGCCCATAGAAGTCGCATAATCGCGCATGGTAGCGCCGAAGGCGTATGTACCAAAAGCTATGGAGTGCTTACCAATTGGGACAAAAATCTTCTTTTTCTTTTTACCTTTTTTTATAATTTGTACACTTGAGGTTGGTAAACTTATTGAGGGGAAATGGCCATTGTACAATTTTTCCAAGGTGTCGCGTTTGTATAAGAATACATCAAAAATAGAGGGAGCAATATCGTCTTCCATTTTGATGCCAAACAACAAAGGATTTACAGGCGCTTCTGACTTGGTTTCGCGTATTTCAAAATGTAAATGAGGGCCTTGCGACGCGCCCGAATTACCGCTGTAGGCAATAACTTCACCACGTTTAACTTTTACCACATCAGCTTCGGGGAAAATTTCAATTTCGTATTGTTGATGTAGATATTGATTTTTAGTGATAAACCATTGTATAGATGCTGGGAATTCACTTAAATGGGCGTAAACACTTGTGTACCCATTAGGATGGGTAATATATATAGCCTTTCCATATCCAATGGTTGAGATGTTGATGCGGGAAACATAACCATCGCCAACGGAAAGAACCGGTCGGCCTATTACCCCACCAGTTCGTATGTCTAAGCCACCATGAAAGTGGTTTGGCCGCAGTTCGCAATACGTTCCGATAATCTCATTGCTGCCATCAAATGGCAAACCGAAATCATTTTTTGGATACGGCTTTTTATCTTCTGCAAAAGTGTTATTTGCATTTAAAATGAGTGCAAGGATTATATAGAGTAATGGGTATTTCACTTAATCATAAAGTCAAACATTTCTTCATCTTCTATATAGCCTTTAAGATTATCACCGATAGCGACAGGACCAACACCAGCAGGAGTTCCGGTGAAAATTAGATCACCTGTTTTTAATGTAAAGTACTCCGATACAAAACCAATGATTTGATCGACATTAAAGAGCATATCTGCTGTATGACCATTTTGTACGGTATTGCCATTTTTCAATAAATGAAAATGCAGGTCTTGTATGGGTTTATTGATTGGAATAAAATTTCCTATCACTGCTGAATAGTCGAAGGCTTTTGCCAGTTCCCAAGGCAAGCCCTTTGATTTTAATTCATTCTGAACATCGCGGGCTGTAAAGTCAATTCCTAAGGTGATTTGAGAATAATATCTAGAAGCAAATTGCGGTAGAATGCTCTTTCCAGCTTTGTCTATTTTTACAACGATTTCAGCTTCATAATGCACGTCTTTGCTGAAACTTGGCAGATAAAAATCATCGTTGTTTTTAAGCAATGCAGTATCGGGTTTACAAAAGATAACAGGCTTGTCAGGGATTTCATTACCTAGCTCTTTGGCATGCAATCCATAGTTTCTTCCAATGCAAATAATTTTCATTTATGCAAACCTACGAAAAATATAAAACTTGAACTTCAATTGTTTATCAAGATTGTTGATAACAAAAGACTTATGTATAAATTAGTCCTTTAAAAACTTTAACCACCAAGGCAATTTGTTTTTTATTATTTGTAAATAGTGCGATGAAACAGAACCAAATTTAGAGTAAAAATAGGCCACAGATTTGATGTCAGAACCTTCAAAATCAAAAATCATTTTTTTATTCGAAAATTCCTTTAATACTTCATCAATTAAGATGTGGGTTGCCCCGAATTTCTTTCCTTCTTCAGTAGGAGCAGCCATTGCATAATGAATTCTATAGTTGGAGATAAAGAAGAATCCAGCACACCATAAACTGCCGTCATTTCCGAATACTGCTCTACTAAAGCCTTTGCTTTGTTTTATCGCCTCGCTTGCACATTTGCTTATTTTTAATTTGAGTGTTTCAACTTTTGGGTAATGCTGACCATAGGCTGCGAAAAAGCAATCAGCTACCGTATCAATTTCAATATTTGTATGGTAACTGAAACCTTGAATCATTGATTTTGCTAAATTTTTCTTGGCATCGGCATTGTATTGGTCGTAAATCTCGGTATACTCTTGGTTTAAGTTGATGCAGAAACTTGTACGGTTGATGAATCTTACACTCGGACTAAAGTACTTATTTTGGTAATTGAGGTGGAAGTTCCAGTATAAAAATTTTGAAGGAATTTTATGGATAAAATCGCTTATTAGATTTTCAGAAATTTGATTTTTTGAAAACAGTCCAAGTTGTTGACAGAAATATGGCTGATAAAGGTATTTAATAAAGAATTTTCGGTTCCATACCAGAGGGAATACAGCCTCATAATCACCTAGCACTAGGGCATCCCATTTCTTTCCGGCCATTGCATTTAAAAAAAAACTATAGGGATAGATTAATCCATTAGGCGATTCTTCAATACAATTGTCCCATTTAGCGAAGTCAATTTTTTTATGTTTTATGTATTTGATTTCACTCATGGTTCCAAAAAGAAAATACTTTGTCCCAATTCTCCCAACCCCTATGGTTGCTTAACGATTCATTGTGAAATACAAAAATAAAAGGCAAGTTTAACTCCATGCAAATATCTTTTAATTTTTTACTCGAAGATATTGTCTCATCCACTGTCATTTTTTGGAAATTCTTATACGCCACATCCATAACAACAAAGGGATGTATTAATAGTTTTGTTGTTTTTTCAGATTCTAGGTTATACCAATAGAACGGATAGGCGGTAGCTGCCCGGAATCCAGCGATTTCAGAATAGCCCATTGAGTATTCATTTTCAATCCCCAATTCAATCAGCGCTTGATATGTTTTGGGCAATTCAAACTTCAAATAATGTTGCCTTGAATGCAAAATTTCATGGCCAATTATAGATTCTAATTTCAACTTTTCAGTTTCAATAATTACCGAGCTGCTATTGGATGCAAAAGAAGGGTGCAGGCCAATTTGATGGCCTTTGTTCTTAAGGTCTTTTACGATGATTTGAAATTCAGAATTCTCAGGACTTATATTTTTGTCAAGTCGACCGTAGTTACCAACTTGAACAAAGTACATGGCAGACTTCTGATTGAGTAATTCCTTTTGTAAATCAAAATTATCATTAGGGTCTTTTTCAAGGTTTAGCAACACACGAGTGCGATAGAGAGCTTCTTTCAAATTTAGTTTAAAGCAATCTTTTGCAAAGGCAGCTATTGTTCTAATTGCATTTCTACCCTTGTATGAGAATACAGAATCTATGTCAATACTGGCTTGGATGTTGAATTTTTCCAATTTAAAATCATCGGTATTGAAATTGTGAAATTGAATCAGATAATTCTTA
>CANFXY010000134.1 GCA_947451105.1 Bacteroidota bacterium | reverse complement strand
ACCGACCACTTGGTGGCTTATCCAAAAGGATTCACCATCAAAACACAATTGTCTGGCAACATCATTTCAAGTATCACCAGCGGTGAAGGCTTTGTGATGCGCATCAAAGGACAAGGAAAAGTAATTATTCAAACCAGAAGTTTTTCTGGCTTGGCAAAATGGGTAAACAGAAACATTTAATTCAAAGCACATGGAAATTGATATACAAATGAGACCAGGTAGTTCTGTAGCAAAAGTACAGTTGGGTCCTAACGAACAATTAACCGCTGAAGGCGGGGCTATGATTGCCATGAGCAATGATATCGAAATGCAAACCACCACCTACAAAAAGAATGGCGGTGGAATAATGAAAGGTTTAAAACGCATGTTGAGTGGAGAAAATTTCTTTATCAACCACTACACAGCAAGTGGCAATGGAGGTGAAGTGTATTTGGCTTCAGCTTTACACGGCGACATGATTTCAAGAACCTTGGAAAACGAATCTTTAATCGTACAAGCAGGTTCTTACCTTGCTTCAGGGCCAGGCATAGAAATAGATTTTAACTGGCAGGGCATGAAATCGTTGTTTTCTGGCGAGAGCTTGTTTTGGCTAAACTTAAACGGCACTGGCAAAGTCATTATAAACAGCTATGGTATGATATACCCAATTGAAGTAGACGGCGAATACATTGTAGACACCGGACATATTGTGGCATTTGAGCCAAGTTTAAAATTCAATATCAGCAAAGTTGGCGAGTCGTGGTTATCGTCATTCCTTGGTGGAGAAGGCTTTGTATGCCGCTTCAAAGGAAAAGGAACCGTGTGGTGCCAATCGCATAATCCTAACAGTTTTGGCTCGTCTTTAGGTCCTAGTTTAAAACCCCGTTAATCAACACCCTTATGGAAGAAAAATTCAAACACAACATCGATCATAAACCAGATTACAGTTTTCTAACCGTTAGAATTCCTGCTGGTGAAACCCTTAAAGTAGAAGCCTCAGCAATGGCTACTATGGATACCAATATTCAAATGAAAACAAAATTCAAAGGCGGCTTAGGCCGTTTTATTACCGGCGAATCTTTGTTTATCAACGAATTTACTGCACAAAATGGAAGTGGAGAAATGACCATTGCGCCATCTGCGCCCGGCGACATGGACCATGTATACTTAGACAACCAAACCATTTACTTGCAAAACAGCGCTTTTGTAGCGGCTGATCCAGCCCTAAAAATTGAGACCAAATGGCAAGGACTAACCAAAGGTTTTTTCTCTGGCGAGAACTTGTTTTTAATCAAGGTTTCTGGAACTGGCGATTTATGGTTTAACAGCTACGGTGGCATTATGGCCATCGACGTGAAAGACGCATATGTGGTAGACACAGGACATATTGTTGCATTTACCGAAGGTCTCGATTACCGCGTATCAAAAGTAGGTGGTTACAAATCGTTGTTCTTTAGTGGCGAGGGATTTGTTTGCCGCTTCAGTGGTGAAGGCAAGGTGTGGATACAAACCAGAAAGATCTATCCGTTGTTGAGTTTCTTGAGACCGTTTAGGCCAGCGAAGAATAATTAACCGTTATTCAGTAGAGACAGGGCATGCCCTGTCTCTACTATAACAACAAACAGTCATCCCGTTGTGCCAAAAAAATGGGAACGACAAACATGTTGTTGGAATACTCGCAAGCTCGTGAGATCGCTACTCTTCGTTCCGCTAAGTTACTCGCAAGTTACTCCCTTCGCTCGTGAGAACGCGTTGCTTAGTTCGTGAAAGCGCTTCGCTAAGTTCCCCACCAACAACGCCAACAATTCGATAATCTGGCACATGTTTACGATTATTAGCAAATAAGAAAAATATACTATATTAAAAAAAGAGGACCTTTGGTCCTCTTTTTTTTTATGCCTGCGTATGCTCATTTTTGAATTGAGGAAAATTCCGTTTATTTGAAAACTGCATGGATATGACACAAACAATTAAATTCAAACAATGGATAGCCTATAACTTTATTGGTTGGTTTTTAGGTGCTGTATTCATCATTGTACTTTCAGGGGTGCTAGACTCGATAGGCATTGAGAATATGCAGTTTTACTTAGGCATTGGCATAGGTGCTGGTGTTTCATTTATGCAATGGATACTTCTAAGAAAACATTTTAACATTGGATTTCAATGGATAAGCTCAGCCATCATTGGCATGGGCTTGTGTTTTATTGTATTCGACCTAATACCGTCTTCTATGCTAGCGCATAAACTGCCCTTTAGCATGCTGAGTGGTTCTTTATTAAGCGGCATACTTCAAAGCCGCTACTTGGGACTTGATAGAAGAAAAAAATTATGGATACTGCTATCTGTATTGGCTTGGTGTTTAGCAACCTTAACGGTATTTAGTGTTGATTATACCAAACACTTACACGCACCGATTTGGTTTAGGTTTGTCCTTAATTTATCCCTCATTCTATCCGGCGGTTTGGTCATGGGTTTGGTGACAGGAAGGTATTGGAGTCAAAGGGTATAGGGGTTTGGGGCTAGGGTTTAGTATCTGCTTATTTCAAGACAAGACATTCTAAAAACATGTTAGAGACTAAATGGCTAAAGAAGAATTATTATAAAAAAATCATACTTTAGTAAACCCAATACAGGATTAATGTTCGATTGTAAACTAATTACAGGATTAATGAATTAAACTGTTAAATTATGTTAGGACTAGTCACTCCAAAAATTACCTAAAAAACTAGACCCTAAACCCTACTTCGCTCACCAAAGTGAAACGAAGGTGAGAACCCTAGCCCCTAAACTAAGCGTATTCCCGCCTCCTCCATCACAATTAACTTTTGCTTGTATAGCAAACCGATGGCTTTTTTGAAGGTCTTTTTGCTCATGCCCAATTGCTCGTAGATGTCCTGGGGATCGCTGCCATCGTGCAAGGCTAAATAGCCATTGTGTCTGCGCATTTCTTCCAATATTTTATTTGCATTGGGCTCAACGTGCTGGTAGCCGCTGGCCTGCAAGGAAATATCCAATTTGTTGTTCTCTCTAATTTTTTTCAAATAACCCTTCAACTGGTCGCCACTGCGCAGTTCTTGGAAGACTTCATCGTGGTAAATTAAACCAGCATATTTTTGATTGACTATCACGTTAACGCCCAATTCTGAGTCGTTGGCCACAATAATGTCTACTTCCGCACCTTCTTCAATATCCAATTCGCGGTTGTCTAAAAACTTCCTAACTTTTTGAGAAGCCACCAAGCGGCCTGTCTCAACATCTTCGTACAAATGCACCAAATAGTATGCACCAACACGCATTTTGCTCATTTGCTCCTTGAAGGGAACAAACAAATCTTTTTCAAGTCCCCAATCTAAAAACGCTCCAACGCTGTTTGCATCCTTCACTTTTAACATGGCAAATCCATTTAGAGTAATGGGCGGTTTGATGGTGGTGGCCACTTCCCTTTCATCGAAATCGAGGTAAACAAAAACGGTGATTTTATCGCCTATTTCGTAATGGGCGGGCATGTATTTGTTTGGCAACAACACTTCATTTCCGTCGCCATCGCCTAAAAATAAGCCTGGTGACACGTGTCTAAGAATCTCTAGTGTATGGTATTTGCCAATCTGTAACATGGCTGCAAAGATACGTAATTTAAGGTTTAGGATGGTTTAACCCTAGTAATCGAATTTGCGCAAATCGGCGTTTATACGCAAACCTAGACTGAAAAACAGATTGTTGTTGCCAGCAAACTGACGGTAATTGATGCGCGCATCTACAAACCAATTGTAGCGCGGCATATAGCTAATGCTTAGGTCGTATAAAAACAAATCGCTGCGCTTACCCATGTACATAACTGAATTAAACTCGGTTGCTCGACGATCGTATGATTGCAAGATGTTGCCTCCGTAATTTCTGCCATTTAAAAAACTATCTCTGCCAGTCCGTGCAAAAATTAAGCTGCTTTGCAAATACCATTTTCGACCCAAACTGTATTTGACCTCAAAGATGGCTTCGCTAAAATTAGCCCCCAGAGGATGGGCTAAGGCTTGGTTGAAATGAGAATAGCTTTGGGTTGTTCTTTTGTGGCTATAAGTATAAGGACGAACATGGTTGTATTCGGCCAAGAGGTCGAGGTTTTTGATCTTGAACGCGTTGATACCACGCACCCCCAATTGGTAGCCGTATTTATTACCCCACCAATTTGGTTCGGTTTTGATATACTTTAAATTAAACTCATCGACCAATAGCTGCCCGTAAACCACATAACGGTATTTAATTCTCCAAGAAAAATCGAGGGCCATCAAACTGTTGTCGCGGCTACCCAAATTGGATTCAATGGAACGGTAAAAAATTACAGGGTTTAGGTAATTAAAGTCAAACTGATTGGATTGCGTGCTGTCTATGCGGTCGAAGACTACCATTTCGTTGATGCCAATATTGATGTTTGGTCTAAGATCGAAACTCAAGCGGTGAAACGCAGCGTATTTTTTCCCGTATAATACATTGCTTAAAACGGGACCGTTGTCGGTAAACTGGGTAAACAAATTTTGATAGTGCACCTTTCCTACATCGGTATTGATTTTGAAAAACAAATACTGTGGGGCGTAATCGCTTAAAATGAGCGAACGGTAACCACAGCCAATTTTGTTTTTGTCGTGACCAAATTGAAATTTAACAATCTTTTTGGCTGCACTAAAAGTAACATAGCCTCTTGCTTGAAAATAATCGACCGCCCCTTTTTTCTTAAATGGCTTGTAAAAAAGCTCATTGGGCACAAAATTCAAAGAATCAGGCAAAGCCCTGTATTGAATGGGGTATTGCTCTTGGTTTTCGGTGAAATAAGTATAAAAACCAATGCCGCGTTCCATGCCACCAATATTGCCCAATATCTCCGCTCCTCGGGTATTGCGGTAAAGCATTGATGTATCGCTGCGGCCTGAGGCAAAATGAAAAACAGGGTTGACAATCAAAGCATATTGTTCAGGTTCCTGCACTTTATAAAAGGCATCATGCATTTGGTAAAAATATTTGAACAAGGGCTTGCTGTATGACTGCTGTTCGTCAACTATCTCAATAACCTTATCGGTGTCGTGCACTATTTGGTAAAGTGGGCGGGCAAATCGGTTGAAATTACCATCTGTTCTCACGTGTTTCCAAGCAGTAAAATTGTTGCGGTAAGCCTGCCAGTATTGCCAAGATTCCACTGGGTAATAAACCCGCTGCGCCGATATGACGTTAATAAATAAAGTGAAAAACAAAATGGTAATGGCCTTGTGCATCTTGCTACAAACATACGCGCCAAAGTGAAGAAAAGCAAACGGCATGTTGATTTTAGCCCTTTGCATCTGCAGCAGCTTTTAAGGCTTTTACCAAAATATCCAAATCGTCGGTATTGGTATACACATTCGGTGTAATGCGGCAACCATGCACACCGACATTGTCAATCGCAACGGTCCATATCTTCCAAGTATCGAGTAAATATTTGGCCAATTCTGCTGGTTTGTACCCTGTAACCCCAACATTGGCAATACCGCAGGAACGTTCTACCGCTGCGGGGGTGTTGAGTACTATATTTTTGTACCCGCGCACTTGATCGCTCCAATAGCGTTGCAAATAACGCAAACGCTCTTCTTTGCGCTTGCTACCTATGGCTTGATGAAATTGTATGGCAGCAGGAATGGTTAATTCTGAATGTATAGGGTAAGTGCCTGTATGGTTCAGTTTGCGTATATCGGTATCGCTGTAACCTGATTCACCAAACAAAGGCCAAAGGTCTTTGATGTTTTCTTTCTTGACGTATAGCAGTCCCGCGCCTAATGGAACGGCCAACCATTTGTGCAGACTGGCGCCGTAATAGTCGCAATTTAAATCGCTAATTTTAAAATCGAGGTGGGCAACGGCATGCGCTCCATCTACTATAACTTTCACACCATGCTGGTGGGCCATGTCGCAGATTTTTCGAATGGGCAGTATTTGTCCCGTGATATTCACCATGTGGCTGACCAATATGATACGGGTCTTGGGTGTAATGGCCGCTTGGTATAAAGAAATAATCTCTTCGTCGCTCGACGGATTGAGAGGTAGATTAATGTACTTGTTCAACATACCATAGCGCTTGGCTTGTTGTTTGAACATATCGAGCATAGAACCGTATTCTTGTTCCGCCATTATGGCTTCATCGCCTGGCTTCCAATCGTAGCCACAAATAACAGTATCTAAAGACTCGGTGGTATTGCGGGTGATGATGATTTCCTCAACAGGACATTGTAAAAAATCGGCGAGAACTTGGCGGGTATTTTGTTTGTCCTCGGCCATGCGGGTGCGCATGTAATAAGAGCCTTCAAGGTTTAGCGTTTGCAGCTGTTTCCATTGGGCAATGAGGGTGGCTTGAGGCAAAATATTGTAATACCCATTTTCGAGGTTGATGTATTCGGATTTGAGGGTATAGGCCTTGCGCATTTCTTTCCAGAAATCGTTGCCTTGCTTTTGCTTGTCGCTCATGTTAAAAGATAGAAAATTGTGGATTTGGGCCGACGAAACAAAGGGCAGTCCGATGCCTGCGAGACCTAAGGTTTTTATGAATTCACGTTTGTTCATTTGTCGTTTGAAAGATTGCAATTTCAGTGATTTATATCAATTCCACAAACAATGATTTTGCGTTTGAAAGGCTTTACCTTTGTAATGCTATGAACAATGAATTGGAAAATTATGCAGTT